>NZ_AP024660.1:4364028-4691366 GCF_019977395.1 Arthrobacter sp. NicSoilC5 | reverse complement strand
CAGGACGGCGTCAGCGAGTTCCACGGCCATCTCGGCCTGCTCCGCGACCCTGGCGTGGATGCCGCGGGCGTCGTGTTCCCATCCCCCGGTGTCCACCAGGGTGAAGTTGCGTCCGTTCCAGTTCGCGGAGTACATCACGCGGTCGCGGGTTACGCCGGGAGTATCCTCCACGACCGCTTCGCGGCGGCCCAGGATACGGTTCACCAGGGTGGACTTGCCCACGTTCGGACGTCCGATAATGGCCAGGACGGGGTCCAGCTTGAGGGGACCTTCGAGGTCCTCGTCCCCGTACTCGCCGCTCAGCAGGGCGGCGTCGTCCTCGTCCAGCTCGTAGTCCTCCAGGCCGGCCCGGAGGGAGGCGGCGCGGAGCTCGGCCTCGTCGTCCCCAATCGCCGCCAGGCGCTCTGCAACCTGGTCGGTGCCGGTGGGGGTGTATTCGTCGTCGGCGCCGGAGTGCCCGGAAGCCTGGGTGGTGTCGCTCATTGCACTGTCCTTAGTGGTCATCTGCCGGCGTCCCCGGCTACTGCTGTCAAGTCTTTGTGGTCAGCGAAGGGCAGGGTCTGCCCGCTGAGTTGGATGGTGTCCTGGACGTGCCCTGCCAGCGCTGCACGGATGTCCTGCGCGGCCCTGTCCATTGAAGCACGGCCGGTTTCCCCGGCCCTGCGGGCCAGGGTCAGGGCTGACCCGAAGCTGACGTGGAAGCGCCGACCGGGCCGTGGGACGAAGTCCAGGTGCTCATCGCCCTGGCGGGTGCCCAGGATGGCTACCGGCACCACGGGGGCTCCGGAATTCAGCGCCAGCCAGGCCACGCCCCCGTTGATGTCCGCGGCTGCGCCGCTCCCCCGGGTCCCTTCCGGAAGAATCCCTACGCAGCGCCCGGCGTCGAGCACGTCCTTGCAGCGCTGCAGCGCTGCTCGGTCACCGCGGCGGTCCACGGGCAGCTGCCCGGACGCGGTGAGCACGCGGCCCAGGAAACCTTTGAACATCTCCTGCTTCACCAGGATGTGCATCGGACGCGGCGCGGCGCCAAACATCACCGGCCCGTCAAGGAAGCTGATGTGGTTGCCTGCGAAGATCACCGGTCCGCCGGTGGGGACATTGGTCCTGCCGGTCACGGTGGTCCGGTAGACCAGGTGGTCAAGGATCCAGCCCACCGGCCTGCTCCATGCCGTGGTCAGCCCGGACGGCAGGCCGGGCCCGGCGTCAGTCACGGTTCAGGACCTTGGTGACGATGACGAGGGCGGCATCCACGGTCTGTTCGAAGTCGAGGTCCGAGGAGTCCAGCGTCACCACCCCGGAAGCGGCTTGCGTGAAGTTCACCACGGTGGAGTCCTTGGCATCGCGGTGCGTGACCTGGGCTGCCAGTTGCTCGGCGTTCTGAGTACCGCCCAGCTGGATGCCCCGCCGGCGCAGGCGGGCTTCCTCGCTGGCGGTGAGGAGCATGCGCACCTCGGCCCCGGGCGCGACGACGGTGGTGATGTCCCTGCCTTCCACCACCATCCGGCGGTGGTGCTTTTCGATCAGGTCCCGCTGCCGCCGGATCAGTTCGGTCCGGGCGCCCAGGGTGGTGGCGACGGCACTGACGGCGGAGGAGATGGCCGGCTCACGGATGGCGTCCGTGACGTCCACGCCGCCCACCCGGACATATTCCTCCATGGGACTGGTGCTCAGTTCCAGGACGAAGTCCCTGGATGCCTGTTCCACCGCCGCGCCGTCCTCAAGGTCGATGCCTTCGGTCACGCAGTACCAGGTCAGGGCACGGTACATGGCGCCGGTGTCCAGGTAGGCCAGCCGGAGCCTGCGCGCAACTTCCTTGCTCACGCTGGATTTTCCGGAGCCTGAAGGCCCATCGATGGCAACCACCAGCGGCCGGCCGATGCGCAGGGCGCGCATGGATTCGAGGAGTTCCTGTGTCATTACTGAAGTACCCGCCATCCGCGGTCGTTGAGAGCTTCGATCAAGTGGTCGTGCTTGTTCGGCAACACGGAGATTTCCACCATACCCACGTTTTGGCCTGACGAGTGGTCAAGCCGCATGTCCTCCAGGTTGACGCCGATCTCCCCGATCTCGGTGAGCAGCCGGGCGATCTGGCCAGGCTTGTCATCCACCAGGACGGTAAGCCATGCATAAGCCTGCGGCGGACCACCGTGTTTCCCGGGGATCCGCGCCTGGCCGGCGTTGCCCTCGCTGATCAGCTGCGCGAGGTCCAGCCGGGCCCCGGGTGCGGTGGGGTTCTCCAGGGTTCCAATCAACCGGTTCAGGTCGTCCCGGACACCGTAGAGGATCTCCACCACCTTGTCCGCGTTGCCGCCGAGGATCTGGACCCACAGGGTGGGGTCGCTGGCCGCGATCCTGGTGACGTCACGCAGTCCGTTGCCTGCCAGGGACAACGCGTGCAGAGGAGTTCCCTGCAGCCGGCTGGCCAGCAGTGAGGACATCACCTGGGGCAGGTGCGAGACCAGTGCCACGGCTTCGTCGTGTTCGTCCGCCGTGAACTGCGAGACGACGGCCCCCAGGTCCGAGGCGAGCGAGCGGGCCACCTGCAGGGCGCCACCGGACGTTTCCTCGGAGGGGCAGAGCACCCAGGGCATGGACGTGAAGAGCTCACCGCGCGCCGCTACGGGGCCGGACTTTTCGCGGCCCGCCATGGGGTGGGTCCCCACGTAGCGGGAAAGGTCGACGCCCGATTCCCGCAGCCGGGCCAGGATGCCCGCCTTCACGCTGGCGATGTCGATGACCACAGCGTCCGGGTAGTTGGACAGCGCGGCAAGGACGACGTCGGCCGTGACGTCCGGCGGGGCGGCCACCACCACCAGCTGCGGCGCTGCATCGCCCAGTTCCGGCAGCGGGCGGCCGGCACCGATGTCCACGGCCACCGCCTGGTTGGTGGGCGACGGGTCCGAGAGGAACACGGGTACGCCGCGCCCCCGCAGGCCCAGCCCAATGCTGGTGCCCAGCAGCCCGGTGCCGATGACCACCACCGGGCCATCCAGGTGGCCGCGGCCCTGGCTTTTGAACGCGGACATGCCTCAGAGCCCTACGGATGCCAGCAGGTGGCCGACTTCCTGCTTGCCCAGGTTGCGGATGCTGCCCTGGCGCTGGTCGCCGAGCCCGATGGGGCCCACCTTGACGCGGACCAGCCGCTGGACCGGGAAGCCAACGGCGTCGAAGAGGCGCCGGACAATGCGGTTCTTGCCGGAGTGGAGTACAACCTCGATCAGCACATGGCCCGGGGTTGAGTCCACCAGGCGGAAGGAGTCAACGGAAGCGAAGCCGTCCTCCAGCTCGACGCCGGCCTTCAACTGGGCGCCAACGCCCTGCGGGAACGGTCCGCGCACCTGCACCAGGTAGGTCTTGGGAACCTCGTAGGAGGGGTGAGTGAGCCGGTTGGCGAGTTCGCCGTCGTTGGTCAGCAGCAGCAGGCCTTCGGTGGCGACGTCGAGCCGGCCAACGTGGAAGAGGCGTTCGCCGGTGTTCTTGTTGTTCTTCAGGAAGTCGCTGATGCAGGGCCGGCCCTCGGGGTCCTCCATGGTGGACACCACGCCCTTGGGCTTGTTGAAGACCATGTAGACCAGGTTTTCGTCCAGCTGGATCCGCAGGCCGTCAACGTGGATTACGGCAGTCTTGGGGTCTACGCGGACACCGAGTTCGGTGACTACCTGGCCGTCAACTTCGACACGGCCCTCGGCGATCATCTCTTCGCAGACGCGCCGGGAGGCGACTCCTGCGGAGGCCATCACCTTCTGGAGGCGCACGCCGTCGGCATCGTGGAGTTCGGACTGGGGAACGTTGCCCCGGGGACCCTTCTTCCGTGCAGGCTTGCGGACCGGCCCCAGGTTCTGGCCAAAGCGTTCGCTGCCGAAAGCACGGGAAGCGGCTGCTCCGGGAGCGCCCGTTCGCGGCTTGGGCTTGAGCGCACCGGGGGTTCCGGGGGCTTTCCCGGCACCGGGCTTGCGGGCCGCGGGCTTGCGCGACGACGGCTTGGCACCCCTGGCGGGCTCGGCTCCGCGTCCCTGCTGGTCCCCCGCGAGGTCGGGGTCGATGAAGCGCTCTTCGCGCGGCTTGGGCGCGCGGTGCGGGCGGTCCCCGCCGAATCCGGAGGATCGCTTGCCTGCTCCGCCGCGGGAGCCCCCGCTGAAGCTGCCGCCCTGTGCCGGGTTGCGCTGTGAACTGTTGCGTTCGTTCCCGCCGCGTCCCGAACCGTTACGTGGTGAACCCTGGCGTCCCGCCTGTGTCATGACCCGTCCTTCAAATGTGTATTGGCCGGCTGAGATGTCCAAGGACAACCTTAGCCAGCCGCGCAGACTTCGTCTGCCCTGATAAATAACCGTGCTGGATGGACTGTTGCGGGCAGGGGTGTCCTGCCTACATCGTCCCGGCGTCGTAGAACTCTGCGATCCCGTCGAGCCCCGGAAGGTGCGGCGACAGTTGGGGCAGGTCCTCCACTGAACTGATTCCCATCCGTTCGAGGAAATACGAGGTAGTCCGGTAGAGGATTGCGCCGGACTCGGGATCTGTTCCCGCGTCCTCGATCAGCCCGCGCTGGGCCAGCGTCCGTACGACAGAGTCAACATTGACCCCGCGAATTGCAGACACGCGCGCCCGGGAAACGGGCTGGCGGTACGCGATGACCGCCAGTGTTTCCAACGCCGCCTGGGTGAGCCTGGCAGTCTGCCCCTCAAGCACGTACTTGCCCACAATGTCGGCAAATTCCGTGCGGGAGTAGATGCGCCAGCCACCGGCGATGTTCCGCAATTCAAAACCCCGGGGACTGGAACCGATACCAGCGCTGCTGGCACTCTCCACCTCCGGGGCTTTAACAGTATAGCCGTTATAATCGCGCTGCAGTTCTGCCAGCAGAGAGCGGACCGAGTCCACCGTTAGCCCCACCCCTGCCGCCAGCTCCTCCTCCGTGGCCGGTTCGTCCAAAACCATGAGGACGGCTTCCAGGGCAGCCTTGGCGCCGCCGGGAAGGTCGGCGAAGGCGGGGCCGTGGCCGGCGTCGTCCTGCCACCGCGTCTGCTGCGGCTGCGTATCCTCCTGCGGGTTCACAGTTGCTCCTCGAATTCTTCGCTTAGGTTTTCCGCCGACCAGTCCCGGCGGTCGGCCGTCCAGTGGATGGCAAGGTCCGCCAGCGGGGAGAGCTGGTCGAACGAGACAGCCCGGTCCCGGAACAACTCCAGCAGGGCCAGGAACCGGGCCACCACCACCAGGGTGGACTCGGCGTCGGCAATCAGGGAACGGAATGTCAGGGGTGACTCCTGCTGGAGCCTGAGGCCCAGCACTTCGGCCTGCTCCTTGACGCTGACATTGCCGCCGTGCAGGTGGCCGAGGGCAACCTGTGGTGGCTGCGCCGGCGCCTTGGGCCGAAGCGCGGCTTCTGCCAGTGCAGCGAACTGCCGGGGCGTATGTTTCCAGACGAGCTCGGGGAGCATGGCTGCGAAATGTTCCTCGAGTGCCACCTGCCGTGGAAAGCGGCGGCCTTCCTGGTGCAGGGTTTCGCCCATGATGCCTGCCACCTGCTTGAAGGCCTTGTACTGGAGCAGCCGGGCAAACAGGAGGTCCCGCGCTTCCAGCAGGGCGATGTCCTCGTCGTCCTCGACTTCTCCGGCCGGGAGGAGCCGTGCTGCCTTGAGGTCAAGCAGGGTGGCGGCAATCACCAGGAACTCGCTGGCCTCGTCCAGGGCCCATTCTTCACCGAGCTCCTGCAGCTTGCGGATGTACTTGATGAACTCATCGGTGACCGTGGCGATGGCAACTTCGGTGATGTCCAGCTGGTGCTTGGCGATCAGTCCCAGGAGGAGGTCGAACGGACCCGTGAAGTTGGCCAGCCGCACCTCGAAGCCGGGTTTGGTCTCGGCCACGGCGTGCTTAGGGTGCGCCGCCGCGGGAGATCAGCTCCTTGGCCAGCCGGCGGTAGGCGTCAGCACCCACGTGGTTTCCGGCGTAGCTGGTGATGGGCTCCGCAGCCACGGTGGCATCCGCGAACTTGATGGAGCGCTTGATGACGGTTTCAAAGACTTTGTCACCGAACGCCTCCACCAGCCGGGTGATCACTTCGCGGCTGTGCAGCGTGCGTGCGTCGTACATGGTGGCCAGCACGCCGTCCACCTGCAGCCGCGGGTTCAGCCTGTCCTGGACCTTGTCGATGGTCTCAACGAGGAGGGCCACGGCGCGGAGCGCGAAGAACTCGCAAATGAGCGGGATGATGACGCCGTGGGCCGCGGTGAGGGCGTTGACGGTCAGGAGGCCCAGGGACGGCTGGCAGTCGATGAGGACGACGTCGTAGTCGTCTTCGACCTTCTTCAGCGCACGGTCCAGGACCTGTTCGCGCGCCACCTCGTTCACCAGCTGCACTTCCGCCGCGGAGAGGTCGATGTTGGCCGGCAGCAGGTCGACGTTCTCGACACCGGTCTGGTGGATGGCGTCGCGGATGTCCACCTTGCGGTCCATCAGGACGTTGTACACGGTGAGGTCGAGTTCGTGCGGGTTGACGCCCAGGCCCGCCGACAGCGCACCCTGGGGGTCGAAGTCCACCAGCAGGACACGCCGGCCGTATTCGGCGAGTGCCGCGGCCAGGTTGATGGTGGAGGTGGTCTTCCCGACGCCGCCCTTCTGGTTGACCATGGCGATGACGCGGGCCGGACCGTGGGAGGACAGCGGCGCGGGTTCCGGGAACTCGCGGTATGGGCGACCCGTGGGGCCCATCACCGCGTTTTCCAGGTCGAATTCCGTGCCCTCCAGAGTTGCTGAACCCTGTTCGCTGCTCACGTATCTGTCCACACTTTCGATGACGGTGATTTCCTGCCGCTGGCTGACCAGCGCCGTTCGTTCTGCTCCCTAGGTTACAGCGCCCGACACGGTATTCGACGGAACTTGACTTTCCGCGAATGTTGAGCCTTGACCCTCTAGCTGAGGTCGAAGGTTGCACTGCAGGGCAACGAAAAACCGCCCCCGCAGCAGGGCTGCAGGGGCGGTTTCACGTCTCTTATGGGACAGAGGCTAGGCCTTGGCGGCCTCGCGGGCGCCTTCTTCCTTCGGTGCCATCTCGCCGTGGCCGGCGATCATGGTCTGCTCGTCGAAGGGGACTTCGCCGGAGAGGACGCGGGCAACCTGGCCGCCGTCGATCTCCTTGACCCAGGTGCCCACCAGGACCGTGGCCACTGCGTTGCCGGTGAAGTTGGTCAGGGCGCGGGCCTCGGACATGAAGCGGTCGATTCCCACGATCATGCCCACGCCGCCCAGCAGCTCGGGACGGTGTGCCTGCAGGCCTGCTGCGAGGGTGGCCAGGCCGGCGCCGGTGACGCCGGCGGCACCCTTGGAGGCGATGATCATGAAGACCAGCAGGGAGATCTGGGCGCCGAGGTCCAGCGGGGTTCCCATGGCGTTGGCAACGAAGAGGGACGCCATGGTCAGGTAGATGGCGGTTCCGTCCAGGTTGAAGGAGTAGCCCGTGGGAACGGTGACGCCCACGACGGGCTTGGAGACGCCGAGGTGTTCCATCTTGGCGATCAGGCGGGGCAGCGCCGCTTCGGAGGAGGAGGTGGAGAAGATGATGAGGTACTCGCGGGCCAGGTACTTCATCAGCTTGAAGATGTTCACTCCGGCAACGACCTGGAGGAGGCCGCCCAGGATGACCACGATGAACAGTGCGCAGGTGATGTAGAAGGCGATCATCAGCGTGAACATGCTCACGATGGCCTGGACGCCGGTTGCGCCGACGACGGCGGCGATGGCACCGAAGGCACCAATCGGAGCCAGCCACATGATCATGATGAGGATGCGGAAAACGAGGCCCTGGGCGTGGCCGATGGCCTTGAGGATGGGGGTCCCCTGCGTGCCCATCTTCTGCAGGGCGAAGCCCACCAGGATGGCGGCCAGCAGGGTGGGCAGGACGGGGATGTCACCCGGGATGATGCCCATCAGGAAGTCCACGGTGCTGTCAGTGGCGGCCTTCTTGTTGGGGTCGTAGGGCGTCAGCTTCAGGCCTTCGCCGGGGTGGATCAGGTTGCCCACCACGAGGCCGATGGCCAGCGCGAAGGTGGACATGATGATGAAGTAGCCCAGTGCGAGGCCGCCCACCTTGCCGACGGTGGCTGCCTTGGCAATGGATCCGATGCCCAGGACAATCGTGCAGAAGATGACCGGGGCAATCATCATCTTGATGAGCTTGACGAACCCGTCTCCCAGGGGCTTGAGGGACTTGCCCACCTCCGGGAAGAGCAGGCCGACAACCGCGCCGAGGACGACGGCGGCGATAACGGCAATGTAAAGGTAGTGGGACTTGTCCAGTCCCTTGCGCCGCGGCGTCGCGGTCTCGAGCGACTCTCCTCGTTGAGAAGCCATGATGTGTCTCCTTGTGGATATTCTGATAGACGCTGCGGCGCAGTCTCTGGGCTCAACACGTCCGTGCAATGTGATATCCATCATTGGGCACCCCGTGATCCAGCTCACCGTTGCGTTCATATTGGTCGCGGCACCCCCGGGGTTCTGAAGGAGGCAGGCATGATCCACCGCTGGAGTATCGCCCGCCGGCTCTTCCTGGCGAACCTGCTGATCGTCGTATCCTTCATCGCCATTGTGGGGACTGCGGCCTACGTGGACGCCCGGGACCGTACGTATGACGAGGCGGGGCGCCGCATGGAAGGAGTGGCTGCCTCCATCGCCGCCAATCCCCTGGTGCTCCAGGCCGCCGCCACGCCGGACCCGTCCGCCCTGCTGCAGCCTTACGCCAAGGACGTCACCAGCGCCGCCCACATCGACTTCATCACCATCATGGCTCCTGACCGGACCCGCTGGACACACCCGCGGGACGAGGAACTGGGCCACCCGTACATCGGCTCCATCGACGCTGCATTGCAGGGCCGGGCCTTCACCGAAGTCACCGCCGGCACCCTGGGCCCCTCGGTCCGGACCATCGTTCCGGTCAAGGACGCCCAAGGGACCGTGAAGGCGCTGGTGGCGGCGGGTGTCACCGTCCGCAGCGTCGACGTGGCCTTCACCGGCCGCCTGCCGGTCCTGCTGGCCGTCGGCATCGCCCTGCTGGTGGGCGGATCCCTGGCGTCGTGGCTGCTGGGCAGGTATCTGCGGCGAGTGACGCGCGGCTGGGGGCCCGAACAGCTGGCGCAGTTGTTCACCTACTACGAATCAGTGCTGCACTCGGTGCGCGAAGGGCTGATCCTCATCGATGCCAAGAAGCGCGTGGTGATGTACAACGACCAGGCTGCCGAACTGCTGGGCCTCGCCGAAACGGGCAGCAACGATCCCACGCGGCCCCCATCCCTGGCAGACCTCCCCCTGGACAGCGAGCTGCGCAGCCTGTTCGATTCGGGGCGCACCACCAAGGACGAGATGGTGCTGACCGGTTCCCGCGTGCTGGTGGTCAACCAGGGCCCGGCCAGGGGGCCCGAGTCCCCTGGGGCGCGGGGGAAGGTCCCCGTGTATGGAACAGTGGCCACGCTCCGGGACCGGACGGAAATCGAGGCACTGGGCAACGAGCTGCAGACCATGCGGACCCTTTCGGATGCGCTGCGGGCCCAGACCCATGAACACGCCAACCGGCTCCACACCATGGTCTCGCTCCTGGAGCTTGGCCGGACGGGCGAAGCCCTCGATTTCGCCACCCAGGACCTGGCCCTGAGCCAGCAGCTGACGGACGACATGGTGAGCTCGATTGATGAACCGGTGGTGGGAGCCCTGGTCATGGGCAAGGTGGCCGAGGCCCACGAGCGCGGCGTCCAGCTGGATGTTTCCACCCTCGGCTCGGGCGCCGCACCCGGGGTGGCCGTCCAGGACCTGGTGACGATCCTGGGCAACCTGCTGGACAACGCGATTGATGCTGCTGCCGACGCCCCTCCCCCGCGGCGGGTGGTGCTGACGCTGGAGGCGGACGAGGAAGGACTGGACATCGCCGTCAACGATTCCGGGGCGGCCATCGACCCCGCGGATTCGGAAAAGATCTTCCGGCACGGGTTCAGCACCAAGCCCGCCGGGATGGGGGGCCGGGGCATTGGACTGGCGCTGGTCCGGCAGGCCGTGCAGCGTTTGGGCGGTACGCTGGCCATTAATGGCCGGCGCGGCGCCAAGTTCGAAGTATTCCTGCCTGCGGCGGTCTCCGCGGATAAGGAGCACAGACAGTGAGCAACATCCGGGTCCTCGTCGTCGAAGACGAGGCCATCGCTTCCGCGGCCCATGCCGCGTACGTGGGGCGGCTGGAAGGGTTTGAGCTCGCGGGGACTGCACCCGATGGCCAGTCCGCCCTGCGGCTCCTCAATGAATTCGTGGCGGCGGGAGAGCCGGTGGAACTTGTCCTGCTGGATATGAACCTGCCCGACCTGCACGGCCTGGACATCGCCCGGCGGATGCGCTCCGCCGGGATCCTCGCGGATATCATCGCCATCACCGCCGTGCGCGAGCTGGCAATCGTCCGCAGCGCCGTCGCCATCGGCGTGGTCCAGTACCTGATCAAGCCCTTCACGTTCGCCACCTTCTCGGACAAGCTGGAAAACTACCGCCAGTTCCGGCAGCAGCTGGCGGGTTCCAACGGCGGTCCCGGCAAGGGAGGTGCCTCGCAAAGCGAGGTGGACCAGGCTTTTGCGAGCCTCCGTGCGCCGTCCGAACTTCCCCTTCCCAAAGGCCTGTCCACCTCGACCCTCGGCTCGGTCCAGGAGTTCCTGCGCGGCCAGCCCGAAGCAGTGTCCGCCACCGAGGTCATGGATGCCCTGGGTATGTCCCGGGTAACCGCGCGGCGCTATCTGGAATACCTTGCCGACGCGGGCACCGTTTCCCGGACCGCGCGCTACGGCACCCCGGGAAGGCCGGAGAACGAGTACCGCTGGAACGCGCGCTGACGCGCCGAGGCTAAACATGCGGGGGTCCACGTGCGAAGGTTCGACGCCCCGCCCTGACCGTCAGCGGGCTTCCGCCCCGCCCACCCGGAGGGTGCCGATCAACTGGTCGATGACCCCGGGATCCTCGATGGTTGAGGGTACGGTGTACTCCTCGCCGTCTGCGATCTGGCGCATGGTCTTGCGGAGGATTTTCCCGGACCGGGTCTTGGGCAGCGCGTCCACCACCGTCACATGCTTGAAGTCCGCAACCGCACCAATGTCCCGCCGGACCAGGGCCACCAGGTCCTTGGCCAGGACGTCTTCGGGGATGTCGACGCCGGATTTGAGCACCACGTAGCCGCTGGGGCGCTGGCCCTTGAGGGGGTCGGCGAGGCCGATCACGGCACACTCGGCAACCGCCGGATGCTGGCCGATCACCTGTTCCATGGCGCCGGTGGACAGCCGGTGTCCGGCAACATTGATGATGTCGTCGGTGCGGCCCATGACGAACAGGTACCCGTCCTCGTCGCGGTAGCCGGAATCGCCCGTGGCGTAGCAGCCCTCGAAGGCCTGCAGGTAGGACGAGATGAAGCGTTCATCGTTTCTCCACAGGGTGGTGAGGGTGCCCGGCGGCAACGGCAGCTCCAGGACGATGTTGCCTTCGGTGCCGGGCTCCACTTCCCCGCCCGCGCCGTCGAGGATCCGCAGCCGGAACCCGGGCATCGGAACGCTCGGGGAGCCGGCCTTGATGGGCAATGGCTCCAGTCCACGCGGATTGGCGCAAATGGCCCAACCTGTCTCGGTCTGCCACCAGTGGTCCACCACGGGCACGCCTAAAACCCTGGATGCCCAGTGGAACGTGTCCGTGTCCAGCCGCTCGCCGGCGGCGAACAGCGTCCGCAGGCTGGAGACGTCGTAGTTCCCCAGCAGCGATGCCTCCGGATCGGCCTTGCGGATGGCCCGCAGCGCCGTGGGAGCGGTGAACAGCACGTTGACCTTGTGGTCCTGGACCACGCGCCAGAACGCCCCGGCGTCAGGAGTGCCCACCGGTTTGCCCTCGTACATCACGGTGGTGGCTCCGGCCAGCAACGGACCATAAACGATGTAGGAGTGCCCCACCACCCAGCCAACGTCGGACGCCGTCCACATCACGTCGCCGGGGCCGATGCCGTAAATGTTTTCCAGGGTCCAGCGCAGGGCGACGGCGTGCCCTCCGTTGTCCCGCACCACGCCCTTGGGCGCGCCCGTTGTTCCGGAGGTGTAGAGGATATACAGCGGGTCCGTGGCCTGCACGGCGACAGGGGCCACGGCTTCGGCCGAAGCCATGGCCGAATCCCAGTCCAGCCATCCAGCATGGTCCCCGGCCGCCGATGCGAAGCCGTCGCGCGCTTTGACCACCACGGGAATGCCGGCCGTGCCGGCCAGCCCGAGGGCCTCCGCGACGGCAGGCAGGTATTCGATGCGCCTGGCCGGTTCGATCCCGCCGGAGGCCGTGACCACGGCGGCGGGGGCGGCATCGCGGATGCGCGCGGCGAGCTCCTTGGGCGCGAAGCCGCCAAAGACCACCGAGTGGACCGCGCCCAGCCGGGCAGTGGCCAGAATGGCGATGGCGGCTTCCGGGATCATGGGCATGTAGATCACCACGCGGTCGCCCTTGCCGACGCCGTGGCGCCGCAGCACGCCGGCAAAGCGGGCCACGAGGTCCGTCAGTTCCGCGTAGGTGTAGCGCTGCTGTGTACCCAGCATCGCGGAGTCATGGATCAGGGCATCCTGCCCTCCGCGGCCCTCGGCGACGTGCCGGTCCAGCGCGTTGTAGCAGGTGTTCAGGGCGCCGTCGGGGAACCAGCTGTAAAGCGGTGCCCGGCTGGAGTCCAGGGCCCGGCCCGGCGGAGAGGTCCAGGAAATCTTCTGCGCTGCCTCCAGCCAAAAATCTTCGGGCTGTTCGAGGCTGCGCTGGTAGCTGTCCCGGTAGCTTTTGGTGACCATGAGGGGTATCCCGTCCACGACGTTGTGATGCAGCTCATGGTAGCGGGCAGAGTGCGCCCGCCACAAGGGTTATGTATACAGAAATTGGATGGAATCCGAATATTTTCCCCTTTTGCTGTAATCCGACGCCTCTTGTGTATACACTGATGCTGTCACCGAGGAAGGAGAACTGCATGCGCGCCAGCGACAAGGCCTACGCGGCCCTGCGGGACGACATCATCGAATGGCGCCTCGCTCCCGGTACTGTCCTGGCCGAGGTGGAACAGTCCGAACGCCTTGGTGTGTCGCGCACACCGCTCCGTGAAGCACTGGGCCGCCTGACGGCAGAGGGGCTGACGACGGCAGGCGGCCGCGGCGTCGTGGTCACCGACATCTCCCTCGAGGACATCGACGAACTGTTCGAACTGCGCGAAACCCTTGAGGGCAAGGCCGCCGCCCTGGCTGCCCGGCGAGGGGACGCTGCCACGTTCGAGCAGCTGCAGCGCGAACTGCTCAATGCCCCCGCGCTGATCAGCGGCGGGGACCCCGCCCTGCATGACTATTACGAACTGGTGGGCCGGCTGGACGCCGCCATCGACGCCGCCATCTCCAACTCCTACCTGGCCCAGGCCATGCGAAGCCTGCGCGTGCACCTGGTCCGGATCCGCCGGCTTGCAGCGGACGACGCCCGCCGCCTCACCGCCGCAGCGGCCGAACACGCCGCCATCGCGGAGGCCATCGCAGCCGGCAACCCGAAGCTCGCTGAGGCGGCGACGATCGTCCACCTGCACCGAAGCCTCTCCCACGTCAAAGCAACCCACGCATCCCACCCGAAGGAGCACCATGGTTAAGGAACACCACGTCCGCGTCTACAAGAGCGAAGAGAACCTGCCCCGCGAGGACCAGCTCGCCTACAAGATCGCCCAGGTCGCGGCCGATCCCGTCGCCGTCTCCGACGAAGTCACCGACATGGTCATCAACCGCGTCATCGACAACGCCTCGGTGGCCATTGCTTCCCTGAACCGCGCCCCGATCGTCGCTGCCCGGGCCCAGGCGCTCACCCATGGTCCCAGCACCGGAGGCAAGGGCTCCAAGGTCTTCGGCATCGAGGAACGGGTTGCACCGGAATGGGCTGCCTGGGCCAACGGCGTGGCCGTACGGGAACTCGACTACCACGACACCTTCCTCGCCGCCGACTACTCCCACCCCGGTGACAACATTCCCCCGATCCTCGCCGTGGCCCAACACGTTGGGTCCAGCGGGCACGACCTCATCCGCGGCATCGCCACCGGCTACGAAATCCAGGTCAACCTGGTCAAGGCCATCTGCCTGCACAAGCACAAGATCGACCACGTCGCCCACCTCGGCCCCTCCGCCGCCGCCGGCATCGGCACCCTGCTGGGCCTCGACGTCGAGACGATCTTCCAGTCGGTGGGCCAGGCGCTGCACACCACCACCGCAACCCGGCAGTCCCGCAAGGGCGAGATCTCCACCTGGAAGGCGCACGCCCCGGCGTTTGCCGGCAAAATGGCCGTCGAGTCCGCGGACCGGGCCATGCGGGGCCAGACCTCACCCGTGCCGATTTACGAGGGCGAGGACGGCGTCATCGCCTGGATGCTCGACGGCCCGGACGCCTCCTACATGGTCCCGCTCCCCACTCCGGGCGAAGCCAAGCGTGCCATCCTGGACACCTACACCAAGGAGCACTCCGCCGAGTACCAGGCGCAGGCCTGGATCGACCTGGCCCGCAAGCTCCACGGTGAGCACCCGGAGGTCACCGACCCGGCCAACGTCGAGTCCGTGCTGATCAAGACCAGCCACCACACGCACTACGTGATCGGCTCGGGCGCGAACGATCCGCAGAAGTACAGCCCCACCGCCAGCCGCGAGACCCTGGACCACTCCATCCCCTACATCTTCACGGTGGCGCTGCAGGACGGCGCCTGGCACCACGTGGACTCCTACGCCCCGGAGCGCGCCGCGCGTCCGGACACCGTGGAGCTGTGGCACAAGGTCACCACGGTGGAAGACGCGGAATGGACCCGCCGCTACCACTCCCTGGACATCGCCGAGAAGGCCTTCGGCGGTTCCGTGGAGATCACGCTCAAGGACGGCACCGTCATCACGGACCAGATCGCCGTGGCCGACGCGCACCCGCTGGGCGCCCGGCCGTTCGCCCGGGAACAGTACGTGAACAAGTTCCGCACGCTGGCCGCCGGCCTGGTGGAAGAGGCTGAAATCGAAAGGTTCCTCGCCGCCGTCGAACGCCTCCCCGAACTCGCCGCCGGCGAGCTGGACCAGCTGAACATCACCGCCGCCCCCGGCGTGATCGACCTCGCGGCGGCACCGAAGGGACTCTTCTGATGCTGTACTCAAAGACAACCCCGGAACAGAAGCGGATCCGGTTCCGGGAACTGCTGGCCTCCGGGACCATCCAGCAGTTCCCCGGCGCCTTCAACCCGCTCTCCGCCCGCCTGATCGAGGAGAAGGGCTTCGCCGGCGTCTACATCTCCGGCGCCGTCCTGGCCAACGACCTGGGCCTGCCGGACATCGGCCTGACCACGCTGACAGAGGTGGCCACCCGTGCGGGCCAGATTGCCCGCATGACGGACCTTCCCTCGATCGTCGACGCCGACACCGGGTTCGGTGAACCGATGAACGTGGCCCGCACCGTGCAGGAACTGGAAAACGCCGGCCTGGCCGGCTGCCACATCGAAGACCAGTTCAACCCCAAGCGCTGCGGCCACCTGGACGGCAAGAACGTGGTGGACCTGGATACTGCCACCAAGCGGATCCGGGCCGCCGCCGACGCCCGCCGGGACCCGAACTTCCTCATCATGGCCCGTACCGACATCCGGGCCACCGATGGACTGGAGGCGGCGCAGCAGCGAGCCAAGGCCCTGGTTGAAGCCGGCGCGGATGCAATCTTCCCCGAGGCCATGAAGGACCTGAGCGAGTTCAAGGCCATCCGGGACGCGGTGGACGTGCCGATCCTGGCCAACATGACCGAGTTCGGCAAGAGCGCGCTCTTCACCGTGGATGAACTGGCGGGCGTGGGCGTCAACATGGTCATCTACCCGGTAACGCTGCTCCGTAGTGCCATGGGCGCTGCTGAGCGTACTCTGGAATCGATCAAATCCGACGGCACCCAGGAGGCACAGGTTCCAAACATGCTGACCCGTGCCCGGCTCTACGACCTCGTTGACTATGAGGCCTACAACCACTTTGACACCGGGGTGTTCAACTTCCGGATCCCCGGAGTCTGACACCCCACCGGACTGCCGGCCCCGGCCGGTCAACAGGCGTTAGGAACAAAGGAGTTTCAGCATGGCTGAAAATGAGATCAAAAAGGGCCTCGCCGGCGTCGTGGTGGATTACACCGCGGTTTCGAAGGTCAACCCGGACACCAACTCGCTGCTCTACCGCGGCTACCCGGTCCAGGAGCTGGCCGCCCGCTGCAGCTTCGAGGAAGTGGCCTACCTGCTGTGGAACGGCGAACTGCCCACAAAAGAGCAGCTCGCGGAGTTCACCGCGCGGGAACGTGCCGGACGTGCCCTTGACCCCGTGGTCAAGCAGGTCATCGACGCCTTGCCGGTGACCTCGCACCCGATGGATGTCTGCCGGACCGCGGCCTCGGTGATGGGTGCCCGGCACCCGCAGGCGGAGGACTCGTCGCGGGAGGCCAACATGGCCAAAGCGGTGGACCTGTTCGCCGCCATGCCCGCAGTGGTGGCCTACGACCAGCGCCGCCGCCACGGCCAGGAGCTCGTGGAGCCGCGCGATGACCTGGGCTATTCGGCGAACTTCCTGTGGATGGCCTTCGGCGAGGAACAGGTGCCCGAGGTGGTGGATGCCTTCAACGTCTCGATGATCCTCTACGCCGAGCACTCCTTCAACGCGTCCACGTTCACCGCACGCGTCATCACCTCGACGCTCTCGGACCTGCACTCAGCGGTAACCGGAGCCATCGGGGCCCTGAAGGGTCCGCTGCACGGCGGGGCGAACGAAGCCGTAATGCATACCTTCGACGAGATCGGCATCCGGCAGGAGGAGTCCCTCGAGGAGGCTGCGGCGCGGGCGAAGGCCTGGATGGAGGATGCCCTGGCCCAGAAGAAGAAGGTCATGGGCTTCGGCCACCGCGTCTACAAGCACGGCGACTCCCGGGTCCCCACCATGAAGGCCGCCCTGGACAAAATGATTGCCCACTACGGCCGCCCCGAACTGCTGGGGCTGTACAACGGCCTGGAAACGGCGATGGACGAAGCCAAGGCCATCAAGCCGAACCTTGACTACCCGGCGGGGCCCACCTACCACCTGATGGGCTTCGACACCCCCACGTTCACCCCCCTGTTCGTGGCCAGCCGGATCACCGGCTGGACCGCGCACATCATGGAGCAGTTGGACGCCAACTCGCTGATCCGCCCGTTGAGCGAGTACAACGGGGTGGAGGAACGGCACCTGGCCTAGGGTTTGGTTGGAACGTCCGACGGCGGGCGGGCACTGCGGTGCCTGGCCCGCCGTCGGCTTTTAACAACCTGGAGTTTGCCGCGTCAGCCCAGGAGGCTGCGGGATGACGCGACGGTCTCGTTGTCAGTGTGCATGGTGACCACTACGTTCACCCTGCGGCCCTCCAGCACCACGGGCAGCCAGTGGTCCGCGTCCTGCCACATGCGGTCCACCGGGAGGGTGTCCACCGGGAACCACTCGGGCAGGATCTCGTCGCTGGGTTCCGGTTCGCCCTCCCAGGTACGGGCGGTGAACAGCGTGGTCTTCATGTTCCATTCCGGGCGGGCGGGAAAAAGGAAGTGGACCGATCCGGCATCCGCCAAGTCCTCCGCCTGCAGCACCACCCCGGTCTCTTCAAGGACTTCCCTGATCACGGCCTCCGCGTCGGTCTCCCCCGGCTCAACGTGGCCGCCGATGCCTACGATCTTGCCTTTGCCGAACCCGGTTTGCTTGAGTCCCAGGAGGACTTCGGCCCCGTCTTCCCCGTCACGGAGAAGGAAGCATAGGGTCACAGCGGCTGCGGTCATTGCTCCAGCTTAACGTGGCGCCGGCCCCGTACAGCGGTGCGGTGCCGCGCTCCGGTGCCCGTTGCTACAGTGAGCCCCATGAACACGGAAGGCGGGGAACAGTCCACGCCCGCTCCGGGAGTCCGGCCTCCGGGACGCAGCACCGTCCGGTTGCCTGGCTGGCTGGTAAAGAGTCCGCTGTATGCCGGATGGCTGTGGACCGGAGCGTGGGCGTTGCTGATCCTCGCCGACGAATACCTGGACCTGGCCGGCTGGGCCTGGTACGCGTGCGTGGGGATGGCCGCACTGCCCACCCTGGGCTGCACGGTGGCCGTCCTGCATGCCACTCCACGCACATACCTGCGGCCCGCGGGAGAGTCCGTGCTGGCACACTTCTTCGTGCGGTTCCTGGCGTTGACGGCCGCTTTCCTGGTCTGGGGCATCTCGGTGGTGGCCAGCGCCTCGGTTTCAACCACGGTCCAGGCGCTTGCAGGTGAATCGGAGCGGGCAGTCACCTCGCTCGGCCTGAATCTCCTCGTGGCCGCCGTGCCGTTGGTTGTGTCTGTGCTGTGGATGGCCCTGATCGTGCGTTGCGCCTGGTTCCTTGCCCGCCTCCGCGGCTGGCACCAGGCGCCTGGGAATTCGCGCGTCCCGGCAAGGTTCCTGCGACGTTCCCCGGAACTCCGGAGGGTGGTCATTGGCCTCGCCCACCCGGGCCTGCTCCTGGTGGCCGGGCTCGGCACTACTCTCCTGGCCCTGGTCCTCAGCGGACTGGAACTGACGCTCAACGTGATGGAATGATCCCCCGCCCGCCCGCCCGCGGGCTAGCCCAGTGCCCGCGGGTGTGCCGCGGCGTAGATCTCGCGGAGTGTATCCGCAGTGACCAGTGTGTACACCTGGGTGGTGGTCACCGACGCATGGCCAAGCAGCTCCTGCACCACACGGACGTCGGCGCCGCCTTCGAGCAGGTGGGTGGCGAATGAATGCCGAAGCGTGTGCGGCGAAACATCGCGGGTGATGTTGGCCTTCTCCGCCGCCGCCTTCAGGATGGTCCAGGCACTCTGGCGGCTGATCCGCCCGCCGCGGGCATTAAGGAACAGCGCGGGCGTGCCCTTTCCCTTGGCGGCCAGCAGCGGGCGCCCGCGGACCAGGTAGGCATCGAGCGCCCGGGCCCCGTAGGAGCCCAGCGGCACCAGGCGTTCCTTCGATCCCTTGCCGAACAGGCGGACGATCGCGGGCCCCGCTCCCGGTTCGGCAAGGGAGATATCGTCAACGTCCAGTCCCACCGCTTCGCTGATCCTGGCCCCCGTGGAATAGAGGAATTCGAGCAGGGCGCGGTCCCTCAGCCCGGTGGCGGTATCGGTTCCGGCCGCTTCGAGGATGCGGGTCACCTCATCGACGCTGATGGCTTTGGGGAGCCGCTTGCCGGCCATCGGCGGGTGTACCTCGCTGGCCGGATCCGCCGTTGTGTGGCCCTCCAGGGCCCAGAACTTGTGCAGCCCCCGGACAGCCACCGCGGTCCTGGCGGCGGACCGCACCCCAAGGGTGGACCCGCCGTCGGAACCGTCCGAAAGGGCGCGGACGTAGCCGGTGACGTGGTGCCGGGTGATGTCGCCTGGACGTGTGCAGCCTGCGGCGGCGAGGTAGCGGGCGTAGCGGGCGAGGTCCCGCCGGTAGGCTGCCAGCGTGTTCGCGGCAAGCCCCCGCTCCACGCCAACATGCTGGAGGTAATCGGTGATTCCGCGTTCGATCGCGGCCGGTATTCCGGGCGGGGCAGCACCGGCCAAGGCGGCACCGTTTGCAGCGCCGGGGTTCGGAGCCTGTTCGACCTCCGGAGCCGCTTCAGCCGAGGGACCCGGAACCATCAGCGCTGGCTGGGGTGTGCGGGCCAAGGGGCGTCGGCGGGACGAAGCCCTTCATAGTTGCCGGCCCGGGCCGCAGCAGCGGCAAGGATCCCGACGACGGCGGACGGGTTGTGCAGGCGGCCTGCCAGGACAGAAGCCACGGCATCGTCCAGGCTGATCCAGTGGAACTCGATCTCCGCTTCCTCGTCCGTCCGCTCGTGGCGCTCGTGGTGCGGCACCTCGGTGAGGTCACGGGCCAGATAGATCCGGATGGCTTCGCTCGAGGATCCGGGGGAATTGAAGACATCGGCCAGGACGTTCCATGTTCCGGCCGCCAGGTCCGCTTCCTCAGCGAGTTCCCGCGCCGCCCCCACCACGAAGTCTTCGCCTTCGACGTCCAGCAGTCCCGCGGGGACTTCCCAAAGGTCCATGCCGACGGGATGCCGGTACTGCTTCAGCAGCAGGATCTGACCTTCGCCGTTCATGGGCAGGACGGCGACAGCACCCGGGTGGTCGATGTAGTCACGGGTCAGGGCGTCCCCGGACTCGGAGAGCTGGAAGGTGTCACTGACGACGTCCCAGATCCGGCCCTGGTAGACCTTCTCCGTAGACAAAAGACGGCGCGGGCTTGGTGCATCCGAAACCTGTTTTGCAGGGGTGGCTTCAGGTGTACCAGGCATCGCGCCGTCCTTTTTGTTCTATTGACTACTTAGCGGTAACGCTACCCGATGCTGCAGGCTCCCCTGCCGCGGCAGCGTCCGTGTCGGCGGCACCCTGGTGGTTCGCGTTCTGGTGATCCAGGGCCGCCTTGACCAGTCCGGTGAACAGCGGGTGCGGGCGGGTGGGCCGCGAACTCAGTTCGGGGTGCGCCTGCGTCGCCACGTAGTACGGGTGGACGTCGGCCGGCAGCTCAACGAATTCGACGAGCCTGCCGTCCGGGGAGGTGCCGGAGAAGACCAGGCCCTTCTCGGCAATCTGCTGGCGGTACTTGTTGTTGACCTCGTAGCGGTGCCGGTGGCGTTCGCTGACCGTGGTCTTGCCGTAGGTACCGGCGATGACCGAGCCCTCGTCCAGCTTGGCTTCGTAGAGGCCAAGGCGCATGGTGCCGCCCAGGTCGCCACCGCCTTCCACGAACTCCAGCTGCTCCTCCATGGTGGCGATGACCGGGTACTTGGAATCCGGCTCGAACTCGCTGGAGGAAGCACCTTCCATGCCCACCACGTTGCGGGCGTACTCGATGACCATGCACTGCAGGCCAAGGCACAGGCCCAGCACAGGCAGCTTGGTCTCGCGGGCGAACTTGAGGGCGCCCAGCTTGCCTTCGAGGCCACGGATACCGAAACCGCCCGGCACGCAGATGGCGTCCACGCCGTCGAGCGCCTTGATGGCACCCTCACGGGTCTCGCACTCGTCCGAAGGGACCCAACGGATCTTGACCTTGGCCTCATTGGCGAAGCCGCCGGCACGCAGGGCTTCAGTCACCGAGAGGTAGGCGTCCGGAAGGTCGATGTACTTGCCCACCAGGGCGATTTCGACCTGGTGCTTGGGGTTGTGGACGGCCTCCAGGAGGCGGTCCCAGCTGGTCCAGTCCACGTCCTTGAACGGCAGGTCCAGGGCACGGACGATGTAGGAGTCCAGGCCCTGGGCGTGCAGGGTCTTGGGGATGTCGTAGATGCTGGGGGCGTCCGGGCAGCCGATGACGGCTTCGAGGTCGACGTCGCACATGCGGCCGATCTTGGCGCGCATGGCTTCGGGGATCTCGCGGTCGGAGCGGATGACGATGGCTTCGGGCTGGATACCGATGGAGCGCAGGGCCGCCACCGAGTGCTGGGTGGGCTTGGTCTTCAGTTCCTGCGACGGTCCGATGTACGGGACCAGTGACACGTGCACGAAGAAGACGTTGCCGCGTCCCACGTCCTGGCGGACCTGTCGGGCCGATTCGAGGAACGGCTGGGACTCGATGTCGCCAACGGTGCCGCCGATTTCGGTGATGATGACGTCGGGGGCGTTCTTGCCTTCAGCAGGCAGCCGCATGCGGCGCTTGATCTCGTCCGTGATGTGCGGGATGACCTGGACGGTGTCGCCGAGGTATTCGCCACGCCGTTCCTTGGCGATCACGGTGGAGTAGACCTGGCCGGTGGTCACGTTCGCGGAACCTTCAAGGTTCTCATCGAGGAAGCGCTCGTAGTGCCCGATGTCCAGGTCCGTTTCGGCGCCATCGTCAGTGACGAAGACCTCACCGTGCTGGAAGGGGTTCATCGTGCCCGGATCCACATTCAGGTAGGGATCGAGCTTCTGCATCGTGACGGACAGGCCGCGTGCCCGGAGCAGGTGACCGAGGCTGGAGGCCGTCAGTCCCTTACCGAGTGAGGACGCCACACCGCCGGTGACGAAGATGTGCTTGGTCATCTTGGAGGAGCCCGGGAACCGGGAATTTACACGGGAATTTGATCGCTGCACCACGGAATTCGAGCCTATCATCAATTGAGCCTTCCACGGATCGGGCCGAACCTGCACCCAAGCGTTCCAGTCTGCTGGGATGGGGCCGCTGAATCAAGAGGCCTCCATCCGGATAGTCGACGGCCAACCGGCCCGCTCCCCCCGCTTTTTGCCGCGTCAGGCCCGCTGTGGCAGGAGTTTGGCGTCGTCCAGCAGTTCCTGGGCGTGGGCCTGGGCGGACTCGGAGTCTTCCTGCCCGGCCAGCATGCGGGCGAGTTCACGCACCCGTTCCGGCCCGTCAAGGAGGCGGACGTCACTGGAGGTGAAGCCGGTGGCGGTGCCGCCGTCGGCTCCCCTGACGGACGTTTTGGTCACGGTGATGTGCTGGTCGGCAAAGGCGGCCACCTGGGGAAGGTGCGTGACCACCAGCACCTGGACGTGGCGTGCCAGCATGGCCAGCCGGCGGCCGATCTCGACGGCGGCGCGTCCGCCCACACCGGCGTCGACCTCGTCGAACACAAACGTGGGGACGGGGTCGACGGCGGCGAGCACCACCTCGATGGCAAGCATCACCCGGGACAGTTCACCACCGGAGGCGCCTTTGCCCAGGGGCCGGGCCGGGGCTCCGGAGTGCGGCTGCAGCAGGAAGGTGATCTCGTCCGCGCCGTGGGGGCCCAGCTGCCCGGAGGGCTCAAGATTGATCACCAGGGTGGCGTCGGCCATGGCCAGGGCCTTCAGCTCGGCACTGACCCGGGCAGAGAGGTCCTTGGCGGCCTTGGCCCGGATCTTGCTGATGGCTGCCGACTGCTTGGTGAGTTCTGCTTCGGCGCGGACCACCTCCGCGTCCAGGGCTTCGATGCGGGAGGAGTCGTCCTGCAGCTCGTCGTACCGGACGCGGGCCTTTTCGGCCCACTCCAGCAGTTCGTCGATGGTTGGGGCGTATTTGCGGACCAGCTTGGCCAGGGCTGCCCGCCGGTCCTCAATCTCGGCGAGCCGTTCCGGGCCCTCCGAGTCCAGGCCGGCCTGGTAGCTGGCCAGTTCGGTGGCGATGTCGTTGAGCAGGAAGCCCACTTCCGCCAGCCGCGCCGCGGCGGAACCGAGTTCGGCGTCGTGCTCGGCCACATGTTCCAGGGTACGTTTGGCGGAATCCACCAGGGTGGTGGCGTCACCGGTCTCGCCGAAGTCCTCGGCGATGAGGGCCTGGTGTGCCGTGCTGGCGGCAATCCGCAGTTCCTCAACGTTGGCGAGCTTGACGGCCTCGGCCTTCAGGAGCTCGTCCTCCCCCGGCTGCGGATCCACCTCGTCGATTTCGGCCAGGGCGGCCTCCAGGGATTCGGCTTCGCGGAGCCTGTCCCGTGCGGCGCTCCGCAGGCTGTCCAGTTCTGCCTGGCTGGCCTTCCACCTGCTGTACAGCTCCTGGTACGCGGACAGCGGGCCGGCCAGGCTGTCCCCGGCGAACTTGTCCAGGGCTTCCCGCTGGGCCGTGGCGCTCTTGAGCCTGATCTGGTCCGACTGGCCGTGCACCACCACCAGCGATTCGCCGATCTCGGCCAGGACGCCCACCGGCGCAGCCCGCCCACCGAGGAACGCACGGCTGCGGCCGTCCGCACCCAGGCGGCGCGCCAGGATGAGCTCGGCGCCGCCGTCGAACTCCTCGGCTTCGGCACCGGCATCAAGCGCACGGGCGATGGCCGGATGTCCGGCGTCGAGCTTGAGCACCGCTTCCGCGGTGGCACTTTTTGCGCCGCTCCGGACGGCGCCGGCATCGGAACGCGCCCCCAGGAGCAGTCCGACGGCGGTGACCACCATGGTCTTGCCCGCACCGGTTTCGCCGGTCACCACGCTCAGTCCAGGGCCGAGCGGAAGCGTTGCGTCGGTGATGACGCCGAGGTCGCGGATTCTCAGTTCTTCAAGCATGGCTTCACTTCGCAGTCGACGGATCGGGATCGCTGCCCGGGTTCTCCGCATGCGGTACCGGCAGCGGCGGCATGGGCCGTGGCGTCCGCACAATGGGAATGGGGCCGGTGTGCACGGCATCGGACTTGGGCACCGGACCGCGCCAGCCATGGATGGGCAGCTCGAACTTGCGGACCAGGCGGGCCGAGAAGGGGGTCTGGTGGGTGCGGGCCAGCCGGACCGGGGTGGCCGATTTGGTCACTTCCACGCGGGCGCCCGGCGGCAGGTCCACCGAGCGCCGGCCATCGCACCACAGGACACCCTGGGCGTCGGTGCGTCCCAGCACCTCAACAGCGAGCCTGGACCGGGGCGATACGACCAGGGGCTTGGCGAAGAGCGCATGTGCGCTGATGGGCACGATCACCAGCGCCTCCACCTCCGGCCACACCACGGGACCACCGGCGGAGAACGCGTAGGCCGTGGAGCCCGTGGGGGTGGCCAGCACGATGCCGTCGGAGCCGAAGGACGTCAGCGGTCGCTCGTCCACCTCGGTCACCACCTCGAGCATCCGTTCCCTGTTGGCTTTCTCGATGGCGGCCTCGTTTAAAGCCCAGGTGTGCCAAATCTTCTGGCCGCGGACCCAGACCTGGACATCGATGGTCATCCGCTCTTCAACGGTGTACTCGCGGCTGGCAATCCACTCCACGGTCTGGGCAAGGTCCGCCCGCTCGCTTTCAGCCAGGAAGCCCACATGGCCCAGGTTCACGCCCAGCAGCGGCACGTCCACCTCGCGGACCAGCTCAGCGGCCCGGAGGATGGTTCCATCGCCGCCAAGGACCATGACCAGTTCCACATCGGGCAGCTGGACGTGGTCGTGGAGCACCTCCACCGGCTGGGCCAGGTGCCCGAAGAACCGTTCCATGTCGCCCAGTTCGGACTCCTGCATCACGGGGACCATGCCTGAAGCATGCAGCAGGGCGCAGGCCTCCCAGGCGGCTTTCAGTGACTCCTCGCGGCCGGTGTGGGCAAGGACCAGTACACGCCTGCTCATCAGGTTCCGCTCTCTAGTGGTTCGGCCAGATTTGTCCGAGCAAAGCAGCAGCTGCTGCCTCACGCTCTTCGATCTTAGGCAAGTCTTGGGTGATCCTGCGTTTTATCCACAGGAAGTATTCGACGTTTCCGTCCTGTCCGGGCAGCGGACTGGCCGCAAGGCCGCACAGGTCCAGGCCGGCGTCGAGCGCCGCCCTGGCCACCTTCTCCACGGCCATCCGCCGCTCGCGCTCCGACGTCACCACGCCGGTGCGGCCCAGGCGGTCCTTGCCGATCTCGAACTGTGGCTTGACCATCAGCACCAGGTCGCCGCCGGGCTCCGTGCAGTCAGCCAGCGGCTGCACCACGAGGGTGAGGGAGATGAAGGAGAGGTCGGCGACGGTCAGGGCGGCCGGCCCGCCGATGTCCGCGGGCGCCATGTACCGGACGTTCATGCCCTCGTGGACCTCCACGCGGGGGTCGTCCCGGAGGTGCGGCACCAGCTGGCCGTGCCCGACGTCGACCGCCACCACGTGTGCGGCCCCGCGCCTCAGCAGGACGTCCGTGAAGCCGCCGGTGGAGGCACCGGCGTCGAGGCACCTTTTGCCTTGGGCCGAAACGTCCGGGAATGCGTCCAGGGCGCCGGCCAGCTTGTGCCCGGCACGGCTGGCGTAGGTGTCTTGGTCATCATGTTCGACGGCCAGGTCCCGGCTGTCGTCAACCTGCAGGGAGGCCTTGGCAAGGACCTGGCCGCCGGAACGGACCTTGCCCTCGGCAATCAGCGAGGCTGCGTGCGTCCGGGACCTGGCCAGTCCGCGGGCCACCAATGCCTGGTCGAGGCGTACCGGCATCAGGCGGCCCCGCCGGTCTTTTCGCTGCCTGTGGGACCGCTGTCTGCGGGTTCGCTGTTGAGGGCGGCCAGCAGTTCATCGTGCAGCACGTTGTAAACGGCTTCGTGCTCCGCTGCCGGAAGGCCGGGCAGGTCCAGAAGCCTGGCGGTGGCCTGTGCCACCTGCGGATCCCTGATGTCCTGCCCGGGGGCCTGGGGCCACTCCGGGGCCGGCTGGTCTGTCGGATGGTCCGGTTCGGTCAGCTCGGTCATAGAACCAGTCTAGTGATCCAGCCACACCAGCTTGGGCGCCTGCGGGGTTGACGCGTCAGGCGTCCCGGCCCACCATGCGGCACACGCCGCGCGCCACGAGTTGAGGTCGTCCTGGCTGCCAATGATGCCCACTGCTCCGTTGGCCACGCGCGCCGTCGACTGCCCGCACGTGTAAGTGCCGTCGTCGTGCGTTATCTCCGGGTATGGCCGGTGCAGGTCCGTAAGGTTTTCGATGATGTACGCGGGACGTTCCGCGGCGCGGGCCGCCAGGATGGTCTCGCGCGTGTCGACGCCGGTCAGCACGGCCACGGTGGCGAAGCCGGCGTTGTTGCCGCCCAGGATGTCCGTGTCCAGCCGGTCGCCCACCACCAGGGGGCGCCCGGCGCCAAGCCGCTTGGCGGCCGAATGGAAAAGCGGCGCTTCCGGCTTACCCGCGACTTTCGGCTGCTGCCCGGTGGCCGCAGCGACCGCCGCCACCAGGGTGCCGTTTCCAGGAGCGATGCCGCGCGCCTGGGGAATGGACATGTCCGTGTTGGTGGCCACCCAGAGGGCACCGGCGTTCACCACATAGGTGGCTTCCGCCAGGTCCTTCCAGCCAATGGCGGGGCTGAAACCCTGGACCACGGCGACCGGGTCCTCATCCTGGCCGGCCACCGGCACCAGGCCCGCCAGCTCAATTTCGCGGGCGAGGGCCGGACTGCCGGTGATGAGGATCCTTGACCCCGGAGCCAGCATCGAGGCGAGCAGCTCGGCCGCCGCCTGGGATGAACTGACCACCTGATTGTCCTCAGCCGGTGCACCCAACTCACGGAGATGCGCGGCCACTTCCGCCGGTGACCGGGAGGCGTTGTTGGTGACATAGCCCAGGCCAATGCCCAGCCCGGAAAGCTGCTTCAGCGACTCAACAGCTCCGGGAATGGCGTGGGGCCCGGCGTAGACCACGCCGTCCAGGTCGGCGAGGAGTGCGTCGAAGCGGGAAACCAGGGAAACATCGCTCATCGGTGTTCAGTCTTCCCGGCGGTCTTCGTCGTGCTCAGTGCCAGCGTTGTCCTGGGCAGCGGTGTCGTCTGCGCTGGCATCATCAGCACCGGCGTCGTCCGCGGGCACGGAGTGGAGCTCGTCGTGTTCCACCGAGTCCTGGTCCGATTCTGCGTCGTCGGAAACGAAGTAGTCGGCATCCTGGTCGTCGATGCTGCTGTCCTGTGAGGACTTCGCCTCGGCTGCGCGGGCGCTCCCGGAAGCTGCCTCCGTGGAACCTGCTGCGGGCGTTTCGGGCCCAGCGCCCTTGGAGGCGCGGTCCAGCATCCGCCGGCGTTCTGCCTCTTCCCGGGCTTCCTCTTCCTCGTCCCAGCCGAGGTCGATGATTTCGGGTTCTTCGTCAGCGCCCACGCCCAGGGCATATTCTGCCACGACGGCCTGACGGCTCCACTTCTGCGACTCGTCTTCGCGTCCCACCGCAGCCAGCGCATCGGCGTAGGCGCGGAAGAGGCGCGGGCTGTAGGAGAACGCGCGGTTCATGTCCAGCTGCGGGATTTCAAGTTCGGCTACTGCCGCGTCAAGCTGGCCCAGGTCGGTGCGCGCACCGGCGGCGACGATTGCCAGTTCCACCTTGCCGGGGGCATCCAGGTCCTGGGCTTCCTCAGAGCGCGCCACATCCAGGGCACGGTCGGGGCGTCCCAGGCCACGCTCGCAGTCCGCCATGATGGGGAGGTGGACGTTTGAACCACTGATACGGCGGAAGGTGCGGAACTCGCGGAGCGCCTCACCGTAGTGCCCGGCGGCGTAGGCTGTCAGGCCAACGGCTTCCCGGACAGCGGCGAGCCGGCCGCCGCGGCGGCTGGCTGCCAGGGCGTGCTGGAAGGCAAGCTCCGGCTCGTCATCGATGAGGCGGCCGGCCATCACCAGGTGGCGGGCCACCCATTCCGAGCTCTTGGCTTCGAGGGTCTTGATCTGGTGCTGGGTGGCGCGGTCCAGTTCTTTACCCGTGACGTCTTCATCGATTTCGGGTGAGCGTTCCCGGTCCGGGCGGTTGGCACTGCGGAGGTCAGCGGCGTTGGGCACGCGGACAGGACGGTCTTCCTGGCGATCGCGGCCAAAGCTGCGGGGGCCGGCGCCACGGCCGGACTCGGCGCGGGAGTCACCGCGGTCGAAGCTGCGGGGAGCCCGGTCCTGCCGGTCTCCGAACGGCTTGCGGTTATCGCCGCCGCCAAAACCACGGCGATCGCCTTCGCCGTCGCGGCGCGGACGGTCACCAAACGGCTTGCGGTCACGGTCACGGTCACCGCCAGCGAAACCTCGGCGATCACCCTCGCCATCGCGGCGGGGACGGTCACCAAACGGCTTACGGTCACGGTCACCGCCGCCAAAACCTCGGCGATCACCCTCGCCATCGCGACGGGGACGGTCACCAAACGGCTTACGGTCACGATCACCGAACGGCTTCCGCTCGCCACCGCCCGCACCGCCGCCAAAACCGCGGCGGTCACCCTCGCCATCGCGGCGCGGACGGTCGCCAAAGGGCTTACGGTCGCCACCGCCGGCACCGCCGCCAAAACCACGGCGGTCGCCCTCGCCATCGCGGCGCGGACGGTCGCCAAAGGGCTTACGGTCGCCACCGCCGGCACCGCCGCCAAAACCACGACGCTCACCCTCGCCATCGCGGCGCGGACGGTCACCAAACGGCTTACGGTCACGGTCGTTGAACTGGCGACGGTCGCCCTCGCCATCGCGGCGCGGACGGTCGCCAAAGGGCTTGCGGTCACGGTCACCGAACGGCTTCCGCTCGCCACCGCCGGCACCGCCGCCAAAACCGCGACGGTCACCCTCGCCATCGCGACGGGGGCGGTCACCAAACGGCTTACGGTCACGGTCACCGAACGGCTTCCGCTCGCCACCGCCGGCAGAGCCGCCGCGGGAGAAGTTGTTGCCGTCGCGGTCGGACCGGGACCGGAATCCGCGGGGCTCACCGCCGGAGTTGTTGTTGCCGCGGAACGCGCCCCGGTCGTTGCCTCGGTTGCCACCGTTATGCTCGGCCATGTGGATTCCTCCTGTTGTGAGCCGACCACTGGCGCAACTGCAGCCGCTCGTTTCGTTTCCTACGCAACCCGAAATCAAGCGCTTCGAAGTCCGTACATCTTCATCAATTCTAGTGGAGCGACCAAATCCCCCCGGACAGTGCGGGCCCTGGGACCGGGTATCGTGGCCATCTTCACAACGGGACAGCCCTGCGGCAGCCGCTGCCCGCTGTAACCAGGCAGCCGGACATGAACTCTGCCCGCCGGACGCCGCTGGCAGCTCCCGCGTGTTTTGTGTGTTAAATGTGGGAGGCCCCAACCGTGTGGTTGGGGCCTCGACCATTAATAGTTGTTCCGGCGGTGACCTACTCTCCCACACCCTCCCGGGTGCAGTACCATCGGCGCTGTGGGTCTTAGCTTCCGGGTTCGGAATGGGACCGGGCGTTTCCCCCACGCTATGACCGCCGTAACCCTTGTACCCGAACCCCGCAGGGGGTTGGGAAGTCTTGTGGTTACAACATCCCTGCCCGTGGGCAGGGGGTGGTGTTGTATTCAATTGTTAGGTTCCGCCAACAGGGTTGTTGGTTGGGAACCACATAGTGGACGCAAGCAGAATGTTTTTCTGTGTGGTGTAAGTTATTGGCCTATTAGTACCGGTCAGCTTCACGAGTCGTTAGTCCTCGCTTCCACATCCGGCCTATCAACCCAGTGGTCTGGCTGGGGGCCTCTCACACATAATGTGTATGGAAATCTCATCTTGAAGCGAGCTTCCCGCTTAGATGCTTTCAGCGGTTATCCCATCCGAACGTAGCTAATCAGCGGTGCACTTGGCAGTACAACTGACACACCAGAGGTTCGTCCGTCCCGGTCCTCTCGTACTAAGGACAGCCCTTCTCAAATTTCCTGCGCGCGCAGCGGATAGGGACCGAACTGTCTCACGACGTTCTAAACCCAGCTCGCGTACCGCTTTAATGGGCGAACAGCCCAACCCTTGGGACCTACTCCAGCCCCAGGATGCGACGAGCCGACATCGAGGTGCCAAACCATGCCGTCGATATGGACTCTTGGGCAAGATCAGCCTGTTATCCCCGAGGTACCTTTTATCCGTTGAGCGACGGCCATTCCACAATGTACCGCCGGATCACTAGTCCCGACTTTCGTCCCTGCTCGAGATGTCTCTCTCACAGTCAAGCTCCCTTGTGCACTTACACTCGACACCTGATTGCCAACCAGGCTGAGGGAACCTTTGGGCGCCTCCGTTACTTTTTAGGAGGCAACCGCCCCAGTTAAACTACCCATCAGGCACTGTCCCTGACCCGGATTACGGGCCGAAGTTAGATGTCCAAAGTGACCAGAGTGGTATTTCAACGATGACTCCACCCGAACTGGCGTCCGGGCTTCAACGTCTCCCACCTATCCTACACAAGCCACTCCGAACACCAATACCAAACTATAGTAAAGGTCTCGGGGTCTTTCCGTCCTGCTGCGCGTAACGAGCATCTTTACTCGTACTGCAATTTCGCCGAGTTTATGGTTGAGACAGCGGGGAAGTCGTTACTCCATTCGTGCAGGTCGGAACTTACCCGACAAGGAATTTCGCTACCTTAGGATGGTTATAGTTACCACCGCCGTTTACTGGGGCTTAAATTCTCAGCTTCGCCGTGAGGCTAACCGGTCCTCTTAACCTTCCAGCACCGGGCAGGAGTCAGTCCGTATACATCGTCTTGCGACTTCGCACGGACCTGTGTTTTTAGTAAACAGTCGCTTCCCCCTGGTCTCTGCGGCCCCGATCCCCTCCCGGACGCGAAGTCCGTTCAAGGTTGGGGCCCCCCTTCTCCCGAAGTTACGGGGGCATTTTGCCGAGTTCCTTAACCATAATTCTCTCGATCGCCTTAGTATTCTCTACCTGATCACCTGTGTCGGTTTGGGGTACGGGCGGCTAAAACCTCGCGTCGATGCTTTTCTCGGCAGCATAGGATCACCAAATCCCCCCAAACGGGGGTCCCATCAGATCTCAGGCTATATGAGTGGCGGATTTGCCTACCACTCGCCCTACATCCTTAGACCGGGACAACCATCGCCCGGCTCGGCTACCTTCCTGCGTCACACCTGTTAATACGCTTGCCTCCCAGGATCAGGTCCCGCGCTCCACCAAAACCCTTCACCCACAAGGGGTGTCAGGCAGGTCTCGGGCGGTTAGTATCCCCTGTTCAACATGGACGGTTTTTCGCCGGTACGGGAATATCAACCCGTTGTCCATCGACTACGCCTGTCGGCCTCGCCTTAGGTCCCGACTTACCCAGGGCAGATTAGCTTGACCCTGGAACCCTTGATCATTCGGCGGACGGGTTTCTCACCCGTCTTTCGCTACTCATGCCTGCATTCTCACTCGTGTAGGCTCCACCGCTGGTTTACACCGCGACTTCACTGCCCACACGACGCTCCCCTACCCATCCAGACGCCTGAACCACAAGGGCTTAGCTAAATATCTGAATGCCACAACTTCGGCGGTGTACTTGAGCCCCGCTACATTGTCGGCGCGGAATCACTTGACCAGTGAGCTATTACGCACTCTTTTAAGGGTGGCTGCTTCTAAGCCAACCTCCTGGTTGTCTGGGCAACTCCACATCCTTTCCCACTTAGCACACGCTTAGGGGCCTTAGTTGGTGGTCTGGGCTGTTTCCCTCTCGACTATGAAGCTTATCCCCCACAGTCTCACTGCTGCGCTCTCACTTACCGGCATTCGGAGTTTGGCTGACGTCAGTAACCTTGTAGGGCCCATTAGCCATCCAGTAGCTCTACCTCCAGCAAGAAACACGCAACGCTGCACCTAAATGCATTTCGGGGAGAACCAGCTATCACGAAGTTTGATTGGCCTTTCACCCCTACCCACAGCTCATCCCCTCCATTTTCAACTGAAGTGGGTTCGGTCCTCCACGACGTCTTACCGTCGCTTCAACCTGGCCATGGGTAGATCACTTCGCTTCGGGTCTAGATCACGCCACTCACACGCCCTATTCAGACTCGCTTTCGCTACGGCTGCCCCACACGGGTTAACCTCGCGACGTAACACTAACTCGCAGGCTCATTCTTCAAAAGGCACGCCGTCACCAGAATCAGACTGGCTCCGACGGATTGTAAGCACACGGTTTCAGGTACTGTTTCACTCCCCTCCCGGGGTACTTTTCACCTTTCCCTCACGGTACTGGTCCGCTATCGGTCATTAGGGAGTATTTAGGCTTATCAGGTGGTCCTGACAGATTCGCACGGGATTTCTCGGGCCCCGTACTACTTGGGATACTCTCACAGGCGGTACAAACACATTACGGTTACGGGACTAACACCCTCTCTGGCCGGCCTTTCAAAACCGTTCACCTATGCGCGCACATCACACCCCACCAGCCCGGCAGAACTGGTATGGAAAGTCCCACAACCCCGACCATGCAACGCCCGCCGGCTATCACACATGGAACGGTTTAGCCTGATCCGCGTTCGCTCGCCACTACTAACGGAATCACTATTGTTTTCTCTTCCTGCGGGTACTGAGATGTTTCACTTCCCCGCGTTCCCCCCACGCACCCTATGTGTTCAGGTACGGGTCACCAAGTCACTCGCGCGCTTGGCGGGGTTTCCCCATTCGGACACCCTGGGATCACAGTCCGGTTATCGACTCCCCCAGGCTTATCGCAGATTCCTACGTCCTTCTTCGGCTCCTAATGCCAAGGCATCCACCGTGTGCTCTTAAAAACTTGACCACAAAGATCAAAAACATTTTCGAGAGAACCACGAAAACTGTCCCGCGCACCCAAAGGCACACGAACCAGATCCAGGTTCATTTATCTTGGAAATTGCTTCTTATACAAGATGCTCGCGTCCACTATGTAGTTCTCAAACAACAACCCCACACCACACACCCCACACACACGTGCATGGACCGTCATGGCAGGGAAACCAGAAACAAACAAACCCACCAGAACACCACCCACACCCCGAAAGGCGAAGACAGCGAACCCGTGGTCCTGTTGCCTCAGGACCCAACAGTGTGCCAAACACGAAAACCACCACATCACCACGCCCACCGTTCCAGAACCACCAGGGTTCGTACTAGGAAAAGACACGACAACACAACGGCCGCTATTTGTTGATATTCCACCCATGAGCACCCGCCGCAGGACAATCGCCTGCGCAACGGGCTTGCTTCCTGACAACCCCCACACCCGGACATACATCCAGGCCGGTTGTTGTAGGTGCTCCTTAGAAAGGAGGTGATCCAGCCGCACCTTCCGGTACGGCTACCTTGTTACGACTTAGTCCCAATCGCCAGTCCCACCTTCGACAGCTCCCTCCCACAAGGGGTTAGGCCACCGGCTTCGGGTGTTACCAACTTTCGTGACTTGACGGGCGGTGTGTACAAGGCCCGGGAACGTATTCACCGCAGCGTTGCTGATCTGCGATTACTAGCGACTCCGACTTCATGGGGTCGAGTTGCAGACCCCAATCCGAACTGAGACCGGCTTTTTGGGATTAGCTCCACCTCACAGTATCGCAACCCTTTGTACCGGCCATTGTAGCATGCGTGAAGCCCAAGACATAAGGGGCATGATGATTTGACGTCGTCCCCACCTTCCTCCGAGTTGACCCCGGCAGTCTCCTATGAGTCCCCACCATCACGTGCTGGCAACATAGAACGAGGGTTGCGCTCGTTGCGGGACTTAACCCAACATCTCACGACACGAGCTGACGACAACCATGCACCACCTGTAAACCGACCACAAGTGGGGGACCTGTTTCCAGGTCTTTCCGGTTCATGTCAAGCCTTGGTAAGGTTCTTCGCGTTGCATCGAATTAATCCGCATGCTCCGCCGCTTGTGCGGGCCCCCGTCAATTCCTTTGAGTTTTAGCCTTGCGGCCGTACTCCCCAGGCGGGGCACTTAATGCGTTAGCTACGGCGCGGAAAACGTGGAATGTCCCCCACACCTAGTGCCCAACGTTTACGGCATGGACTACCAGGGTATCTAATCCTGTTCGCTCCCCATGCTTTCGCTCCTCAGCGTCAGTTAATGCCCAGAGACCTGCCTTCGCCATCGGTGTTCCTCCTGATATCTGCGCATTTCACCGCTACACCAGGAATTCCAGTCTCCCCTACATCACTCTAGTCTGCCCGTACCCACCGCAGATCCGGAGTTGAGCCCCGGACTTTCACGGCAGACGCGACAAACCGCCTACGAGCTCTTTACGCCCAATAATTCCGGATAACGCTTGCGCCCTACGTATTACCGCGGCTGCTGGCACGTAGTTAGCCGGCGCTTCTTCTGCAGGTACCGTCACTTACGCTTCTTCCCTACTGAAAGAGGTTTACAACCCGAAGGCCGTCATCCCTCACGCGGCGTCGCTGCATCAGGCTTGCGCCCATTGTGCAATATTCCCCACTGCTGCCTCCCGTAGGAGTCTGGGCCGTGTCTCAGTCCCAGTGTGGCCGGTCACCCTCTCAGGCCGGCTACCCGTCGTCGCCTTGGTAGGCCATTACCCCACCAACAAGCTGATAGGCCGCGAGTCCATCCAAAACCACAAAAGCTTTCCACCAACCACCATGCGATAGTCGGTCATATCCGGTATTAGACCCAGTTTCCCAGGCTTATCCCAGAGTCAAGGGCAGGTTACTCACGTGTTACTCACCCGTTCGCCACTAATCCACCCACAAGTGGGCATCATCGTTCGACTTGCATGTGTTAAGCACGCCGCCAGCGTTCATCCTGAGCCAGGATCAAACTCTCCGTTGAAAACAAACAGACACAACCAAAACCACCGGAAATAACGGTCATAATGGCTGCACAAAATTTGAAACCAGCTAAAAACACCAAACCACACCACAGGGGCGGCACGATTCGGCAAATTCAACCAATTACATACATAATCGGTATCAACAAACTTGGCACACTATTGAGTTCTCAAACAACAGACACATACGAATATTCCCGGAACAATTCAAAAGAGAATTTCTTTTCCGTATTTCTTCGCTGCGATGTTTTTATCTTATTTCATTCATATTCGCTTTTGCAAATCCGGTTGTTTTCCCGGAATTCACTCTGCGGAATGAATCCGCCCAGCAGAATGAGAAGCATTCTTGGTTCCATGCACCGCATGGCCGAGAATTGCTTCTCAATATCAGTTGGGGGTTTGTCACCACTCAGCGGCGGCGACTCAGAAAACAATACACGCCCCTCCGCGGCCGCGCAAATCGGCCGCCGAGGGGCGTGCAGGTGGTAGGTTGCGCTCCCGCGGTTACGGGACCAGTACTTCCACTGTCGCCAGGTTCTTCTTGCCCCGGCGCAGGAGCAGGTACTGTCCATGCAGGAGCTCCGACTCGGAGATCACAGCGTCAGGATCCGAGACTTTCTCGTTGTTCACGTAGGCTCCGCCTTCACCCACGGTCCGGCGTGCGGCGGACTTGCTTTCGGAAAGACCGGACGCCACCAGCAGGTCCACAATCCCCATCTCATCCACCTGCACTGTGGTGGAAGGAAGTTCGGACGTTGCAGCCTGCAGGGTTGCCTTGTCCAATGCGGCCAAATCCCCGTTGCCGAAGAGCGCCGCCGAAGCTGCGATGACCTTTTCGGTGGCGTCAACGCCGTGCACCAACGAGGTCACTTCGAAGGCAAGCTTCCGCTGACCCTCACGGGCAAACGGACGCTCCGCCACCGAAACGGCAATCTCTTCAATCTCCGCGCGGGTCAGGAAGGTGAACACCTTGAGCCGGTCCACCACGTCCGCGTCCGCAGTGTTGAGCCAGAACTGGTAGAACGCATACGGGCTGCACATGCCGGCATCGAGCCAGATGGCGTTGCCTTCGCTCTTGCCGAACTTGGTTCCGTCAGAGTTGGTGATGAGCGGGGTCCCCAGGGCGTGGACGCTCTTGCCCTCCACCTTGCGGATCAGTTCCGTACCGCTGGTGAGGTTGCCCCACTGGTCCGAGCCGCCGGTCTGCAGGACGCAGCCGTAGTCGCGGTAAAGCTGCAGGTAGTCCATGCCCTGCAGGATCTGGTAGCTGAACTCGGTGTAGCTGATGCCTTCATCGGAGTTCAACCGGGACGCCACGGCGTCCTTGCGCAGCATGGTGCCCACCCGGAAGTGCTTGCCCACTTCACGCAGGAAGTCGATGGCGCTCAGCGGCGCCGTCCAGTCCAGGTTGTTCACCATCCTGGCAGCGTTGTCCCCCTCGAAGCTGAGGAAGCGCTGCACCTGGGCCTGGAGGTAGCCAACCCACTCCGCCACCGTGTCCTTGGTGTTCAAGGTGCGTTCCGCCGTCGGACGCGGGTCCCCGATCATGCCGGTGGACCCGCCCACCAGGCCGAGGGGCTTGTGCCCTGCCAGCTGAAGCCGCCGCATGACCAGGAGCTGGACCAGGTTGCCCAGGTGCAAGCTCGGCGCGGTGGGGTCGAAGCCGCAATAGTACGTGACCGGCCCGTTGGCGAGCAGCTTTTCGAGCTCCGCTTCATCGGTGGAAACATGGACCAGCCCACGCCACTTCAGTTCCTGCCAAATATTGGCGAAAGTGGGGTCGTTGCGCTGCGGTTCGAGGATGTTCAGTTCTGGCACGCTTCCTAAGTTAGCAGTAACGCCGATTGCCCCGTCAGCCGGCAATACCGGCGGGGACCGGTTGCGCCGCGATCAGCCGCAGCCTCTGCGTGGCGCGGGTCATGGCGACGTACAGGTCCCCCACTTTGCCGTGTTCGTGGTTGAGCATCACGGAGGGTTCCAGGACCACCACGCCGTCGAACTCCAGGCCCTTTGCCTCACGCGGGCTGATGACCACGATGTCCTGCTCGTAGCTGCCGGCCCCGGTGCCGATCCTGCGGCCGTATACGGCACGGAGGGCCGCCGTTGCCTGGGGCAGGAGGTCACCGTCGGCAATCACGGCGAGCAGGCCGCCGTCGAGCGCCGCAAGCTCCTCCGGAAGGACCTCCACCAGCCGGTCCACGATGCCGCCGGCGGGCACCTCGTCGATGATGGGGGCCCAGCGGCCCTCGCGGACGGCCTTGGGTGCGGAGACCACCAAGCCCGCGGCGTTGGCCATCCTGACGGCGGCCTCGGCGATCTGGGACGGGGTGCGGTAGTTGACGGTCAGCTCCTCCAGCTGCCAGCGGTCGCCGAACATCGGGGCCAGCGCCCCCTGCCAGGAATTGGCCCCGGCCACGGAGCTGGTCTGGGCAATGTCGCCCACGATGGTGAAGGACTTCAGCGGGCAGCGGCGCACCAGCAGACGCCATTGCATGGGCGAAAGCTCCTGGGCTTCATCCACGACGATGTGCCCGAACGCCCACGTGCGGTCGCTCGTTGCGCGTTCGGCTGCCGTCTGCCGGGCTTCCTGCTCCCGGTTCTGCTCCGCCAGCTCCTCTGCGGACATGAGCGGATCCACCCCGGCGGCTTCCATGTTGACCAGGGTCTGCTTTGCGTTGGCGAGGTCCCGGGCACGGTCGTGCTCCTGCTGGGCCAGCCCGCGTCCGGCGGCCGGGTCCAGCTCCCCAAGCAGCTCGGCGGCCTCATCCAGCAGCGGGACGTCGGACTCGCTCCACGGCGCATCGGCCGGACGCTGCAGCAGCGCCCGCTCGGCAGGGGTCAGGTGGGGGGTGCAGAACTCCAGCACCTCCGGCTTGCTGAAGAGGTCGGAGATGAGCTTCTCCGGCGTCATGGGCATCCAGCACAGGTTCAGGGCGATCCGGACGTCCCGGGCGGTCCGGACGTCCTCGGCCAGGTAGGAGCGGTCCGCGTTGTTGCCAATGTTTCCGGCCTCGACGAGCTCGGTCATCTGCTCGGTCAGTTCGCGCAGCAGGATCTTCACGAACGTTACGCGGGCCTCGTTGTACGGCTTTCCGGTGGCGCGGGCGCGTTCCCGCGCGCGGCGCACCTGCCGGGGCGTAAGGGTCAGCTTGCGGCCGTCGACCTCGAGGATCCGGTTCTGGGCGGGGACGCGCATGCGGTTGGAGACGGCGTTGGCCACGATGGCGGCCATGTCCAGCCGCCCCTTCATGGCGGCGACGTCGGCGTCTGTTTCCGGAACGGCGTGGATGCCGGGCATCAGGCGGCCAAGGCTAGCCATGACCACGCCGGTCTCACCCAGGGACGGCAGCACCCGTTCGATGTACTTCATGAACGACGACGACGGCCCCACCAGCAGCACGCCGGCACTCTTGAGCCGGTCACGGTGGGTATAGAGCAGGTAGGCGGCGCGGTGCAGGGCCACTGCGGTCTTGCCGGTGCCGGGTCCGCCCTGGACCACGACGGCGCCGGAGATGGAGGAGCGGATGATCCGGTCCTGCTCCGACTGGATGGTGCTGACGATGTCCGACATGCGGCCGGTCCGCTTGGAGTTCAGGGCAGCCAGCAGGGCACCTTCGCCCTGGAGCGATTCGTCGTCCGTGAGCATCCCGGCGTCCAGGACATCGTCCTCGATGGCCTTGACCTCGCGTCCCTGCAGGATCAGGTGCCGGCGGCGGCGGACGCCCTGCCGGTCAAAGGCCGTGGCCTGGTAGAAGTGCCCGGCCTCGGGGGCACGCCAGTCCACCATGAGACGCTGCAGGTCCTCGGTGGTGAGGCCAATGCGGCCGATGTACTGCGCTTCGCCGGAGTCCAGGTCCAGGCGGCCAAAAACCAGCCGGTCATCCACGGCGTCCAGCTGCGCCAGGCGGTCCTCATACAGTGCAGCGAACGCGTCCCGCTCCGAAACGTTCTGCATGGTGCCCACGGCTCCGGCACGACGGACCTGCGCCAACTGGCGGCGCTTCTCCTCCCGGAGTTCCTCCAGCCGGGCGTACAGGCCGGCTACATACTCCCGTTCGTGGGCCAATTCGGCGTCAAGCATTAACGTTCCCCTATCGCAAAAGACAGACCGTCCATTCTACAACCATTTCCGTTAACGCCGGTGAAACGTTGCATCCGGCCGGGGTTCCGCTGCCTGCTTCCGGGTCCGCGGCTTCGCTGCCTTGTATCTGGACACGGTAGGGTCGCCGGTCAGCCAGTACCGCCAGGCGTATTCGTCCGTGCCTCCGGCGCCGGCCACCCCCACCCGGGGACCGGAACTGACCGCGCCGGCGGGAACGGACGGAAGTTCGAGCCGGAACGGCGGAGCGAGCGCGTCGCGGCCGCTGTCCGCCGTCGTCAATCCCAGCGCTTTGGCAAGGCGGGCCGGCCCGCTGGCAAGGTCCGCAGGAGTTTTGGACGTTGGACGGCGCAGCCGGGCCAGCTGCAGCCCGTCCACCACTTCCCCTGCCCGGAGCAGCAGGGCGGACGCGACGCCGGCCGGACCGCACACGATGTTGGTGCAGTGGTGCATTCCGTAGGTGAAGTAGACGTAGAGGTGGCCGGCGGGGCCGAACATGGGGGCGTTGCGGGGCGTGGGGCCGCGGTAGGTGTGGGAGCCGGGGTCCGGGTGCAGGGAGTCCTCGGGGCCCATATAGGCCTCCACCTCGGTGAGCCGGACGGACACGGCACCGTCGCGGGACTCATGGGTGAGCACGGCACCGAGCAGCTTTGGTGCGAGTTCCCGGGCGTCCGCGGACAGGAATTCCCGCAGCTGTGCCATTGCCCCAGCGCTTTGGTTCATTAGTTGACCTTACCCAGATCCCGCAGGTTTCATCCGCCACCGGAAAGGGGTCCGGGGTGGATCTGCACGCCCACGGCCATGTCCGATTTCCGCTAGAAGCCGTGGCCGGCGGCTGGCAGGATGGAGGAATGGACTTCTGGCAGCGCTACCGGGCAATCGATGCCCGCGATACCCGGTTCGACGGCCAGTTCTTTACGGCCGTCCGCACCACGGGGATCTACTGCCGGCCGTCGTGCCCTGCCAGGACCCCCAAGGCCTCCAACGTCACGTTCTACGAGACGTCCGCCGCCGCACACGAGGCAGGCTACCGCGCCTGCAAGCGCTGCCTGCCGGAGGCGGTGCCCGGAACCCCGGCCTGGAACGTGCGGCAGGACATCGCGGGGCGGGCGATGCGCCTGATCAACGACGGCGTGATCAACCGCGACGGCGTGGCGGGCCTGGCCGCCCGGCTGGGGTATTCGCCGCGCCAGTTGAACCGGATCCTCGGCCAGGAACTTGGCGCCGGCCCCCTGTCATTGGCCCGCGCCGCACGGGCCCAGACGGCCCGCACCCTGCTGGTTTCAACATCGATGAAACTCGCCGACGTCGCCTTTGCGGCAGGCTTCAGCAGCGTCAGGCAGTTCAACGAGACCATCGCCGAGGTGTTCGATATGACGCCCACGGCGCTCAGGAGGACCGTCCGCCATCCGGTGAACGGCGGCGGCGCCACAGCCCTGACCCTGGGCCTGCCCTACCGTCCGCCTTTCGATCCGGGCATCTTCTCCTTCCTGGCGGTCCGCGCCATCCCCGGGGTCGAGGACGGCACGCCCACTTCCTATGCCCGGACGCTGCGGCTCCCCCACGGGGACGCGCGCTTCAGGGTGGAGTACGACGACGGGGCCCGGGAACGGCCGTTGACCCTCACCATCGGCGCGGTGGACCTTCGCGACCTTCCGGCGCTGCTCAGCCGCGTCCGCCGGCTGTTCGACCTGGACGCGGACCCGGAGGCGATCGACGGCACGCTCGCCGCCGATCCCAGGCTTGCCGGCTCCGTTGCCTCCGCACCGGGGATGCGCCTGCCGGGCGCGGTGGATCCGCAGGAACTGCTGATCCGGGCCATGGTGGGCCAGCAGATCACGGTGGCGGCCGCCAGGACAGCCTTGACCCAGTTGTCCGCGGCGGGCAGTCCTGCCAGTGCCCCCGGCGACGGCCTGGACCGCCTGTTTCCCACTCCGGCGGAAATCGCTGCTGCAGGACATCTGCTTCGCGGCCCCCGGCGCCGCACCGAGTCGCTGCTGCATGCTGCAGAGGCCATGGCCCGCGGCCGCCTGGACTTCGGCTATGGAGACGACCTCCCAAGCCTCACCGCGGCACTTTTGCCGCTCCCCGGCGTCGGGCCCTGGACGGTGGGGTACGTCGCCATGCGGGTCCTGGGTGCCCCGGATATTTTCCTTGCCAACGACGCCGCCGTGCGGAACGGGATCCGCGCCCTCGATAATGGGACCAGCGCCTTGAGCCCTGACTTCCGGGAGACCAGCCCGTGGCGCTCCTACGCCACCATGCACCTCTGGCGCGCTGCCGTCCGGCCCGCCGCAAAAACCACCATTCCCGCGAAAGGGACGCCATGAAAGCCCAACTGCTGCAGCTGTCCACGCCGGACGGTCCGTTTACGGTCCTCGCCCAGGATGGCGTGGTCCTTGCGTCCGGCTGGACGGCCGGCCTGGCGGACCTGACCGGCCAGGTCCATCCAATGCTGCGGCCCGACGCCGTGGAAGAGGTAACGGACCTTGGGGGGATCTCATCCGCCGTGGAGGCCTTCTATGCCGGTGACCCCGCCCCGGCCATGGCGGTGCCGGTCCGCCAGCAGTCCGGACCGTTCCGTGCCCACGCCTGGGACGTGCTGCGTCAGGTCAAGCCGGGCTCACCCGTCACCTACTCGGAGTACGCCGCACTGGCCGGCAACCCGCGCGCCGTGCGGGCCGCCGCCAGTGCCTGCGCGTTCAACGCAGCTGCCCTGTTCGTGCCGTGCCACCGCGTCATACGGACCGACGGCTCGCTGGGCGGCTTCCGCTGGGGCCTGCGCATCAAAGAGAGCCTGCTGGCCCGCGAGGCCGCCTGACCACTCACTCCCCTGGCGTTGCTCCATCACTTGTGGTCCCTTTAACCCCGGTTTGGGGACCAAAAGTGATGGGGCAACGAATGGCTACTTGGGGTCCGGCATCGCCGACGGCCAGGGCATCAGGCCGGGAAGATCGGTGCCGTCCCCGGCGGCCGTGGCCCGCAGGCTGTCCAGCGACGGCTGCCGGCCTGCGAGCCACGCGGCGATGTCCGTCACCATCCCGCTGACGACGACGGTGCTGCCGCCGGTTCCGAGGGTCAGCGGCGGGAGTGCCACGGGCTGCAGGACCAGCCGGGTTTCCGCCGGCACGCGGGCGGCGAGGAAGTCGAAGAGGTGGGAGCAGAATGCCCTGTTCCAGGTCTCGGGTCCCGCGCCGGTGTCCAGGTCCGCGGTGTGGATGACCAGCTCGCGCCAGAGCGCCAAACCGGCGTCGAAAATCACGCCGTCGCGGAAGGCGATGCGCGTTTGCCATTCGTCCTCCCCCAGCGCATCGAAGGCCGCCAGTGCCCGCTGCACTGCGGCCGCAACGTCCTTCCGGTGCTCCTCCAGGCTGTGGCCGGCGGCAAGCTCGATGGCCCGGTTGCGGCCGTCCACGCCGCCGTCGTACAGCTCCACCGTCCTGCCGGACCGCCCGTATTCCACCTGGCGGGCCAGCGCGCTGCAGATTCCGGCGATGTGGGCCAGGAGGTGGCCGCGGCTCCAGCCGGGAAGGGTGGACGGGGCCCTTTCGCCGCCGGCCGGAATCCGGTCCACCGCAGCGGTCAGTGCGTCCGCGGCTTTGTGCAGTTCAGCGAGGAGGGCGGCAGGGGATGGTGACGTCATGCGGTTAGCCTAGCCGAGCAGTCAGTCCAGTGGTCTTCCGTCCCGCCCGACACGGTGGCGGACGTGCCGGCGGTCGTTGCTGGCCTGCCAGAACTCGATTTCGGCCGGCTGGAGGGCGTAGAGCTGCCAGTCCGGGTTGTCGCTGCCGTCGGCCCGGGGCCGCTCGTGCCAGTCGACGGCGGAGGCTTCGGCGGAAAGCTCAACCACAGTGCCCGCCACCCGCACCTGGCGGCCCAGGGCCGGCCAGTAGAAGTTCATCGCCGCGCGCGGTGACCCCGACAGCTCGCGGCCCTTGCGGGAGGTGCGGGACGTGGCGAAGTGCCAGCCGTCGTCGTCAATGTTCTTCAGGATAAGCATCCGCGAAGAAGGCTGCGGAGCGCCGTCGGTGCTTTCCCCCACCGTGGCGAGGCTGAACGCGTGCGGCTGCTGCTCCCCCGCATCCAGTGCCTCGTCCAGCCACTGCTTGAAGAGCAAGGCCGGGTCCTGCGGTGCGTTGCCGGGGTCGAAGCCGGGCAGGTCGGACGGGAAGTCGGGCAGGGTACGAAGGAACTTGCGGAAGGTTTCGCTCATGGCCCCAGCCTAGCCACAGACGCCAAGGGCCCCAGGGAACATGCCCCGGGGCCCTTGGCAACAATGTTTCCTACCCGGCGTACTCCCGCACGCCGGCAAGCTCGCCTTCCAGCGCAGCCAGCTGGCGTTCGACGGCGGCCGGCGCCGTTCCGCCCTGGGAGTTCCGGCTGTTAAGCGAACCCTCCGTGGACAGCACGGTCCGGACCTCCGGGGTCAGGTGCTCCGAGATCGCGGCGTACTCTTCGTCCGTCAGGTCCCACAGCTCAACGCCGCGGGACTCCGCCTGCTTCACGGCTGCACCGGACAGCTCGTGGGCCTCGCGGAACGGCACGCCCTGGCGGACCAGCCATTCGGCGATGTCCGTGGCCAGCGCGAAGCCCTGCGGAGCCAGCGATTCCATCCGCTCCGTGTTGAAGGTCAGGGTGGCGATCATGCCGGACACGGCCGGGAGCAGCAGCTCCAGCGTGTCGGCGGCGTCGAACACCGGCTCCTTGTCCTCCTGCAGGTCCCGGTTGTACGCCAGCGGCAGGCCCTTGAGCGTTGCCAGCAGCCCGGTCAGGTTGCCGATCAAACGCCCTGCCTTGCCGCGGGCCAGCTCGGCCACATCGGGGTTCTTCTTCTGCGGCATGATCGAGGACCCCGTGGAGTACGAATCATCCAGCGTGACGAAGGAGAACTCCTTGGTGGCCCAGAAGATGACTTCCTCGGAGATCCGGGACAGGTCCACGCCGATCATCGAGCAGACCCACGCGAACTCGGCGAACACGTCGCGGGAGGCGGTGCCGTCGATCGAGTTGTGCACGGCGGAAAAGAACCCAAGGTCAGCCGCCACCGCTTCCGGGTCCAGGCCCAGCGAGGAGCCTGCCAGGGCGCCCGAACCGTAGGGTGAAACCCCGGCCCGCTTGTCCCAGTCCTGGAGCCGCTGCACGTCGCGCAGCAGGGCCCAGGCGTGGGCCAGGAGGTGGTGGCTGAGCAGGACCGGCTGGGCGTGCTGCAGGTGGGTGCGGCCGGGCATGGCGACACCGTGGTGCGCCTTGGCCTGCTCCACCAGGGCATCCACGGTAGCCAGGACCCCCCGGGCGATGATCCGGGCGTGGTCGCGCAGGAACATCCGGCCCAGGGTTGCCACCTGGTCGTTGCGGGACCGGCCGGCGCGGAGCTTGCCGCCCAGCTGGGCACCGGCCCGCTCGATCAGGCCGCGCTCGAGCGAACCGTGCACGTCCTCATCGGACTCCGCCGGCAGGTAGGCGCCGGAGGCCACGTCCTCGTCGAGCTTGGTGAGGGCTGCAAGCATGCCCTGCAGCTCGGCGTCGTCCAGCAGCCCGGCCTTGTGGAGCACGCGGGCGTGCGCCTTGGACCCGGCGATGTCGTACCGGGCCAGCCGCCAGTCAAAGTGCGTGGACTTGCTCAGCGCCGCGAGGGCGTCCGCCGGGCCGCCGGCGAACCGGCCGCCCCACAGCGCACCTGCGTTGGTTGCTTCGGTTTTTTGCTCAGCCACAGGGGCTACTTCCCTGCGACCCGGATGTCGCGGCCGGAGGCAACCTTGGCGGACATGCCCCACAGCTCGATAAAGCCCTTGGCCATGGACTGGTCGAAGGTGTCGCCGGTGTCGTAGGTGGCCAGCGAGAAGTCGTACAGCGAGGTGTCGGAGCGGCGGCCGTTGACGATGGCCTGGCCACCTTGCAGGGTCATGCGGATGTCGCCGGAGACGTACTTCTGGGTGTCCTCGATGAACGCGTCCAGGGAGCGCTTGAGCGGGGAGAACCACTGGCCGTCGTAGACCAGCTCGGCCCAGCGCTGGCCAACGGTGGCCTTGAAGCGGGCCTGCTCGCGTTCGATGGTGATGTCCTCGAGGTGCTTGTGCGCGGTGATCAGCGCCATGGCGCCCGGGGCTTCGTAGATTTCGCGGGACTTGATGCCCACCAGGCGGTCCTCGACCACGTCGATGCGGCCGACGCCCTGTGCGCCTGCGCGGCGGTTGAGTTCCTTGATGGCCTGCAGCGGGGTGACCTTGACACCGTCGATGGCCACGGGCACGCCGGCTTCGAAGGAAATGATGACTTCATCCGGTGCCGGCGGGAATTCCGGGGTGGCGGTGTAGTCGTAGATGTCCTTGGTGGGGGCGTTCCAGATGTCCTCGAGGTAGCCGGTTTCGACGGCGCGTCCCCAGACGTTCTGGTCGATGGAGTACGGGTTCTTCTTGGTGGTCTCGATCGGCAGTCCCTTTTCCTCGGCGAAGGCGATGGCCTTGTCGCGGGTGAGGGCGAGGTCACGGACCGGTGCGATGCACTTCAGGTCCGGGCCCAGGGTCTGGATGCCCACTTCGAAGCGGACCTGGTCGTTGCCCTTGCCGGTGCAGCCGTGGGCAACGGTGGTGGCGCCGAATTCGCGGGCTGCCTTGACCAGGTGCTTGACGATGACCGGGCGGGAGATGGCGGACACCAGCGGGTAGTGGCCCTGGTACAGGGCGTTGGCCTTCAGCGTGGGGACGCAGTATTCGTTGGCGAACTCGTCCGATGCGTCGGCGACGTAGGCTTCGACGGCGCCGCAGCCCAGGGCGCGCTGGCGGATGGTTTCGAGCGATTCGCCGCCCTGTCCGACGTCGACCGCCACGGCGATGACCTCGGCACCGGTGGCTTCACCGATCCAGCCGATGGCGACGGACGTGTCCAGGCCGCCGGAGTAGGCCAGCACAATGCGTTCAGTCACTTTAAATGCTCCTTGTTGGGGTTGGTTGATTTGTTGTCTTCAAGCTTATTGCCCGGCTTCCTCAGCCAGTTGCAGGAAGCGGGCGGCGAGGTCCGGGCCACCCAGCGGGTCACGGGAAACCAGCAGGACGGTATCGTCACCGGCGATGGTGCCCAGGATGGACGGCATCACCGAGTGGTCGATGGCCAGGGCCAGGAAGTTCGCGGCTCCGGGCGGCGTCCGGAGGACTGCGATGTTGGCGGACGCTTCGGCGGTGACCAGCAGTTCGCTGCACAGCCGGGCGAGCCGGGCATCCAGGATCTCCTGGGTGACGCCGCTCTTGGCGCCCCGTTCGCCGCCCTCGCCGGGGACGGCGTACACCAGGACGCCTTCCTTCCCGCGGACCCGGACGGCACCCAGTTCCACGAGGTCGCGGGACAGCGTGGCCTGGGTGACCTGGACGCCATCGTCCGCCAGCAGCGCCGCAAGCTCCGCCTGGGAACGCACGGACTGCCCGGTGAGGATGGCGGTGATGCGCGCCTGCCGGGCGGTCTTGGTGGCGGGGCTGGTGCCCGGGGAGGACGGCTGGGCGGACACTAGAACGTGCTCTCTCCGGTGCCTTCGACGGGGGAAAGTCCGTCCACGAAGGCAAGGCCCGAGCGGTGCATCAGCCACGCCATCAGCGCCTTCTGGGCGTGCAGCCGGTTTTCGGCTTCATCCCAGACGATGGACTGCGGGCCGTCGATGACGTCGGCGGAAATTTCGTAGCCGCGGTAGGCGGGCAGGCAGTGAAGCACGACGGCGTCTTCCGCGGCGAGTGCCATGGCGTCCGAGTCCACGGAGTAGTCCCGGAACAGCTGCATCCGGGCTTCCTTTTCGGCTTCCTGGCCCATGGACACCCAGGTGTCGGTGGCTACGACGTCTGCGCCCTGCAGCGCTTCCTTGGCGTCGGTGGTGATGAGCACGGAGCCGCCGGTTTCGGCCGCACGCTCCCGGGCTGCCGCGACGATGTCCTCCGCGGGCAGGTAGCCCGCCGGCCCGGCGATCCGGACATGCATGCCGGCCGTGACTCCGGCCAGCAGGTAGGAGTTGGCCATGTTGTTCGCGGCATCGCCCAGGTAGCTCATGGTGAGCCCCTTGAGTTCGCCCTTGTGTTCCTTGACGGCGAGCAGGTCGGCCAGGAGCTGGCACGGGTGGTAGTCGTCGCACAGGGCGTTGATGACCGGGACCTTGGAGTTGGCAGCCATGGCCACCAGGCCTGCGTGCGCGCCGGTGCGCCACACGATGGTGGACACCATCCGTTCGAGGACCTTGGCGGTGTCCTCCACGGATTCCTTGTGCCCGATCTGGGCTTCGCCCGGGTTGATGACCAGCGCGTTGCCGCCCATGTCGGCCACGCCGGTGGCGAAGGACACGCGGGTCCGGGTGGAGGTCTTGTCGAAGATCACGGCCACGGTCTTGCGGCCGCTGCCTTCCGCGGCGTAGGGCTGCACGCTGTAGGGGGCCGCCTTCATGCGGGCGGCAAGTTCCAGCACCTCTGCCTGCTCGGCGGGGCTGAGGTCGGTGTCCTTGAGGAAGTGCCGGGTTGCGGTGGTCACTGGGCGTCCTTAGCTGCTTGGAGGATTGCCGGGAAAGCGGAGAGGAAGGCATCGGCCTGCGCCGTGGTGAGGATCAGCGGCGGTGCCAGGCGGATGGTGCGCGGACCCGGGCTGTTGACGATGAAGCCGGCGTCGAGGGCCGCCTGCACCACGGCCGGCGCGACGTCGGCGTCCAGGTCGAAGCCGATCAGCAGTCCTTCGCCGCGGACTTCGGTGACGCCGGGAATGGCGCCCAGCGCGGAGCGCAGGTGCTCCCCAACCGCCGCCGCGTTGGCCAGCACGTTCTGGCTTTCGAGGGCGTGGAGGGTGGCCAGGGCCGCCGCGGTAGCCACGGGATTTCCGCCAAACGTCGTGCCGTGCTGGCCTGCTGAGAGCAACGACGACGTCTGCTCACCAAAGGTGAGCAGAGCACCGATGGGGAAGCCTCCGCCCAGCCCCTTGGCCAGGGTGATGGCGTCGGGGACGATGCCCGCATCCTCGCTGGCGAGCCATTTGCCGGTCCGGCCGATGCCGGTCTGGACCTCGTCCAGGATGAGCAGGGCGCCCACTTTGCTGGTGGCCTCCCGCGCTGCCTTCAGGTAGCCCGGCGGCAGCGGACGGACGCCTGCCTCGCCCTGGATCGGTTCCAGGAACACGGCGGCGACGGTGTCGTCAACGGCTGCCTCCAGCGCGGCGATGTCACCGAACGGGATGTGCACCACGCCGCCGGGCAGCGGCTCGAAGGGTGCACGGTAGGCTTCCTTGGCGGTGAGTGCCAGGGCCCCCATGGTCCGGCCATGGAAGGCGCCCTCCAGGGCAATAATCTTCGTGCGTTTCGTGTCCCCGGAACCGGTGTTGCGCCGGGCCAGCTTGAACGCTGCCTCGTTGGCCTCGGTGCCGGAGTTGCTGAAGAACACCTTGGAGCCGGCTGGCGCGTGGGCCAATTGCAGGAGTTTCTCGGCCAGCGCCACCTGGGTGGGGCTGGTGAAGAAGTTGGAGACGTGCCCCAGGGTGGCCAGCTGGCTGGAAATCACCGACGTCACGAACGGGTGGGCGTGGCCCAGGGCGTTCACGGCGATGCCGCCGAGCAGGTCCAGGTATTCCTTGCCGTCGGCGTCCCAGACCAGGCAGCCGGCGCCGCGGACCAGGACCCGCTGCGGCGTGCCGAACACGTTCATCAGCGAGCTGGAGTAGCGGGAGAGCCACTCGGAACCGGCGTGGCCCGTGGTTTCCACCAACTCATTCACTGGTGACTTTTCCATGGTGTTCATCCGTTGATCTCCTCGTCCGGGACAACCTGGGTGCCGATGCCCGCCGTCGTAAATGTTTCAAGAAGCATGGAGTGGGGCAGGCGCCCGTCCACGATGTGTGCGCGTTCCACGCCCTCGTCGATGGCCTTGAGGCACGCGGCCATCTTGGGGATCATGCCGGATTCGAGGCGGGGCAGCATGTCCCGCAGCTCCGACGCCGTGAGCGAGGAGATCAGGGAAGACTTGTCCGGCCAGTTGGCGTAGAGGCCCTCGACGTCGGTCAGGATCACCAGCTTGGAGGCACCAAGGGCCGAGGCCACGGCGGCCGCTGCGGTGTCGGCGTTGACATTCAGGACCTGGCCGGTGGGCTGGAACCGCGCGGCCCCCGCCACGCCTTCGCCGCCGTCGACGATTTCCGGGGCCACCGTGGAAATTACGGGGATGCGGCCCGCGGCGAGGATGTCCATGATGCCTGCGGGGTCGACGCCGACCACCTCGCCCACCAGCCCCAGGTCCACGTCTTCGCCGTCCACCACGGTCCCGGTGCGGACGGCGCGGAGGAGCCCGCCGTCTTCGCCGGACATGCCGACGGCGTAGGGACCGTGGGAGTTGATCAGGCCCACCAGTTCGCGGCCCACCTGGCCGGTGAGGACCATGCGGACCACGTCCATCGCCTCGGGGGTGGTGACGCGCAGGCCGCCCTTGAATTCGGATTCGATGCCCAGCCGGCCCAGCATCGAGTTGATCTGCGGACCGCCGCCGTGCACCACTACAGGGTGGATGCCCACGTGGTGGAGGAAGACGATGTCCTCGGCGAAGGCACGCCGGAGTTCGTCGTTGACCATGGCGTTGCCGCCGTATTTGATCACCATGGTGGTGCCGGCGAACCGCTGGATCCAAGGCAGTGCCTCGATCAGGGTTTCTGCCTTGTCCTGGGCGGCGGACATGCTGGTGGTTTCACGCGTCTGGGTGTTCATGTTGTCACTTTCCACAGCGGCTTGTGCCTGGCGGTATTGCCGTGGCCGGGGCTCCTAGCTGGAGTAGGCGCTGTTTTCGTGCACGTAGTCGTGGGTGAGGTCGTTGGTCCAAATGGTGGCTTCGGCGTCGCCTGCCTGCAGGTCGATTTCCACCAGCACTTCGCGGGGTTCCAGGTCCACCAGGGAGCGGTCATCGCCGATGCTGCCGTTCCGGCAGATCTGGATGCCGTTCATGGCCACGTTGAGTTTGTCCGGCTCGAAGGCGGCGTCGGTGGTGCCCACGGCGGAGAGCACACGCCCCCAGTTGGGGTCCTTGCCGAAGATGGCGGCCTTGAAGAGGTTGGAGCGGGCCACGGAGCGGCTGACCGTCTCGGCGTCGGCTTCACTGGCCGCGTTGAAGGTCCGGATGGCGATGTCGTGGCTGGCGCCCTCGGCATCGGCGATCAGTTTGCGTGCCAGCTCGGCGCAGACCTGGGTCAGCCCGGCACCGAACGCCTCGGCGGACGGCACGGCACCGGAAGCTCCCGAGGCAAGCAGGACCACGGTGTCGTTGGTTGACATGCAGCCGTCCGAGTCGGCGCGGTCAAAGGTGACGCGGGTGGCATCGCGGAGGACGACGTCGAGCATTTCCGGCTGCACGTCGGCATCCGTGGTGAGCACCACCAGCATGGTGGCCAGGCCCGGGGCCAGCATGCCTGCCCCCTTGGCGATGCCGCCGATGCTGAACTCCTGGCCGTCGGCGTCGGTGCCGATGAAGAGCGCTGACTTGGGCACGCTGTCCGTGGTCATGATGGCGGTGCCGGCGGCCGGACCGCCGTCGGTGCTGAGCTCCGCCGCGGCAGCCTCCACCCCCGGAAGGATCTTGTCCATGGGCAGCTGCTCGCCGATCAGGCCGGTGGAGCAGACGAAGACGTCAGTGGCCGAGATCCCCAGCACCTTCGCCACTTTTTCCGCTGTGCTGTGGGTGTTCTGGAACCCGGTGGGGCCGGTGCAGGCGTTGGCGCCGCCGGAGTTGAGGATGACGGCGTCCACCCGGCCGTCGGAGACCACCTGGCGGGACCAGTGCACGGGGGCTGCCGCCACCCGGTTGCTGGTGAACACGGCGGCGGCGGCCTTGGAGGGGCCGTCGTTGACGACCAGGGCGAGGTCCGGATTGCCGGAGGCCTTGAGTCCGGCAGTGACGCCGGCGGCCCGGAATCCCTGGGGTGCGGTGATGGTCACGGGGCTACTCCCTGCAGGTTGAGGCCGGCGGTTTCCGGCAGGCCGAGTGCGATGTTCATGGACTGCACGGCGCCGCCGGCAGTGCCCTTGGTGAGGTTGTCGATGACGCAGGTGACGATGACCCGGCCGGTGTGGGCGTCGAAGGCCAGCTGCATGGCGGCATGGTTGGAGCTCTGGACCGATTTGGTGGTGGGCCACTGGCCTTCCGGCAGCAGGTGGACGAACGGCTCATCTTCGTACGCCTCGGCCCAGGCCAGGCGCAGTTCCGCCGCCGTGGTGCCGGCCTTGACCTTGGCCGTGGCGGTGGTCAGGATGCCGCGACTCATCGGGGCAAGGGTGGGCGTAAAGGATACGGTGACCTGCTCCCCCGCCGCGTTGGACAGGCCCTGCTCGATTTCCGGCGTGTGCCGGTGGCCGCCGCCTACGCCGTAGGGGCTCATGGAGCCCATGACCTCCGAGCCGATCAGGTTGACTTTGGCGGCCTTGCCCGCGCCTGAGGTGCCGGACGCGGAAACGATCACGACGTCGTCGGGCTCCAGCAGGTGCGCGGCGAACCCGGGGGTCAGGGCCAGCAGGGCGGACGTGGGGTAGCACCCGGGAACGGCGATGCGTTTGGCGCCCTTGAGGGCTTCACGCTGGCCGGGCAGCTCGGGAAGGCCGTAGGGCCAGGTGCCGGCGTGGGCGGAGCCGTAGAACTTTTCCCAGGCGGCGGGGTCCTCAAGCCGGTGGTCTGCGCCGGCGTCGATGACCACCGTGCCCTCCGGCAGCTGGGCGGCGATCTCCGCGGAGGCGCCGTGCGGCAGGGCAAGGAACACGACGTCGTGGCCGGAGAGGTTCTCCACCGTTGTGTCCTCGAGGATGCGGCTGGCCAGCCCGTGCAGGTGGGGCTGGAGTTCACCGAGGCGGGAACCGGCGTTGCTGTGGGCTGTGATGGCGCCAATGGTCACACCGGGGTGCCCGGCAAGGAGGCGGAGGACCTCTCCCCCGGCGTAGCCGCTGGCTCCCGAAACCGCAACAGAAATAGTCATGCTCCGACTATACAGCAATAGTTATGCATTGGTACTGATAATTATGCATTCGAGCGCGTCCGGGTAACGCGGCACTTGTCGTGCCGCCCGGGAGTGTCCCTAGGATGGTTTCGGCAGCCGGGGCCGGAGACGCCGGGACCCGCGAAAGGAGAGCCATGACGCACGCAATCGTCGCACGGCAGGCAGGCGGACCGGAAGTCCTTGAGTACACGGAGGCGGAGCCCCCCGTTCCGGGCCCTGGGCAGCTGCTGGTCAAGGTCGGGGCGGCCGGCGTCAACTTCATCGACACCTATAAGCGCAGCGGAACGTACAAAGTCCCCTACCCCTTCACTCCAGGTTCGGAGGCCGCCGGCACTGTCGAGGCAGTCGGCGAGGGCGTGACCGGCTTCGCCGTGGGCAGCCGGGTGGCTACCGCTGAAGGCATCAGCTGCTACGCGGACTACGCGCTGGTGGATGAGGATGCCGCACTGCCCGTACCGAAAGGCCTGGATGTTTTCACTGCCGCAGCGCTCCCCCTGCAGGGCGTCACCGCCCACTACCTGATGAATTCCACCTTCAAGGTGGAGCCCGGCCACAAGGTCCTGCTGCACGCGGGCGCCGGGGGCGTGGGGCTGCTGCTGATCCAGCTGCTCAAGGCACGGGGCGCGGAAGTCATCACCACGGTCTCCACCGACGAAAAGGAGCAGCTTGCGCTCGAAGCCGGCGCGCACCACGTGCTGCGCTACGACGGCTTCGCGGAGCGGGTCAGGGACATCACCAGCGGTACCGGCGTCGACGTCGTCTACGACGGCGTGGGGAAGGATACGTTCGACGGCTCCCTGGCAGCCTTGCGGATCCGGGGCATGCTGGTGCTGTTCGGGGCGGCTTCCGGGCCCGTCCCGCCGTTTGACCCGCAGCGCCTCAACGCCGCGGGCTCCCTGTTCCTGACGCGCCCCACCATGGGCCACTACCTGCGGGACGCGGCGGAGCGGCGCTGGCGTTCGGACGAGGTGTTCGCCGCCGCAGCCGACGGCAGCCTGAAGGTCCGGATCGGTGCACGCTACCCGCTCAGCCAGGCCGGGCAGGCGCACCGCGACCTCGAAGGCCGCAAGACCACCGGGAAAGTCCTGCTGGTTCCCTAGGCACGGGCGACGTGAACAACGGGCAAACGCCCGAACGGCCTGAAACGGCCCGTCCGGGCGCGCACGACACCTTCCGTTCATCTTGTCCCGGCACAATGCGCAAGTGACTCAGCAGCAGGTCCCCTTTGGGGATTCCGGTTCCGGCGTGGAGCCAGCCAGCATCATCCGGGACGGTGCAGGAGCCGGCGGCCGGGACCAGGAGTCCGGGGACGCCGGCCACAGCGTTGCCGTTTTCCGGCCCCAGCTGGCCGGGGCTCCCGCGGCGCCGCCGGCCCGGACCCTCATTGATGTGCTGCAGGACACGGCCGCCCGGTTTCCTGACGCCTCGGCACTGGATGACGGCCGCACGTCGCTCAGTTACGCCCAATTGCTGGACGAGGTCCGTGCCACGGGACGCCGGCTCCACCTCGCCGGCCTGGGCGCCGGCGACAGGATTGGCGTGCGGATCCCCTCCGGCACCAACGAACTGTATGTCTCCATCCTTGCCATCCTCCTGGTGGGCGCAGCCTACGTTCCCGTGGATGCGGACGATCCCGCAGAACGGGCCCGGCTCGTGTTTGGCGAAGCCCGGGTGGCAGCCGTCCTGGGGGCCGGGGGCTCCGTCGGGCCGGGGCCGGCAGGTGCGGCACGCAGCGGTCCATTCAAGGGCGCGCGCCTGCCCGGACCCGGGGACGACGCCTGGATCATCTTCACGTCGGGGTCCACCGGAACACCCAAGGGGGTGGCCGTCCAGCACCGCTCGGCCGCAGCCTTCGTCGATGCGGAGGCCCGGCTTTTCCTCCAGGATGATCCGCTCGGCCCGCAGGACCGCGTCCTGGCCGGCCTTTCGGTTGCCTTCGACGCCTCCTGCGAGGAAATGTGGCTCGCCTGGCGCCACGGCGCCTGCCTGGTACCCGCACCGCGCGCCTTGGTCCGCACCGGCATGGACCTCGGCCCCTGGCTGATCAACCACGCAATCACCGCCGTTTCCACGGTGCCCACGCTCGCAGCCCTGTGGCCCGCCGAATCCCTCGAAAACGTCCGGCTCCTGATCTTCGGCGGCGAGGCCTGCCCGCCGGAACTCGCCGACCGCCTGGCCGTGGAGGGCCGGGAGGTCTGGAACACGTACGGCCCCACGGAAGCAACGGTGGTGGCGTGCGCGGCGCCGCTGGGCGGCCCCGGACCAATACGGATCGGACTGCCCCTGGACGGTTGGGACCTTGCCGTTGTCGATGCCGCGGGTGTCCCGGTGCCCGAGGGCGGAACGGGTGAACTGATTATCGGCGGGGTGGGGCTGGCACGGTACCTGGATCCGGCCAAGGACGCGGAAAAGTACGCGCCCATGCCCAGCCTGGGGTGGGAGCGGGCTTACCGCTCGGGGGACCTCGTGCGGTTCGAACAGGCGGGCCTGATCTTCCAGGGCCGCGCGGACGACCAGGTCAAGCTGGGCGGCCGCCGGATCGAACTCGGCGAGATCGACGCAGCCATGCAGGCCCTCCCCGGGGTGGCCGGCGCGGCGGCCGCCGTGCAGACCACCGCCGCAGGCAACCACATCCTGGTGGGCTATCTTGCCCCCGCACCGGGCCACGACATGGACCTGGGTGCCGCACGGGAACAGCTGGCGGCAAGCCTTCCGGCGGCGCTGGTGCCATTGTTGACCACAGTTGACTCGCTGCCCACCAAGACCAGCGGAAAAGTGGACCGGCACGCCCTGCCGTGGCCCCTGGCGGGTGCAGGCGCCGCAGAGGCGGATGCCGCTCCGTTGAACCTTCCGGATGATGCCGCGTGGGTGGTGGAACAGTGGAGCAGCGTGCTGGGCAGCCCCGTCACATCGCTGGACGCCGACTTCTTCGCCTACGGCGGCGGTTCGCTGTCCGCCGCCCAGCTGGTCTCCGCGCTGAGGGTCCGCTACCCCACCATCACGGTGGCCGATGTTTACGCGACGCCGAGGGTCGGGGCACTGGTGGAGCTGGCGCGGCAGGTCAACCAATCCGGGGACTCCGTTCCTGCGCGGGAGCGGACGGTGCGGCCAACTGCCAGGAAGTCGCAGGTCTTCCAGACACTGATGGGTGTGCCGCTGCACATCCTGGTGGGCATGCGGTGGCTGACCTACCTCATGGCAATCAACAACCTGTTGGCCGGACTCGCCGGATTTACTGCTGCACCGACCATTTCGTGGTGGTGGGTGGCAGCGTCCTGGCTGGTGTTCGTCAGCCCGGCCGGGCGCATGCTGCTGTCCATCGCAGCCGCGAGGGTCCTCCTCCGGGGCGTCAGGCCAGGCATCTATCCCCGGTCCGGGCGGGTCCACCTGCGGTTGTGGCTGGCGGAACAGATCCAGGACCTGGCAGGGGCCATCAGCCTCGCCAGTGCGCCCTGGGTGCCGTACTACGCCCGGGCGCTGGGGGCGAAGATCGGCAGGGACGTCCAGCTTCATTCGCTGCCGCCTGTCACGGGGCTGCTGACGCTCGGCAGCGGAGCCAACGTGGAACCGGAGGTGGACCTGTCAGGCTGGTGGATCGACGGCGACGACGTTCACATTGGGGCCATCCGCATTGGCCGCGGTGCCAGCGTGGGTGCACGCAGCACGCTGATGCCCGGCGCCTCGATTGGGGCCGGGGCGCAGGTGGAAGCCGGTTCCGCGGTGCTGGGGAAGGTGAAGGCAGGCCAATTGGCCGCAGGTTCACCGGCCCGCCGGCAGGGCAAGGCCAAACACAGCGTGCCACATGCCCCGCCCCAGGGCAAGTTTGCCGCACGTGCGTGGTTTGCCGGATTTTCCCTGGCGTCTGCGTGCCTGTCCTTCATTCCGTACCTGTCTGCTGCCGCCGCGCTGTGGGTCGCGTTCACCTTCGTCCAGGGCAGTACGTCGCTGACCGGGGCCCTCCCCCGGCTGCTGGCGGCCCTTGCTCCGGCATCGCTGGTGTGGTTCGCCACGAACGCCGTCCTGGTGCTGGTTGCCACGCGGCTCCTCTCCATCGGGATCACGGAGGGCTACTACCGGATCCGCAGCCGGGTGGGGTGGCAGATCTGGGCCACCGAGCGGGTGCTGGACCTGGCCAGGGACCTGCTTTTCCCCATCTACGCGAGCCTGTTCACGCCGGTGTGGCTGCGCCTGCTGGGCGCGAAGGTCGGTAAGAACGTCGAGGCCTCCACCGTGCTGCTGATACCGAAGATGACCACCGTGGGCGAGGGCGCCTTCCTCGCCGATGACACCATGGTGGCCTCCTACGAACTCGACGGCGGCTGGCTGCGGGTGGCACCGGCGAAGATCGGCAAAAGGTCCTTCCTGGGCAATTCGGGCATGACCGCCGCGGGACGCAGCGTCCCCAAGAACTCACTCGTGGCCGTCCTGTCCGCCACACCGGCGAAGGCAAAATCCGGCACCTCCTGGCTGGGAAGCCCGCCCGTCCGGTTGCGGCGGACCGCGATCGCCTCCGACGATTCGCGCACTTTCCAGCCCCCGGCGCGGCTGAAAGTCGCCCGCACCCTGTGGGAACTGGGCCGCTTTCTGCCGGTCATGCTCACGGTCGCCATCGCGGCCGGTACCATGCTGGCCTTCGACTGGATCGCAACAACCTGGGGCTACGCCGCCGCCGCCCTGCTCACCGGCGTCGTGATGCTGCTGGCGGGCCTCGTGGCGGCAGGGGCGTCCGTCGCCGCGAAATGGGTGCTGGTGGGGCGGATCCGGCCCGGCGAACATCCACTGTGGAGCTCCTTTATCTGGCGGAACGAAGTGGTGGACAGCTTCATCGAACTGGTCACGGCGCCGTGGTTCGCCCGGGCAGCATCGGGCACCCCCGCGCTGGTCTGGTGGCTGCGGGCGCTCGGGGCGAAAATTGGCAGCGGCACGTGGTGCGAGAGCTACTGGCTGCCTGAAGCCGACCTGGTGGCCCTTGGCAGGAATTCCACGGTCAACCGGGGCTGCGTGGTGCAGACGCACCTGTTCCACGACCGTGTGATGAGCATTGACGCTGTTACGCTCGAGGACGGGGCCACCATGGGCCCGCACGGGGTCATCCTTCCCCAGGCCAGCATCGGCGCCGGCGGAACGGTGGGGCCGGCATCCTTGGTGATGCGCGGCGAAGCAGTGCCCGCCGCGACGTACTGGATGGGTAACCCGGTCAGCCCATGGAGCGGGCCCGGATCGCCGCCTGCCACCTAACCGAAGGTCCCATGAGTTCTTCAGCATCAGCCGCCCGGGGCAGCATTCCCGCAGCCACGGGAACCTCCCCGGACCCGTACCTGCCCGGTGCCGGGACAAACGCCTTCCGCGTCGAGCGGTACGAACTGGACCTGGACTACCGGGTGGCCAGCAACCGGCTCAGCGGCAAAGCGGTGCTGCACGGCGTCACTTGCGCTCCGACGTCGGCCATTGTCCTGGACCTCGTTGGCCTGCGCGCCACCAAGGTCCTGCTGGATGGCCGCAAACCGCTCCGGTTCAGCCAGCGGGCCGGGCAGCTGGTCGTCACCTCGCAAGCCCCCTTCGAACCGGAACAGCCCTTCACCCTGGAGGTGCGCTATGAGGGCAACCCGCGGCCGCGGCGCGGCCCCTGGGGCGAGGTGGGCTGGGAGGAACTGACGGACGGTGTCCTGGTGGCCGGGCAACCCAACGGTGCCCCCTCCTGGTTCCCCTGCAACGACCACTCCGGGGACAAGGCCAGCTACCGGTTCACGGTCACCACTGAAGCGAACTACCGGGTGGTGTGCAACGGCGTACTGCAATCGCACACGGCCCGCGCCAGCCGGGAAACCTGGGTCTACGAACAGGCGGAGCCGATGGCCGCCTATCTTGCGACCGTCCAGATTGGCAGGTACGTGCCGTTGGATCTGGACGCCGGACGGCACGGGGCCCCGGTTCCGCAGTCCGTGGCGGTCTCCCACGCCTTGGCGGACCGTGCCAGGACAGGACTGGCCCGGCAACCGGCAATGATGCGCACCTTCAGCAATTGCTTTGGCCCTTATCCGTTTCCCGCGTACACGGTGGTGGTGACCGAGGACGAACTGGAAATCCCGCTTGAGGCGCAGTCGATGGCAATCCTGGGTCCCAACCACCTGGGCCTGGACTGGGAGTCCCAGCGCCTGATCGCCCATGAGCTGTCGCATCAGTGGTTTGGCAATTCCCTGACCGCTGCGGGGTGGCAGGACATCTGGCTGCACGAGGGCTTCGCCTGCTATGCCGAGTGGATCTGGTCCGAGGAAGCCGGTGTCATGCCCGTGGCGGAGCGGGCCGCGGCGGCCTGGCAGCGGTTGCAGGCTGAGGACCAGGACATCCTGGTGGGCGATCCCGGTCCGGCGCGCATGTTCGATGACCGCGTGTACAAGCGGGGCGCCCTGGCCCTGCACGCCGTCCGGACGGCCGTGGGCGACCTCGCCTTTTTCGCCGTCCTGCAGGACTGGACAGCCGGTCACAGGCACGGCTCCGTCACGACGCAGGACTTCATCGTGGCGGTCAGCAGCGCCACAGCTGTCGATGCGGAGCCGCTGCTGCACCCATGGCTTTACGAGGAGCCGCTGCCGCCGCTTCCGCTGGCCTGAACGGGTCCGGAGAGTGCGACGGCGGCGGCCAGGTGTGCGGGCAGCCCGGTTTCAGCAGGGCCCAGGTCCCGCAGGCCGGGACGCCCGCTGACGTCCACGGTGGACGGCGCAGTCCGGAGTCCGTCACCGGTCATTTTCAGCCAGGCTTCCTTGCGTGCCCAGAGCCTGGCCCTCGCCGCCGGCAGCAGCTCCACCCTGACGTTCCGGAGGTTCCGGCGCTCCGCAGGCGTCAGGGCAAGCCCGTCGAACCCGTCAAAGCCGGTACGGGACGGATCCTCGATGTCGGCGCCCAGCCGCGTTCCCGGCGAGGCGTCCACCACAGCCACCAACAATGTCCAGCCCGCTGCCCGGGACAAGCTCAGTGCCAGCGGCACGGGGGCACCCCGATAGCTGTATCCCGGCCGGCCGTGGCCCACCCCGGGACCGGTTCCGCACTGCGGGCAGCTGTAGGCCACGGTGAGGTCTGCGGCGGGAAGTGAGAGCAGCTCCGCGGCGAGCCTCCGCTGCGCCAGCCGGCCGGCCAGAAAAGCAATGCCGGCGGCTGGCGGCAAAGCCTTGGCCCGCGCCAATTCGACGCTGTCCAGGAGGCCTTCGGCGTCCTGCTGCACCCCAGCCGCTTCCCCGGACAGCAGGAAGGGCGGGATGGCGCGCACTTCGCATTGCGCCATGACCCGCCCTTCCCGAAAAGCCTGGAGGAACCCTACCGCTGGACAGCTCCGAAGCGTTCGGCAGCCAGCGCAACTGCGCCTTCACGCGCCGCCGAGGCCTCGTCAGCGGTCAGGGTGCGGTCGGCGGCCCGGAAGCGGAGCCCGAAGGCCAGCGACTTCTTGCCGTCCTCGATGCCCCTGCCTGCGTAAACGTCGAACAGTGCCACGTCTTCCAGCAGCTCTCCGGCGCCTTCGCGCAGGGCGGCAAGGACGTCGTCTGCCGCCACGTCGGCCGGGACCACGAGCGCCACGTCCTGGGTGGCCACCGGGAACGTGGAAATGTGGCGGGCCACAATCACGTCCGGCGCGGCCTCGAACAGGGCATCGGCATCAAGTTCCAGTGCCACCGAACGGGCGGGCATGTCCGAGGCGGCCAGCAGCTTGGGGTGCAGTTCGCCGGCGTAGCCAACGGTCTCCCCCGTGCGCAGCGCCAGCCGGGCGGTGCGGCCGGGGTGGAACGCCTGGTGGCTGCCCTGGCTGACCACCAGGTCCACGCCCAGCACGTCGCCGGCAAGCCGGGCCACGTCCAGGGCGTCGGCCCAGTCCCACACACGGGGCGTGTGGGACGCGGCGGCCGGGGAATCGTGGCCGGTGAGGACTGCCGCGATGTGGAACGGCTGGTTCGGGACGCCGTCGTACAAAGCGTCAAGAACCTCATCGGCAGGCTTGGCACCCAGCGGCGGGATGGAGGCCGTGCCCACTGTCCCCTCGGGCAGGAACACCAGGCCGGATTCGAACAGGGCCAGGTCCCGGAAGCCACGGGAGTGGTTGCGCTTGGCCACCTCGATCAGTCCGGGCAGGATGGACGTGCGCAGGTAGCCGTGCTCCTCGCTGATCGGGTTGGCGAGCTTGAGGGCGGTCCGCGCCCCTCCTTCGTCGGCCACGCCGAAGGTGTCGTTGGCCGCCTTGGAGACGAAGGGGTAGGACAGGACCTCGGTGAGTCCGGCGTCGGCCAGTGCCTGGATGAGGCGGCGGCGCTGCTGCTGGACACGGGTGAGGCCACGGCCCGGAGGGGCGACCGGCAGGGTGGCGGGGATCTTGTCGTAGCCCACCAGCCGGGCGATTTCCTCGGTCAGGTCTTCCTTGGTCTCCAGGTCGCTCCGCCAGCTCGGCGGCGTCACCGTCCACCCGGCGTCGTGCTTTGCCACCACGGCGCCCAGGTCCTCAAGCGAGGTGACGATCTGGTCTTCGGTGAAGTCGATGCCAATCCGTGCGGCAGCGAAGCCTGCGGGCAGCTCGATGGTGACGGTTTCCGGGGCGGTCCCGACGTCGGTGCCGGCTTCGTCGGCAGTGCCGCCGGCCAGTTCCACCAGGAGGTCCACCACGCGCTGGGCGGCGATGCCCGCCACCTGCCAGTCCACGCCGCGTTCGAAGCGCTTGGACGCCTCGGACGGCAGCTTGTGCCTGCGCCGGGACCTGCCGATGGACACGTCGTCAAAGTGCGCCGCCTCAACCAGGATGTTCGACGTCGAATCGCTCACCTCGGTGGCCGCGCCGCCCATGACGCCTGCGATGCCGATGGCGCCGGAGTCGTCGGTGATGAGCAGGTCCTCGGCGTCAAGGGTGCGTTCCTTGCCGTCCAGGGTGGTGATCTTCTCCCCTGCGGCGGCGCGGCGCACCACGATGTCGCCGGAGAGCTTGTCCAGGTCATAGCAGTGCGTGGGCTGGCCCAGTTCGAGCATGACGTAGTTGGAGATGTCCACCGGCAGCGAGATGGAGCGGATGCCGGCGAGCCGGAGCCGGGAGACCATCCATGGCGGGGTGGGACGGGTGGCGTCCACGCCCCTGACGGTGCGGGCCACGAACCGGTCGCAGCCGGCCTTGCCGTAGATCGGGGCGTCGTCGTTGAGCTTGACGCCGTAACCGCCGGAAAGTTCGGCCGGCGCCTGGACCCTGGAGGCGGGATCCGTGAAGGCGGTGCCGGTGGCGTGCGCGTATTCGCGGGCCACGCCGCGGATGGAGAAGGCGTAGCCGCGGTCCGGGGTGACGTTGATTTCGGCTGCCTGGTCGTACAGGCCCAGGAGCTCCATGGCGTCGGTACCCACCTCAGGGTCCAGCCCGATGCGGGACAGCACCAGGATGCCGTCATGGTCCTCGCCGATGCCCAGTTCGCGGACCGAGGCGATCATGCCGGCGGAAAGGTGGCCGTACGTCTTGCGGGCGGAGATGCGGAAGTCGCCGGGCAGCACGGCGCCCGGAAGCGTGACCACCACTTTGTCGCCCTCAACGAAGTTGTGCGCGCCGCAGATGATGCCTTGGACGCCGGACGGGTCGATGCCGTCCCCGGTGAGGGTCTGTTCCTTGCCTTCGGGGACTACGCGGACCTGGCACCAGTTGATGGTCTTGCCGTTGGTCTGCGGTTCCTTGACCAGGCTCAGGACCTGGCCCACCACCACGGGGCCCTGGAGGGTGTCCGTGGGACGGTGGACGGCTTCTTCTTCAAAGCCGACCTTGACCAGTTCTTCCATGACGTCTTCGGCCGTTGCTCCGGCCGGTACTGCTGCGAATTCCCGCAGCCAGGAAAGTGGGATACGCACTGTTAGATCTCCATCCCGAAGTGCTCGCTGAACCGTACATCGCCTTCGATCATGTCGTGCATGTCGGCAACCTCGTTGCGGAACATGAGGGCACGCTCGATGCCCATGCCGAAGGCAAAACCTGAATAGACGTCCGGGTCGATGCCCGCAGCGCGCAGGACGTTGGGGTTGACCATGCCGCAGCCGCCCCACTCGATCCAGCGCGGGCCGCCCTTGGCGCCGGGGTGGAAGATGTCCAGCTCGGCGGAGGGCTCGGTGAACGGGAAGTAGTTGGGGCGCAGGCGGACCTTCGCCTCCTCGCCGAACATTTGCCGGGTGAAGTGCTCCAGGGTGCCCAGCAGGTCCGCCATGGACAGGCCCTTGTCGATGGCAAGGCCCTCAAACTGGTGGAACACCGGGGTGTGGGTGGCGTCCAGCTCATCGGTGCGGAACACCTTGCCCGGGCACAGCACGTAGATGGGCACCTCACGCTCGAGCATGGAGCGGACCTGCACCGGGGAGGTGTGGGTGCGCATTAGCAGGTGGGCTTCGGGCGGCTCCACGAAGAAGGTGTCCTGCATTTCGCGCGCCGGGTGGTCCGGCTTGAAGTTCAGGGCGTCGAAGTTGAACCACTCGGATTCCACCTCGGGGCCCTCCGCGATCTCCCAGCCCATTCCCACGAAGATGTCCGCCACGCGGTCCTGCAGGGTGGACAGCGGGTGGCGCGCACCGGCGCGGCGGCGGCGGGGGGCAGCGGTGACGTCCACGGTCTCCTCAACCAGGATCCGGGCATCATTCTCGGCTTCGAGTACCTCGGTCCGGTCGGCGAGCGCCTTGTTGACCCGGCCGCGGGAAGCACCCATCAGCTTTCCGGCGAGCGCCTTCTGGTCCTTGGGGAGGCGGCCGATTTCCCGGTTGGCCAGGCTAAGCGGCGATTTTTCGCCGCTGTGGGCGAGGCGCACCGCCTTCAGCTCGTCAAGGGTGGCCGCACCGGCGATGGCGGTGATGGCCTGGTCTACAGCGGCGTTGATGGCGGCCTCATCCGTGGGGTTCGGGATGGCGGCGCCCGGCAAAGTTTCAGTCATCTACTGTTCTTAGCTACGAGTCGTGGCTGCCTGCGGCCGGGGCAGCCCTGCGCGGTTTCCCGCCCGGTGCCTCCGTCGCTGGCAGGTCATGGATGAATGCGCTGAACGTCAGTGTCATTCAATGACCAGGTCAGGGCTCGCCGGCAGGACCGGCGGCCACTGCCCTCCAGTCTAGTAGAACCCTCCGGTTACCATGGCCTCATGACGTTGCGGCAGCACGCAGGTTCGGTGAATGGCCCGACGACGGCCCAGCGGCTCAGGCGGGCAGCAAACCTCCTCAACGGGAGCACCCTGGCCGGGCTCGCCGTCGCCCTGGCCGCCCGGACCCGGATCAGCCGGGGGCCGCGCGGCCTGATCATTGCGGCCGGCTACCGCTGGCGGCTGCCTTTCGCCGGCGCCTTCACCCTGGGCAACGTGGTGCTGTGCCGCAGCACGGCTGCGGACCTGCTGTCCCGGCCTGCGCTCCTGGGACACGAGGAACGGCATTGCAGCCAGTACGCGTGGTGCCTGGGGCTGCCCTTCATCCCCTTGTACCTGGCAGCCGCCGGCTGGTCCGTGCTGCGCACCGGCAATCCGGGGACGGCGAACATCTTCGAGCGGCGGGCAGGCCTTGCCGCCGGCGGTTACCCACTCCGGGCGGCGAGGCAGCCGTGACGGGCCAGGACCCGCAGGACCGCCGGGATCCTGGGGCCATCACCGTCACGGGGACTGGATGGGCGGAGGCCGCACCGGACCTGATGCTTGTTTCCATAGGCATGGAGTGCCGCGCCGAATCGGTGGCGGAAGCCTACGCGGCAGCAGGCAGGGACCTGGCGGCAGTTGGAGCGGCCCTCCGCAGCCGGGGCGTTTCCCCGGACGATATCCGCTCGGCCGGCCTGGCCGTCCGAGCGGACCTCGCCTGGCGGGACGGTGAGGGCCAGCGGCTTGTGGGCTACATTGCCTCCAGCAGCCTCGCGGTCAGGCTGCGGGACCTCGGCAGCGCGGCGGCCACAGTTTCAGCAGCCGTCCACACCGCCGGGGACAATGTCCGCCTGAACAGCCTGCAGCTGGTCCTTTCGGACGACTCAGTGGTCCGGGCGCAGGCGCGTGACGCGGCCTGGCAGGACGCGCTGGGTTCCGCTGCGCAGTATGCCGCACTGGCCTCGGCCGGCCTGGGCCGGGTCCTGTCCGTCACCGACCAGCGCCCGGCACCGGGACCGGTACGGTTTGCCGGGCTGCAGCGGGCATCCGCCACGGAAGGTCCACAGGTTGAGCCGGGCCTGAACCGGGTGGAGGCAGCCGTCACCGTCACATGGGAACTGCGGCCCTAGCCCCGATGGCTCCTGGAGCCGTATGGGCCGCGTCGAGGCATAGTTTCCACTGGCTTCGACTGCGTGGCGCCTTGACTTAAATTCGAACATGTTTTCGAATGGGTCCCATGAGATGGGAAGCGCAAGCACTGGTGCCCACGCCGGAAACCGCAGGAGGACCCGGTCCCGCGCTGCTTCCGCTGGCCGGGCTGGTCCGCTCGGTCACCACCCCCGAGTTCGCCGGGATCACGTTCCACGAGGTCACCGCAAAATCGGTGCTCAACAGGGTCCCGGCGGGATCGAAGATGCCTTTCGAGTGGACAGTGAATCCCTACCGCGGCTGCAGCCACGCCTGCGTTTACTGCTTTGCCCGCAAGAGCCACACCTACCTTGACTTCGACGCCGGCATGGATTTCGACAGCCAGGTGGTGGTGAAGGTCAACGCCGCGGAAGTCCTCCGGAAGGAACTGAACAAGGCCTCATGGACGCGCCAGCAGGTGGCGCTGGGCACCAACACCGACCCCTACCAGCGGGCCGAGGGCAGGTACCAGCTCATGCCTGGCATCATCAATGCCCTGGCGGAGTCCGGCACTCCCCTGTCCATCCTCACCAAAGGGACCCTGCTGGCACGGGACATCCCGCTGCTCAAGAGTGCTGCCGCACAGGTGCCGGTAGGGCTTGGCATCTCCCTGGCCATGACCGACGAAGCCCTCTCCGAGGCCATCGAGCCCGGCACCCCGGGGCCCAGGGCCCGGCTCAAACTGGTGTCCCGGCTGCGCGAAGCCGGGCTGCCCTGCGGCGTCATGGCGATGCCCATCCTGCCGTGGCTCTCCGACAGCGATGAATCCCTGGATGCGCTGTTCGGTTCCCTGGCGGCCGCCGGCGCAACCGGAGTCAGTGCGGGCGCGCTGTACCTGAAGCCGGGCACCAGGGAATGGTTCATGAAGTGGATCGCCGCAAACCATCCCGAACTGGCCGGCCGCTACCGGCGGCTCTACGGGACCGGCTCCTACGCGTCCAAGGAATACCGGACATGGCTTGCCGGCAAGGTCCGCTATTTCAAGGCACGCCACGGCTTTTCGCATTCCTCCGGTTTCAGCCACCGGGACCTCAACAACAGGGACCTCGACAACAGGGACGTGGATGATCCACGCGCCGAGGAAGCGGAGTATCCGGCGGGGAGCATTCCGGCTGCAGCGCCCGGAGGTCACACGGCTGCTTCAGCGCCGCCGTCCGCGGTGCAGGATTCCCTGTTCTGAGCAGCCTGGATTATCGGGCGTGGGCCCGGCCCTGCCCCGGTGCCAGTGCGCCCGCTGACTCCAGGAGGGCACGCACAATCGGGTAATCGGCCGGAATCCACGGCAGCCCCAGGACTGCTTCGCTGTCCTGCAGCCGGATCCAGCGCAGTTCGTCATGGTCTTCCAAAGGTGCGGGATCGCCACGGGTCACCTCGGCGAACCACACCCTCATGCTGGCCCGGTCGTTCAGGGGCCATCCGGCCGGTGTTTCCGCCGGCAGCTCTGCCCCCAGCCGCACCCCGATTCCCAGCTCCTCGGCCAGTTCCCGTACCAGTGCCGCTTCGGGCGCCTCGCCGTGTTCCACCTTGCCTCCGGGGAACTCCCACAGCCCGGCGAGGTGCTCCGGAGCGCTCCGCCTCGCCACCAGCAGTGCCGTTGGATTGGCAAGGCTGTCCACCACGGCTCCGCCCACTACCTGAATCAGTCCAGTCACCGGCCCATTCTATGGGCCACAATGGGAACAGCCCGGATCAGCATTTCCCGTCCCAGGGAATAGGGCCTGCCCGCCCGGGGTTGGCCTCACTGTCCGGATTCCTGCCCCATTGCCGTGGCGTCCCGTCCCACTTCCAGTTCCACTTTTTGAAAAGCAGGCATATGAGCAGCGTCCTTTCCCCGTCCACGGCAGCCCGCACCAAGACCCCCAACGTCGGCATGGCCATCTTTGCCCTGGCCATGGGCGGGGTGGGCATCGGCGTCACCGAGTTCACCATGATGGGCCTGCTGAAGGAAGTGGAACAGGGCCTGGGGATCAGTACTCCAGAGGCCGGGCACCTGATCTCCGCCTACGCACTGGGAGTCGTGGTAGGCGCTCCGCTCCTTGCCGCCGTCGGCGCCAGGCTGCCCCGCAAGAAACTGGCACTGGGCCTCCTGCTGTTCTTCACCGTGGCCAACCTGACCTCGTTCATAGCCCCTGACTACGGGACGATGCTCGTGTCCCGCTTTGCCGCCGGGCTGCCCCACGGGGCGTTCTTCGGAGTTGCTGCCGTCATCGCTGCATCCCTGGTTCCCCCCACCCGGCGGGGCTGGGCCATCTCCATGGTCATGGCCGGGCTCAGTGTCTCCAACGTGGTGGGCGTCCCGTTCGCCACCTGGCTGGGCCAAACCTTCGGGTGGCGCCTGCTGTTTGTCCTGGTGGGCGCCATCGGCCTGGTGGCCCTGGCCATGGTGTGGAAGTTCGTCCCGTTCCAGCAGGCCCACCCCGATGCCAGCATCCGTCGCGAACTTGGCGCCCTCAAGCGGCTACAGGTCTGGTTGGCCCTCCTGGTGGGCATCGTGGGCTTCGGCGGCTTCTTCGCCACCTACACCTATATCGCGCACACCATGACGGCCGTGGCCGGCATCCCGTCGGGGCTGCTCCCCCTGGTGGTGGCCCTGTACGGACTGGGGATGGTGGCCGGCAACATCGTGGGTGGCAGGTTGGCCGACAAATCGGTAATGGGCACCCTCTACCGGGTCCTCCCGGCCATTGCCGTGGCCCTGGTGGTTTACGCGGTGGCAGCCCACTGGCAGTGGAGCGCCATGGTGATGGTGTTCGTGGTGGGAGCTTCCGGTTCCATGCTGATCCCCGCCCTGCAGACCCGGCTCCTCGACGCCTCCCCGGATGCACCGTCGCTGGCATCTTCCCTCAACCATGCCGCCCTCAACGTCGCCAACGCACTCGGCGCGTTCCTTGGTGGAGTGGTCATCGCCCTCGGGTGGGGCTTCGTTGCCCCGGCACTCGTCGGCGCCGTCCTGGCCGTCCTCGGTTTCGGCGTCGCCCTCCTCAGCGGCCTGTTGGAACGGAAGAGGCCGCTGGCGGGCTAAGCCGTGGCCCACTGCGCGCCCCGCGGCCACGGCCCCTGAAACTTCCCGCCGATACACGCTCCTAACGATGCGGCAACGCCCTTTTTGGGGCTACTGACTTTGCGGGGTGCTTATGTTAGCTTGAGGCTCATCGGGACTATTAATCCCGGTCACAATGAGGAGGAGACATGGGTTTTCTTGCTTGGATTATTCTGGGCCTGATTGTCGGGGCCATCGTTAAAGCCGTTATGCCCGGTCGGGTCGGCGGCGGCTGGGTTACCAGCCTCATCCTGGGTGTCGTTGGAGCCATCGTTGGCGGCTGGATTGGCAGCCTCCTGTTCAACAAGGGCGATCTTGCCTTCTTCGACCTCGGCACCTGGATTCTCGCTATCGTCGGCGGCCTGGTTGTCGCCGGCATCTACGGAGCCGTCACCGGACGCGGAAAAGCCAGCCGCGCTCCCTGATAACTCTGTCCAGCAACAACCATCGGGCCCCGGATTTCCGGGGCCTTTCTTTGTGCCCGGCAACAATGCTGCTCCGCGGATGTGCATGCGGGCACCGGGAGTGCGGCCGGGCGCGGGCCGCGGGCCGCCGTCGTGCTCCCCTTACCCGGCGCGGACCTGCCCGGCGGCAGTGTCGGGGCGGCGCTGGGATCGGGCGCTGGCGTAGAGGCACACGGTGGCTGCGGTTCCAAGGTTGAGGCTTTCGGCCGCGCCGTATACCGGGACCGCCACCCGGTGGTCGGCCAGTTCAAGCTCCTCATCCGAGAGTCCCTGGGCCTCATTCCCAAAGAACCAGGCGGTCGGTGCAGCGAGGTCAAAGGCGGATTCAGGGCCGTCCCCGGTGAGCCTGCGCCGCGCGTTCTCGTCCTGCAGGACATCCAGGTCCAGCTGCCCGTAACCGTCGGCAGCGAGGACGCCGATGCCCCGGGCCTTGCAGGCGGCAGCCAGTTCCGCGGGATCTGCGGCCAGGACGACCGGAAGATGGAACAGCGACCCTGCGGTGGAGCGGACCGCCTTGGGGTTGTAGATATCCACGCTGGACGCTGTGAAAATGACGGCGTCGGCGCCGGCCGAATCGGCCGCACGCAGCACGGTTCCTGCATTTCCCGGGTCCCGGACCTGGCACAGCACGGCAATCAGGCGCGGGCCGGCGTCGAGCACGTCCGCCAGCTCAACGTCCACGAACCTGCAGACGGCCACGATTCCCTGCGGGTTGACGGTGTCCGCCATGGCCGCCAGGACCTCATCGGTGGCCAGCCGGGCGTTGGTGCCTTCGGCGAGCTGTTCGAATTCGGGGAAGCGGTCCAGGCAGCTTTCGCTGGCGAATACCTCGGTAACCACTCCGGGCGCTCCCGCCGCGAGGCGCTGCTGGTGGAGCTTGAGGGCTTCCCGGACCGCCTGCGGCCCTTCGGCAAGGAATTGGCCACGCTTTAAACGGGCCGGGCGCCCTGCAAGCCTTGCCACGTCCCTGACCCGATCGGCTCGGGGGTTGGACAGTGGAAGATCTTGCGGGCGCCCGGTTTCGTTCATACAAGAACTGTAGTAGCTGACGCTTCCAGTTCCTGAACTGGCCCCTCAGGCGAGGGGCGGCAGCGGCTGCTAGGCTGCGGCAACCTTCTTGGCGGAGGTGTCTGCCGGCAGGGAGTCCTTGGCCACCTGGACCAGTGCGGCGAAGGCGTTGGCGTCAGAAACGGCAAGCTCGGCCAGCATGCGGCGGTCAACCTCGACCTCAGCGGCCTTCAGGCCCTGGATGAGGCGGTTGTAGGTGAGGCCGTTGGCGCGGGACGCAGCGTTGATGCGCTGGATCCACAGGCGGCGGAAGTCGCCCTTCTTCTTCTTGCGGTCACCGTAGCTGTACACAAACGAGTGCAGCAGCTGTTCCTTGGCCTTGCGGTACAGGCGCGAACGCTGTCCGCGGTAACCCTTCGCCCGTTCAAGAACAACCCGGCGCTTCTTGTGGGCGTTGACCGCCCTCTTCACACGTGCCACGTGCGTACTCCTTCGAAAATCTGATCCCAAGCATCTGTTGCCGGTGTTCCGGCGGCCTGAGAAGGCTGTTTGGCAGGTGACGGACCACCGGTGGGCGGTCCATCAATAAACTTGGAAACTAGATGCCGAGCATCTTCCGGATGACCTTGGCGTCGCCCTTGAAGACGATCTTGTCGCCGGCAAGGCGGCGGGTCAGGCGGCTGGACTTGTGCTCCAGGTAGTGGCGGCGGTTGGCCTGCTGGCGGCGCAGCTTGCCGCTGCCGGTCAGCTTGAAGCGCTTCTTAGCACCACTGTGGGTCTTCATCTTCGGCATGGGAACCGATCTCCTTACGTTTCTGCGGACCCGGGGGCCGGCAGTTCTATCGCGCAGCCACCCCTGCGGGCAGCATGCTGGTTGCTGACTGCCGGGGACACGCCCCGGCAGCTGTGAACTAGTTGGTCTTCTTACCGGCCGGCTTCGGCACTGCCTTGGGGGCAGGGCGGGCAGCAGGCTTCGGTGCAGCAGGCCTGGCCACCGGCTTCGGCGGCGCAGGCACACCAGCCGGCTTCGGCGCCGACGGTGCGGCAGCTTCCGGCTTGGCGGCAGCTGCAGGCTTGGGCGCCGGAGCGGCGGCCTTCGGTGCAGCAGCCTTGGGAGCGGCGGCCTTCGGGGCTTCCTGCTTCGGAGCTTCCTGCTTCGGAGCGGGAGCCTTGGGGGCTTCGGCCTTCGGGGCTTCCTGCTTTGGAGCTTCCTGCTTCGGAGCGGGGGCCTTGGGGGCTTCCTGCTCAGGAGCGGCAGCAGGGGCTTCAGCCGGGGCGCTGTCCGCGGCCGGTGCCTCCGGTTCAGTGGAGACGGTGAAGCCTTCCGGCAGGAGGTCCGCCAGTGACTGGGTCATGGGGGCCTGGTCCTCGCCGGAGGTGTCAACCCGTCCCGCAGCCTTGGCTTCGTTCTGGGCCTTGGCCTCGGCGCGCTGGGTTGCCCGGCGTGCTTCCGCCTTGGCCTCAGCCTTGTTCTTCAGCGGACCAACCACCATGACCATGTTGCGGCCGTCGATACGGGGGCTGGACTCCACCACGCCGACTTCGGCGACGTCGTCCGCGAAGCGCTGGAGCAGGCGGATGCCCATCTCCGGACGCTGCTGCTCACGGCCACGGAACTGGATCATGGCCTTGACCTTGTCCCCGGCGCCGAGGAAGCGCAGGGCGTGGCCGCGCTTGGTCTCGTAGTCGTGGGTGTCGATCTTCAGGCGGAAGCGGATTTCCTTCAGAACCGTGTTCGTCTGGTTCTTCCGGGCCTCACGTGCCTTGACTGCGGCCTCGTACTTGTACTTGCCGAAGTCCATCAGCTTGCACACCGGAGGCTTCGCCTGAGGTGCAACTTCAACGAGATCAAGGTCGGACTCGGCAGCCAGGCGCAGGGCATCCTCAATACGGACGATTCCTACCTGTTCACCTGCAGGGCCGACCAGCCGCACCTCGGGGACGCGGATACGCTCATTGATTCTTGGCTCGCTAATGTTAAAGCTCCTGTGTTTGTTGTTGAGTCCAGCAAATGAAGAAGGCCCCCAATTGCCGGAGCAATCGAAGGCCTCAAAGAGGTTGGACCGGCAACCCCGCAAAGGGCTGCACGTGCACGGTCCCGGCAAATGCCGGCCCATGCCCAACCAGGTACCCGGCAACCTTGCGTCCCTGCAGGTTCCAAAGGAACGGGTGGGACAGCGGCTGACGCGGGTGGGAGAGAACTCCGCTTGCAAACTGGAAGCCATTCTACAGAAAAAATTCCCGTCAACGCCGCGAAGCGCTGTTGGGAACCTGATCGTTTGGGACAATCTCTGAAATAACGACATCCAGTCGGTCTGTGTCAAGCTTACCAGTATGAGCACCTCAGACAGTAATTCGTACGTCTTCGAGCCCGGCGAAGCAGGCGCAGACGTTTCACAACAGATCCGCGACATCTCCGAAGTTCCCGCCATCGAGGTCATCACCACGGCCGCCGTGCACCTGATGAGCGCGGCCGCGGTAAAGCTTGGCCTGGCCGCAGAGGACAACGCAGCCGAACTCAAGGACCTCGACGAGGCCCGGAAGCTGATCACCGCGCTGGCCGGCCTGGTGACCGCAGCCGCCCCCGAGATCGGTTCCCAGCACGCAGGGCCCTTGCGCGACGGCCTGCGGTCCCTGCAGCTGGCTTTCCGTGAAGAGTCGCTGATTCCGGATGCACCGGGCAAGGGCCCGGGTGAAAAGTACACCGGGGCCGTGAACTAGGGAGCAACTCCCCCAAGCAGCGTCCGACGGCGGGACGGCCTTTGCAGGCTGTCCCGCCGTCGCGCTTTAACTCCCCGCTGGATGGGGCCGCTCAGGCGGCGGCGCGGCGGCGGCGCTGCTGGAGCGCTAGGCCCACCAGGCAGAGCAGCACGCCGGCGGCGCCGACGGACACGAAGCCGCCGGAGGGGCCCATGATGTCGATGAAGACCCCGGCGAGGGGCGAACCGAGCGCAACGCCGGCGGTCAGCGCGGAGCCGTACCAGCCCATGGCCTCCCCGCGCCGTTCCTCCGATACCAGGTCCGCGACCTTCTCGGAGGCCGCGGACAGCACGGGGGCGCAGAGCAGGCCGGGGAGGACGGATATGAAGGCAAGCGTCCACGTGTCGTGGGCGAAGGCCATGGGCAGCGTCAGCGCGGCCATGCCCAGCAGCAGGATGACAGGTGGAATGGGCCGGTGCATGGCGCCGTAAATCAGGCCGCCCAGCACGGAGGCAGCGCACCAGAAGACAAAGACAATTCCGATTTCGCTCTGGTGGCCGCCGGTTTCCAGGGCCGCGACAATGCCGACGTCGGTGCCGCTGAGGACCATGCCCGCGCCGGCGGCAACGGCGAAGAGTGCCGCGACCGTGGCGGTGAACCAGGCGAAGCCGCCGGCCAGCCTTCCCCGCAGGCCGCCCTGCGCCGCGCTGGTGGCCGCGCCCGCAGGGGCCAGCTCCGCGGCCGCTTCCTGGACATGCGCCGGTGCCGTGGAGACGACGGCGACTTCCGCAGCGTGCTGTTCATCCTCGACGCATTCGACCGTTTGGTCCCGGCTGCGGGTGGGCGGGTTGAACCACATGAGGAACAGCCCGGCGAGGGACGTAGCCACGCCCACCACTGTCAGTCCCGCAGTAGTGTGGCCGCTGGTAGCTACGACGGCGCCGGCGGCCGGCCCGATCATGAATACGAATTCCGTGGTGATGGCGTCCAGGGCGAACGCGGTGCGCCGCTGGTCACCCTCGGCCAGGACACCCAAGGATTGCCGCACCACGCTGAAAATGGGCAATGTGAGCAGGCCGCCCACGAAGACCAGCGGCAGGAGCCACTGGTACGACACATGGGGCACGATGGACCAGATCACGGTCTCCGAGATGACCGACGGGATGAGGGCGGTCCGCAACCCCACGGTGTCCACGCGCCTCCCCCGCCACGGCGCCCCGAGGGCAATGCCGATGGTCATGACCGCCGCTGCAGCGCCGGCTGCGGCGTAGCCCTGGCCCAGGGTGAGGACGATATGCAGGGTCAGCAGGACCCCCGCGGCTGAATGGGGGATGCGGGCAACCATGCCCACCAGCAGCAGCCGCCGGATCGGCCGGATGGCGAGCAACTCCCGGTAGAGAGCGAAATTCACGAAGCGGTCCTTCAGGGTATTCCGCTGTACCGGCGGGGATCACCCACCCTGCAGCGGTTAATCGGGAGCGCGCCTCAGTTTGATTTCAAGGGAGTCGACGCGCTCCCCAAACAATACATTCTGTGACCACTTTGACTGCAGGCCGGCCACCAGCTCCTGCACACCGGCAGCGTCGAGGCCGTCTTCAAGGTAAAGCACCACTTGCAGCTCCGGCCCGGCACCACCGCCTGGAACAACAGAGCCGTCGGCGGCCATGGCGGCCACTCCCCTGCCGGGCAGCAGCTCGATGCCGCGGACAGCCGCGAAGCCGGCGGCAGCGGTGCCCATTTCGGCGGCAAGCTCCGGGTCACTGTAGGAAGGGGTCCAGCCATGCTGCTGGGCGAGGGCCCAGACACCGGGCCTGCGCACCACGAACGTCACGTCGGCGCCCGGATCCAGGACCAGGAGTTCTGCACCTTCGGCGACGGCCGAGAGCGCCGCGCGGGCGGCATAGACGGCCACCGGACGGGCTTCGGGATGCCATGCGGACAATGCGTCTGCCGACGTGAAGGCCGGCAGCGCAGTCCGTCCGTCCGCAGCCTTCAGCGTCACCAGCGCCATATCCGCCTGTTTGTCAGCGTGCAGCCCGTGCTCTGTTTCTGCTTCTTCAGCCAGCTGCGCCACGATGGGAATGAAGACCCGGGCCGTGGCCAGCGACGCAACGACGTCAGCCTCGTCGCCCCGCCCCTGGCGGAGCGCGGCAATTGCGGCGAGGTAGCCGGCGTCGGCCGTTCCGTCGTCGTCCTCGAAGTTGTGGATCTTTGCGTCCTCACCGGCGAGGCTGCGGCCGGCCCATGGCTGGCCCGCGGAGTCCGTGGCACCACCGGCGCCGGCCAGCGCCGCCGCAATGTGGCCGGGCAGGTGGCGGGCGGGAGGGCTTACCGGTTCTTCGGAGCTGGGCATGGCCGGGCTGCTTCCCCGCGCCTAGCGGCGGCCGGCGACGTCGAGGGCTTCGGGCAGCGTGAAGGCACCGGCGTAGAGGGCCTTGCCCACAATGGCGCCTTCGACGCCCAGGGGAACCAGCGAGCGGAGGACCTTGAGGTCGTCCAGGCTGGAGATGCCGCCGGAGGCCACCACGGGCTTGCCGGTCTTCTCGACCATCTGGCGCAGGAGTTCAACGTTCGGGCCCTGCAGGGTGCCGTCCTTGGTCACATCGGTCACCACGTAGCGGGCGCAGCCGGCCTCTTCGAGGCGGCCCAGCACGTCCCACAGGTCCCCGCCTTCCTTCGTCCAGCCACGGCCGGCCAGGGTGGTCCCCCGGACGTCAAGGCCGACGGCGATCATGTCGCCGAAACGCTCGATGGCCCGGGCAGTCCACTCCGGGTTTTCCAGTGCTGCGGTCCCAAGGTTGACGCGCGCCACACCCAAATCGAGGGCTGCTTCCAGGGTCTCGTCATCGCGGAGGCCGCCCGAGAGCTCCACCTTGATGTCCAGCCTGCCCACCACCTCGCGGAGCAGGTCGGCGTTGGAGCCACGCCCAAACGCTGCGTCAAGGTCCACCAGGTGAACCCATTCGGCGCCCTGCTGCTGCCAGTTCAGCGCCGCTTCGAGGGGCGTTCCGTAGCTGGTTTCGCTTCCTGCCTCGCCCTGGACCAGCCGGACGGCCTGGCCGTTGACGACGTCGACGGCAGGCAGCAGTTCAAGTACCGGCAGGTCATGTGCGGTGGTCATACTCATCCTCGATGTTGGTTCTTCGGTTTCGGGCAAAGGCGGGTGGAAGTCGGCGCGTTCAGGCAGTGCCGCGGAGCCCCTGGATCAGCCGGCCGGCAGCGTGAGCAGGTAGGCGGCGACCAGCGACATGGCGGCCAGGACGTAAAAGGCCACCTGGGTCCAGAGGGGCTTGCGCTGCTGCCGGAACGAGATGCCGCCGCCAATCAGCAGGCCGGCGAGGCCCGTCAGGAGTACGGGCCACATCTAGGCGTCACTGCCGGCGTCGGCGGCCGGGGCGCCGGAGTCAGCGGCGGCCGGCTTGCGCAGGCCTTCCACCCAGTTGCGCAGGAGCCGCGCACCGGCATCGCCGGACTTTTCGGGGTGGAACTGGGTGGCGCAGAGCGGGCCGTTTTCTACGGCAGCGATGAACGGTCCGCCATGCTCGGACCAAGTAACCAGGGGCGGCGCCATCCGGGGCTGGATGACGTCGAAGTTCCATTCCTGCACGCCGTAGGAGTGCACGAAGTAGAACCGCTCGTTTTCGACGCCGGCAAAGAGTTTCGAGCCTTCGGGGACCTTGACGGTGTTCCAGCCCATGTGCGGAACAACTTCCGCGGGGAGTGCCTCCACCTTGCCGGGCCATTCGCCGATGCCCTGCGCTTCGGTACCGTGTTCGACGCCGGCTTCAAACAGGACCTGCAGGCCCACGCAGATACCAAGGACAGGGCGGCCGCCTGCCACGCGCCGGCCGATGAGCCGGATGCCGTCCACGGCCTTGAGCTCGCGCATCACGGTCTCGAACGCGCCGACGCCCGGCACCACCAGACCGTCCGCGTTCAGCACGTCTTCCGGCTTGGCGCTCAGGACCACTTCCGCGCCGGCACGTTCCAGCGCGCGCACGGCCGAGCGGACGTTCCCGGACCCGTAGTCCAGCACCGTGACCGTGGGCTTGCCCTCCGGCGACGGCAGGCTGCGCGACGCCGACGGGTCGATGATTGCCCCGTCCTTCAGGACCTGCCCGCTCACAGCGCACCCTTGGTGGACGGGATGCCCTCAACCCGGGGATCCGGTTCGACGGCGGCGCGGAGGGCGCGGGCAAAGGCCTTGAACTGTGCCTCGACGATGTGGTGCGGGTCCCGGCCGGCAATCACGTTCATGTGCAGGCAGATGCCGGCGTGCAGGGTGATGGCCTCGAACACGTGGCGGGTCAGGGACCCGGTGAAGTGGCCGCCGATCAGGTGGTATTCCTGGCCCGCCGGCTCACCCCCGTGCACCAGATACGGGCGGCCGGACACGTCCACCACCGCATTGGCAAGGGCCTCATCCAGCGGCACGGTGGCTTCGCCGAACCGGCGGATCCCTGCTTTGTTGCCCAGGGCGGTCCGGAGGACCTCGCCGAAGGTGATGGCGACGTCCTCCACGGTGTGGTGGACGTCGATGTGGGTGTCGCCGGTGGCCTTGACCGTCATGTCGATCAGTGAGTGCTTGCACAGGGCGGTCAGCATGTGGTCGTAGAACGGCACCGAGGTATCGATGTCCGATACGCCGGTTCCGTCGAGGTTGATCTCCACGAGTACGGAGGACTCGCTGGTGGCACGCTCCATGCGGGCGGTCCGGGCAGCAGCCGTATTCGATCCGGTTGGACTCATGGTGAAGGATCCTTAGTGGGAGAAGGAGTGGTTCAAGGCGACCAGCGCCGCAGTATCAAGTCTAGGCGTGAAGCGCGGCGTGGTCGGCAAGGATGCGTTCCAGGGACGTGAGGAAGGCTGTGGTTTCCGCCTCAGTGCCTGCGGTGACCCGGAGGTGGCCGGGGATGCCCACGTCCCGGATGAGCACGCCCGCGTCCAGCAGTTCCTGCCAGACCTGGTGCGGATTTTCCAGGCCGCCAAAGAACACGTAGTTGGAGTCCGACGCGGCGGGCTTGAGGCCCATCCTGGTCAGTTCGGCCACGATGCGGTCCCGCTGCTTCTTAATGTCCTCGACGTCGGCCATGAGCGCTTCGCGGTGTTCGAGTGCGGCCAGGGCGGTGGCCTGGGTGATGGCGGACAGGTGGTACGGCAGGCGGACCAGGCGCAGGGCGTCGGTGACCTCGGGTGCAGCGGCCATGTAGCCGAGCCGGGCCCCCGCCAGGGCGAACGCTTTGCTCATGGTGCGGGACACGATCAGCCGCTCACGGCCGGGCAGGAGCGTCAGCGCGCTGGGCGTTCCGTCGTGCGCGAACTCGTGGTACGCCTCATCGACTATGACGATGGCCTGGCTGTCCGAACCGGCCTCGTAGACGGACTCCACGACGTCCAGCCCAAGTCCGGTCCCGGTGGGGTTGTTGGGCGAGCAGAGGAACACGATGTTCGGCTGCAGTTCCTTGACCTGGCGCGCGGCCGACTCCGCGCTGAGGTCATAGCCCTCCGCGCGCTCCCCGGTGATGTACTGCGTGTCTGTTCCGCTGGCCAGCAGCGGGTACATGGAGTACGTGGGCGGGAAACCCAATGCGGTGCGGCCCGGACCGCCAAAGGCCTGGAGGATCTGCTGGAGGACCTCGTTGGAACCGTTGGCGGCCCACAGGTTGGTTTCATCGAGCCCATGCCCGAGGTATTCGGCCAGGGCCTTCCGGAGCGCGGTGAACTCACGGTCCGGGTAACGGTTTAGACCCGCAGCGGCCTCCGTCACGGCGGCACTGATGGCTGCGCGCACGTCGGCGGGGACACCATGGGTGTTTTCATTGACGTTCAGCAGAATGGGGACGTCCAGTTGGGGCGCCCCGTAAGGGGTCAGGCCGCGGAGGTTGCTGCGGAGGGGAAGCCGGTTCAGACGTTCTAGCTGGTCGTTCACCTGAACAGTTTAGTTGCCGCGGCAACGACCGGAAAATGTGACGGTTCCTGTTCGCCCTCGGCATGTCCCGCGGCGGCCCGCTCCAGGGCTTGCCAGCCAGCCAGGCAGGCCACCCTCGCAGAGGCCACGAACTCAGGGGTGGCGCCGGTCAGTGGGCGGCCGGTCAGTGGGCGGCCGGTCAGTGGGCGGCCGGTCAGTGGGCGGCCGGTCAGTGGGCGGGACAGTCAGTGGGCGGGGACGGTCAGTGAGTGGGGACGAAGAGCTGCTGGCCCGGAAGAACGGTGCCCGCGGCAAGGTTGTTGAGCTGGACGATGTCTGCCACGACGTCCCGGGCGTCCCGGTCCGGAGCGACGGCGCCCGCAATGGCCCACAGCGACTGGCCGGACTGCACGGTCACCGTGACGGTGGGCGTCACGGCAAGGTCGGCGGCCGAATCCGAGGCCTTGGCCGGGGAGTGGAAGAGGCCCGAAAGCGACAGCAGGAGTACAGCCAGGAGCACGAGCGGAACTCCGATCAGGACGATCCTCCCCCGGCGGGTCAGCCGCAGGGGTGCGGACGAAGGTGAAACCTGGTGAAGAGATAAAGCTGACATGAACTAAGCCCTCCTGGACTTGCCGTGCTGCCCGGGTGTCCGCCCGCTGCTGCCTTGCCGCGCATATCGCGCCGTGACTTCTCCCGGCCGCGTATTCGAATGGGGCATCTGCTGGTTAGAACACATGTTCGAACTTTGCATGTTAAGTTTTAGCACCTATCAACGAACAATGTCGAGACTCGCTAGAACAAATGTTTGAAAAAGCAATGTGGCTGGCCTAGTTTTGGAACCACAGAACATCCACCACTGAAGTTGAACAGCAGGGTCTGACAATGACAGTGGGAGTCCTTCCGGCGGCACTGTGCAACAGCGGCACACGGAAGATCCGGCGGCAAGCGAAAGGCATTGGCGAATATGGCAGCAGCAGCCGCCGGGGGCAGGACCGCCCCGCAATCCAAGAGGACAGCCAAGGGCCTGACCCCACGGCAGAAAAAGATCCTCGAAACCATCCAGCGCTCGGTCAACGAGAACGGTTATCCGCCCTCCATGCGCGAGATCGGCGATACCGTCGGCCTTGCGAGCCTGTCCAGCGTGACCCACCAGCTCTCACAGTTGGAGAAGCTGGGTTACCTGCGCCGCGACCCCAAGCGGCCGCGCGCCATGGAAGTGCTGATGCCGCTCACGCTCGACGGCGGGGGCAAAGGCGCCGGCGCGTCTCCTGCGCCGCAGGCTGCGGGCGGCGGCGCCACGGTCACCGAACTGCCCACCGCGCTGGATACGGCCATGGTTCCGCTGGTGGGCCGGATTGCCGCCGGCGGCCCCATCCTCGCCGAACAGCTCGTGGAAGACGTCATGCCGCTGCCCCGCCAGCTGGTGGGCCAGGGCGAACTTTTCATGCTGAGGGTGGCCGGTGACTCCATGGTGGACGCCGCCATTTGCGACGGCGACTGGGTGGTGGTGCGGCGGCAGGCTGACGCTGCCAACGGGGACATTGTTGCTGCCCTGCTGGACGACGAGGCGACCGTGAAGACGTTCCGCCAGCGCGACGGACACACCTGGCTGCTCCCCCAGAACACGCAGTACGAACCAATCCTGGGCGACCACGCCACCATCATGGGCAAGGTCGTCTCAGTCCTGCGTTCGCTCTAGCCTGCGCACGCCTGCGCGGCATCCGCGCAGGCGTTGTCCGGCGGTTTCTCAGGAAGCGTCTGCACCAAGCCGGGTGAGCGCAGCCAGCGCCTTGGCGCGATCGGTGGTGGCCCAGAACGGGGGCAGCGCCCCGCGCAGGAATCCCGCATAGCGTTCGGTGGCCAGCCGTGAGTCCAGGACAGCCACCACCCCTTTGTCCCCGGTAGACCTGATCAGGCGGCCGGCGCCCTGCGCAAGCCGGATGGCCGCGTGGGTGGCGGAAACGGACATGAAGCCGTTTCCCCCTGCCTGCGCCACGGCACGCGAACGCGCCGTCATCAGGGGATCGTCCGGCCGCGGGAAGGGGATGCGGTCTATCACCACCAGCCGGCAGGATCCTCCGGGAACGTCGACGCCCTGCCACAGGGACATGGTTCCGAAGAGGCAGGTGTCCGGTTCGTCGGCGAATTGCTTCACCAGGGCGGTCATGGTCGACTCGCCCTGGCAGAGAACAGTCATATTGAGCTTGGGCCGGAGGGCATCGGCGGCCTCTTCGGCGGCCCGACGCGAGGAGAACAGGCACAGGGCGCCCCCACCGGATGCCTTGATGAGTGCTTCGAGTTCTGACAGCGCTTCCGGTGACACGCCGCGGCCGGGCTTGGGCAGGTGGCCGGCGACGTAGAGGATGCCCTGTTTGGGATAGTCGAAGGGCGAGCCAACATCCACGCCCGTCCAGCTGGGGGCTCCGTCGCCTACCAGGCCCAGTCCCCCGGCCGCCGGTTCAAAGGCGGAGCCAATGGCCAGGGTGGCAGAGGTCAGCACGACGGTATGGTCCGCAAAAAGCCCCTCCCGCAGCCTGCCGGCGACGGACAGCGGGGCTATGTTAATCAGCACCGGTGCACTGTCATCGGGCGGTGAGTATCCCTGGCCGGGGTCGAAGGTGCTGGCGCGGGAAAACCACACCACTTCGCGGTTCTCGCGTGCAGCAATGAGCCTTTCGCAGAGTTCCAGGATGAGCATCAGCCGGGAACGCGCCAGCTGCCGCCCGCCGTCGGCTGTGGTGTTGCTGTCCCCTTTGGAATCGGACAACGCGGCGCGGCACGCTTCACGCAATTGGTCCACGCAGTCGAGCTGTTCATCATTCAGCCCGTTGGGAAGCAGACCGTTCGGCGCGCCGGCAAGAGCCAGCTCCAGGTTGGCAGCTGCGGCGTTCAGGGCATCAACGGTGATGGCGGTATGTTTCCGGGCACCCGAAGCGGCAGCGTGGACCATGGCCACGGACAACTGTCCGGACACGGCGCCAGTGACCCGGTCCTGCAGTTCGTGCGCTTCGTCCACCACCACGACGTCGTATTCGGGCAGGACCGCGAGTCCCTCGAACGCGCTGACGGCCAGCATGGCGTGGTTGGTCACCACCACATCGGCGTCGGCTGCGTCCTGGCGGGCGAGTTCGCTGAAGCATTCGGCGGCCATTGGGCATTTCTGTGCCCCCAGGCATTCCATCGAGGTCACGGAAACCTGGCGCCAGGCACGGTCGGTCACACCCGGCAGGAGCTCGTCCCTGTCGCCGGTGGCTGTCTTTTCAGCCCATTCGCGGAGCCGCACCACTTCCTTGCCAAGCTGCGACGATGGTCCGCCCACGGAAGCAGCGAAATGTGGAACGCTGGTGTCCTCTCCCAGGGAGAAGAGCTGACCTTCCGAGGGTTCCTCTGACGGGAACCCGCCTTCAAGCTTGTGGCGGCAAACGTAGTTGGACCGCCCCTTGACCAGGGCAACCTTGACCGGCCGGTCCAGTGCCGGCGTGATGTTCTTCAGGAGCCGGGGCAGGTCCCTGCCCACAATCTGGGTCTGCAATGCCAGCGTGGCCGTGGACACCAGGGCCGGCTTGTTGCTTTCCAGGGCATGGGCGATAAGCGGCACCAGGTAGGCGAGCGATTTGCCGGTGCCGGTGCCTGCCTGGACCAACAAGTGGTTGCCCGTTTCGATGGCCCGGGCCACCTGGCGGGCCATTTCGTGTTGTCCGGTGCGGCTTTGTCCGCCCATGCCGGCGACGGCGCGGTCGAGCAGTTCAATAACGAACTGCTCGCCCGCCGTCTGCGCAGCTTCGCCGGCCGCGGGGTCAGTCATTGACGACGAATGGTTCCAGTTCAGACGCGAGGCCCTCCCGGACCATCACGGCAGCCCTGGTGCCTGCCTCAACGTGGTCCAGGCTGAGGATTTCGGCGTCGGACTCGTGGAGCTTGCTGAGCAGGTCCCCGCGGTCGTACGGAATGAGCAGCTCCATCTTGACCGATGGCCGGGGAATGGACTCACTGATGGCCATTAGGAGTTCCGGAATGCCCTCCCCCGTCCGGGCGGAGACCACCACGTGCCGCGGCTCGCGCTGCTTCAGCCGTTCCACCACGAAGGGGTCGGCTGCATCGGCCTTGTTCAGGACGATGATTTCCGGCACCTTGCGGGCATCGACTTCGCTGAAGACCTTCCGGACCGCTGCGATCTGCCCTTCGGGGTCAGGGTGCGAAACGTCCACCACGTGCAGGATCAGGTCCGAGTCGGCGACCTCTTCCAGGGTGGAACGGAAGGCTTCCACCAACTGGGTGGGCAGCGAACGGACGAATCCGACGGTGTCGGCCAGGGTGTACCCCAGGCCGTCAGCGGTTTCGGCCTTGCGGACGGTGGGATCCAGCGTGGCGAACAGCGCGTTCTCCACGAGGACACCTGCGTCCGTGAGCCTGTTCAGCAGCGAGGACTTGCCGGCGTTGGTGTACCCGGCGATTGCCACGGAGGGCACTTCGTTACGACGGCGGTTGGCCCGTTTGGTCTCGCGGGCCGGCTTCATGGCGGCAATTTCGCGCCGCAGCTTTGCCATGCGGGTACGGATCCGGCGCCGGTCCAGTTCGATCTTGGTCTCACCGGGACCACGCGAGCCCATGCCGGCAGCAGCGCCGCCCACCTGGCCACCGGCCTGGCGGGACATCGACTCGCCCCAGCCGCGCAGGCGGGGAAGGAGGTATTCCAGCTGTGCCAGTTCCACCTGGGCCTTGCCTTCGCGGCTCTTGGCATGCTGCGCGAAGATGTCCAGGATCAGGGCCGTGCGGTCGATGACCTTGACCTTGACGATGTCCTCAAGGCCGCGGCGCTGGGAAGGTGCCAGTTCGGCGTCCACCACCACGGTGTCCGCGCCGGTGGCCATGACGATGTCCTTCAGCTCCTGGGCCTTGCCGGACCCCAGGAACGTCCCGGGGTCTGGTTTGTCGCGGCGCTGCACCAACCCGTCGAGGACCTCCGAACCGGCGGTCTCGGCGAGGGCAGCGAGCTCACGCAACGAGTTTTCGGCGTCGGCAAGCGTTCCTTCGGACCAGAGCCCGGCGAGGACGACGCGTTCCAGGCGCAGCTGCCGGTATTCGACCTCGGTGACGTCTTCGAGTTCGGTGGACAGGCCTGCCCGCCGGCGCAGCGCGCGCCGTTCCTCGAGGTCCTGCTGGTCGCCGTCGTACGTTGAGTGTTCTTCGTCAAGGCGGGAAATGGCCTGCGCCTTGCCAAGCACCGCTTTTCCACTGCCGCCTTCACCACCGGGCGTGCTGACGTTTCTGGCCGGTACGTCCTTGGCGAGGATCCGGTCGATGACAGCCTGGATCTCCTGCGGACTCATGTCCTGGGCGGCTGGATCGGAACCGGTATTGGGCTGGCTGGTCATGGTCTCCTTTGAAGATTCGGCAGTTCCAGAATAGTGCTGATTGGGTGGAAGTTGGAAAGTATTCGCGCTGGGCTGACGGCCTGCGGTCATGCAGTTCTCCTGGTTGTTTCGCCGCCGGCTGCAATGCCGGGGCTCGAATGCCGCCTCACGACGGCGGCAGGGCTGGAAGAGGCCGGAGAATGGCAGGAAGTGCAGCAACGGGCTGACTTTCGAGTATTGTCCGGCGTCCGGCTCAGACGGAACGGTCTGGCCGGTGCACAAAGCGGAAGGCATGGAAACCTGCGTCGCTGCGGGACGGACTGTCGCTGGAGGACAGGCTGCGGACGGGCATGGCCCGTACCGGCTACTCGAAGATCAGGAACATGCCTTCCAGCGTACCAGAGGGCCTTCACGCCGGTTTCCCATTACGCTGCAGGGGGAACTACTCTGGCCAGTTATGGAGTCCGCACACTATTTCAGCACGTCCCCTGCCGGCCCCTTTACCCGGAAGCCTTTGACGGTGGAATTGGCCGGTGAGACGCGACGGCTCCAGACCTCCACGGGCATCTTCAGCCCCGACGGAATCGACAAGGGCACCGCGGTGCTCCTCGCCGAAGTTCCGGCCCCGAATCCCGAGGGCAATCTCCTGGATATCGGGTGCGGCTGGGGTCCGGTGGCGCTCACTATGGCTCTGCTGGCCCCCGAATCAAAGGTCTACGCCGTGGATGTCAACGAACGCTGCATCACCCTGACCAACGAGAACGCCGCCGCGCTGGGACTGTCCAATGTCGTCGCCAGCACGCCCCAGGCCGTGGATCCCGGCATCCGCTTCGACACAATCTGGTCCAACCCTCCCATCAGGATCGGCAAGGACGAACTGCATGCCCTGCTCAAGCTGTGGCTGCCGCGCCTGGCGGAGGGCGGCACCGCGTGGCTGGTGGTGCAGAAGAACCTTGGCTCTGATTCCCTTCAGCGCTGGCTGGCCGCCGAACTGGACAGTTCCTTCACCGTGACCCGCGAATCGACGTCCAAGTCCTTCCGGATCCTGAAGGTCAGGAAAGCGTCCCACTCGCCACAATGACGGCGGGACCGCTGAGCTCCACATGCTCGTGGCCACCGGGGCCGGCGAAGAACTTCACGCCCACCACTCCTCCCGGAACGTGGACCTGCCAGGCGTCGGGGGCTTCCGCCCCGGCCCAATGCCTGGTGGCGACGGCGGCAGCACAGGCGCCCGTCCCGCAGGACTGGGTCTCCCCCACGCCGCGCTCGTGCACCCGCATGGTTACGGAGCCGACGCCGTCATGGACCAGCGGTTCTGCCGGCACCACGAATTCCACGTTGGTCCCGTTCGCGGGTACCGGGTCGACCTTCGGAGCGGTGAACAGCCGGGTGCCCGCGAGCTCCGCAAGTTCAGCGAGGGCCACCACCGTATGCGGGTTGCCCATGCTCACGGAGAGTGCCGGCCGGGGAACCTCCAGCCCGTCGGCGGTGACAAGGGAATCCATGGCCTTGGCGCTGGCTTCCCCGGGGAAAATGAACTCCCAGGGTCCCATGTCCACCGCGTAGCCGTCTCCGGTCCGGACCACGGTCTTCACACCGCCCCGCGTGCCGATGGTGAGCGATCCGCCGTCGGGCAGGTCGATCAGGCCCTCGGTCCGCAGGAAGTGGACGAAGACCCTGACCCCGTTGCCGCACATCTCGGACAGGGAGCCGTCGGCGTTGCGGTAATCCATGAACCATTCCGCGTCCGGGGTGCCCACGAGCAGTTCGCGGCCCTCCGGCAGGAAGCGGGACGGGACGGCCCTGATCAAGCCATCGGCCCCGATGCCACGGTGCCGGTCGCACAGGGCGGCGGCCTGGTCGGCACCGATCACGTGCGTCCCCTCGGGGTCCGCCACCAGGACGAAGTCGTTGCCGGTGCCGTGCCCCTTGGAAAAGCGGAGCCCGCTCAGTGTGCGCAGGGCGGGCCCGATGGTTTCTGCGGGGGTAGCATTCATGATCCCAAGCGTAGCGGCGGATGCTGCCGGTCCTGAAACCGCAGCTACCGGCACAACTCCGCTGCCTTGCCAACGAGCTCCGGATCCTGCCAGTCCAGCCACGTGATGCGGGGATCGGCGCGGAACCAGGTCAACTGGCGCCGGGCAAACTGGCGGGTGGCCACGATGGTTTCCTCCGCGGCAGCCTCGACGGTGGAGGCGCCATCGAGGACCCGCAGGAACTGTGCATAGCCCAGGGCACGGGACGCGGTCTTGCCGCGGCGCAGGCCGTTGGCATCGAGCATCCGGACCTCCTCCAGCAGGCCGGAGTCCACCATCCGGTGCACGCGGGCTGCCAGCCGGTCCCGCAAAACCTCGCGGTCCACGCCGAGGCCCACCTGGACGGCGGGCTGGTGGTACTCCCTCCGCGGCATGTAGGAGCTGAAGGGGCGCCCGGTAAGTTCGTGGACCTCCAGCGCGCGGATGATGCGCCGTGCATCGGACACCCGGGCAGCGGAGGTGGGATCCACCCTCCCGAGCCTGGCCAGGAGTTCACCTGTGCCGACTTCCGCGTGCTCCGCTTCAAGCCGGGCACGCAGCGCAGGGTCGGTCCCCGGGAATTCCAGGACGTCCAGGGCGGCCCGGACGTACAGCCCGGAGCCGCCTGCCAGGATGGCGCGCTTGCCGCGCCCATGGATGTCGTCGATGGTTTCGCGCGCCTGGGCCTGGAAGTCGGAAACACTGGCTTCCTGGGTCACGTCCAGGATGTCGAGGAGGTGGTGCGGCACTCCCCTGCGCTCGGCCACCGTGATTTTGGCGGTGCCGATGTCCATGCCGCGGTAGAACTGCATGGCATCGGCGTTAATGACCTCGCCGTCCAGTTCGAGGGCAAGGTTGACGGCAAGGTCGGACTTTCCGGAGCCGGTGGGACCGACGACGGCGATGACGGGCGGAGCAGCCACCTGTCAGCGGGTGCGCAGCGGCAGTGAGGGCATGCCGAGGGAGACGCCCTTACGTGCCTCTCCGGAACCGGGGACCGGCGCGCCGCAGGAGTTGGCCTGGGATCTGTCCCACGCGTCCCCTGCCCGTGAACGGCGAAGGGTGTAGTCCTCAGGCGTGGGGTCGGCGACCAGGTGGAAAGCCGCGGCCTCGGTAATGGTGACGGTGACGAGGTCCCCCGGCCTCGGGGCAGGTGCACCCTCCGGGACCGAGAAATGGACGAGGCGCTGGTCCTGCGACCGGCCGGACAGCCGGTGGGTTTCCTCAGACTTCCGCCCGGACTGTGCGGTCACCATGACTTCGAGCCGGCGGCCAAGCTGCTTCCGGTTTTCCTCCGCGGCGATGCGGTCCTGCAGCGCGGTCAGGCGTTCGAAGCGTTCCTGGACCACGGCTTTGGGGAGCTGGTCGGGCAGGTCGGCCGCGGGCGTGCCGGGACGCTTTGAATACTGGAACGTGAAGGCGGTGGCGAAGCGGGACTTTTCCACCACGTCCAGGGTGGCCTGGAAGTCTTCCTCCGTTTCACCCGGGAAGCCCACGATGATGTCGGTGGAAATGGCGGCGTGCGGGATCCTTTCGCGGACCTTGTCCAGGATGCCCAGGAACTTGGTGGACCGGTAGGAACGCTTCATGGCCCGGAGGATGCTGTCCGACCCGGACTGGAGCGGCATGTGCAGCTGCGGCATCACATTCGGCGTCTCTGCCATGGCGTCAATGACGTCATCCGTGAAGGCGGCGGGGTGCGGGCTGGTGAACCGGACGCGTTCGAGCCCCTCGATCTCTCCGCAGGCACGCAGGAGCTTGGAGAATGCCTGCCGGTCCCCGAATTCCACCCCGTAGGAGTTGACGTTCTGGCCGAGCAGGGTGACTTCAATGGCGCCATCGTCCACGAGTGCCTGGATCTCGGCGAGGATCTCTCCGGGCCGGCGGTCCTTTTCCTTGCCGCGGAGGGCGGGCACGATGCAGAAGGTGCAGGTGTTATTGCAGCCCACGGAGATGGACACCCAGCCCGAGTAGACAGAGTCACGTTTGGTGGGCAACGTTGACGGGAAGACGTCCAGGGATTCCAGGATCTCCAGCTGCGCTTCGTTGTTGTGCCGCGCCCGGTCCAGGAGGGCGGGAAGGGCACCGACGTTGTGGGTACCGAAGACTGCGTCCACCCACGGCGCCTTCTTGAGGATCGTCTCGCGGTCCTTTTGTGCCAGGCAACCGCCCACGGCGATCTGCATGCCGGGGTTGGCCGCCTTCACGGGGGCCAGGATGCCCAGGTTGCCGTAGAGCTTGTTGTCCGCGTTTTCCCGGACCGCACAGGTGTTGAACACCACCACGTCGGCATGCTCGCCCTCCGCCGGGACGTAGCCCGCGGCCTCGAGCAGGCCAGACATCCGTTCCGAGTCGTGGACGTTCATCTGGCAGCCGAAGGTTCGCACCTGGTAGGTGCGGGGCAGGGCTCCGGTTTGCGGGACCGTCCCTGCGTCGACGGAAGGGGTGGCGCCGGATTGGGGGGAAGGAATGGTCAAACTCACCCGTTAAGGGTACCGGCTTTGGAGGATCCCGCTGTCGGGGTCCTGCTGGGAATCGAGGACATCGTTGACGATCCGGAACGCCTGCGAGGGCTGGTAACCCTTTCTTGCCAGCATGGACGCCAGGCGCCGCACTGCTTTGTCCCGTTCCCCGGGACCGGACAGGTCCGTCCCGGGCCGGAGCTTGCGCTCAACCAGGGCGCGCGCAGCGGCCTCCTCGTCGGCGTCAGTCAGTTGTTCCAGCGCTGAAGCCGCTGTCTCCTGGTCGATGCCTTTCTCAGCGAGCTCACGCCTCAGCGCGCCCTTGGCAAGCTTGCGGGACTGGGCGCGGCTCCTGACCCACATGTCAGCGAATTCTGCATCGTTAATCAGCCGGACTTCCTGGAACTTGTCCAGTACGGCCTCGGCGACGTGCTCCGGGATGTTCCGTTCGGCCAGTTTCCGGGCAAGCTGCAGCCTGCTCTTAGGCGCCGCCGTCAGCTGCCGGTACACGATTGCCTGCGCCACCGTAAACGGGTCCGGTTCGGCGTCCGCGGCCTGCGGGTCGTCAGGGACTGCATACCCGTCCGGCACCCCTGTTGAGGGGGTGCCGGCACGGGACCGCCGTGTTCGTGGTCCGGTCAAGGGCTAGAACCCGTCGACAGCTTTCAGCTTTGGCGAGTCCTTGGACTCATCCTCCGCAGGTTTGACCCCGACACCGAGCTTCTCCTTGATGAGGCGCTCCAGCTCGGCGGCCAGCTCGGGGTTGTCGCGGAGGAACCGGCGCGAGTTCTCCATGCCCTGGCCCAGCTGGTCACCGTCGTAGGTGAACCAGGAGCCGGACTTCTTGATGATGCCGTGCTCAACGCCCATGTCGATGATGCCGCCCTCACGGGAGATGCCCTGGCCGTAGATGATGTCGAACTCGGCGACCTTGAAAGGCGGAGCCATCTTGTTCTTGACGATCTTGGCCTTGGTCCGGTTGCCGACGGAATCGGCACCCTCCTTGAGGGTCTGGATCCGACGGACGTCGATGCGGACCGACGCGTAGAACTTCAGCGCCTTACCACCGGTGGTGGTTTCCGGGGAACCGAAGAACACGCCGATCTTTTCACGGAGCTGGTTGATGAAGATGGCGGTGGTCTTGGTCTGGCTCAGGCGGCCGGTGATCTTACGCAGTGCCTGGCTCATGAGCCGGGCCTGGAGGCCGACGTGGCTGTCACCCATGTCGCCTTCGATTTCAGCGCGCGGCACCAGGGCGGCCACGGAGTCGATGACGATGACGTCCAGGGAGCCGGAGCCGACCAGCATGTCCATGATCTCCAGGGCCTGCTCGCCGGTATCCGGCTGCGAGACCAGGAGGGCATCCGTGTCCACGCCGAGCTTGGCGGCGTAGTCCGGGTCCAGGGCGTGCTCGGCGTCGATGAACGCTGCGATCCCGCCCGCGCGCTGTGCGTTCGCCACGGCGTGCAGGGCCACGGTGGTTTTACCCGAGGATTCAGGACCGTAGATTTCAATGACGCGGCCGCGCGGGAGCCCGCCAATGCCAAGGGCGACGTCCAGGGCGATGGAGCCGGTGGGGATGACTTCGATCGGAGCGCGGACTTCGTCGCCCAGGCGCATGACCGAGCCCTTGCCGAACTGCTTGTCAATCTGGGCAAGCGCTGCTTCCAGCGCTTTTGCACGATCCGGGGCTGCCGCCATGGTTGACACCTCTAATGCTTTCTCGATGGTGGCCTTCGCGGCCGTTGTATTGGTCATCTCTGACGCTAAGGGGACCCACTGACATTCCGGCCGGAGGACAACGGCTATGTGGATAAACCCGATGGAAAAAGCATAGCGTTATCCGAACAGGTATTCGAAGAGTGGAGTTCCTGCGGCGTGTCAGGCGGCAGGATCCTTGGCGCCCGCATCGAGGCGGGCGCCGCCGTCAATCGCGGCGCGGGGCGATGTCTCGCCCGAGCCGCCGTTCCGCCGGGACGTCCTGGACGTCGCAGACAGCAAGCCATACCCTCCGCGGCTCAACGCCCGCGGCCAGGGCCTGGTCAGCGGTGCGTCCGCCTACGCCGGCAAGGACCAGGGTACTGCTCAGCACGCGGGAGTACCCCGCACCGAACTCGTCATCCATGAGACGCCAGTACTCGCTGATTCGCATCGGTAAATCCTCTCATGATTGCGGACCCTAGAATTGTTGCCATGAGCAACTCCCCGGATCTCCCGCCGCGGCAGGACACAGGCAACGATGCCGCCGACGCCGCGCTTCAGAATGTCGAACACCAAATCAGCCTCTTTTGGCGGCGGGCCCGGGCCATCTCCAACCAGCTCTCGCGCGAGGTTCACCCGGACATGGAGCCTGCCGCGTATGGGCTCCTGACGGTCATCCGCCGGGAAGGACCCATCCGGCTCACCGACCTTGCCATGAACATCGGCGTGGGCAAGCCGTCGGTCAGCCGGCAGATCGCCTTCCTGGAAAGCCTGGGCCTGGTGTCCAAGGAGGCGGACCCCCTGGACCGCCGGGCGCAGTCCATCCGGCTGACGCCGAAGGGCGAAGAGAAGATGCACCAGGTCCAGGACGCCCGGCGCCAGGTCTTCCAGGAGCGGCTGCGCGAGTGGCCGGTGGAGGACCTGCAGGAGCTGGCCCGCTGCATGGCCAAGCTGAACTCCACCTATGAGCGTGACGGGTTCGCCAGGGAAGCGGCGGACCCGTCCACCGCGCAGGAAGACGCATCCGACAACTAGGCGACAGCAGGAAGCCCCCGGCACGGCCGGGGGCTTCCTGCTGTTTCCTCGTCCCACCCTGGGGTGGGGCTGCTTTTACCGGGCGCCGGAGAGGAGGCCCGTGGAGAGTTCGTCGTTCAGTTCAGTGTTGAGGTCGCGTTCCAGGTCACGGCCGTAACGCTGGGAGAATTCCTGCGGAACGGTGTCCGGAACTGCGACGCCTTCGGCTACTGCCACGCGGTCGCTGACCTCACGGAGCATGCTTGACAACGGAACATCCAGTGCCGAGCAGATCGAGGACAGTAGCTCTGATGATGCTTCCTTCTGGCCGCGCTCCACTTCGCTGAGGTATCCCAGGGAGACACGGGCGCTGTGCGAAACTTCACGGAGCGTGCGCCCCTGACGCTGGCGGACATCGCGCAGGACATCACCGATTTCGTGACGAAGTACTACCATCTTGCGCTCCTTCTGTTCGCTCTTAGCCTGTTCGGCGAGGCCCACATCCTTCCAGCGGACAACGCCGTTTACGGATACGGGCTGCTTTACCATCTGTATCGCCTTGCTCCCTCATTGGTCAGGTCCGCCGCCGGCGAACCCGTCTTGGTCATTTCATCCTAGGCGCCTCCGCTCTCCGGAAGCGACACAATGTAATAACTAATCGGTACCGGCTTTTGTTCCCGGCAACTTTACGCCCGGTAACTTCGCAGGCTGCGAAGGTCAGCCGGACAGGGCCTCAAGCAGTCTTTCCAGCGCGGCGCCGCACGCAGCGGCCCGGATGTCCGGCCTGCTGCCGGCAAAGGTGTATTCGAAACCGGCGGTGCCGGCAGCCGTGGCAATACCAATGTAAACCCGGCCCACGGGCTTGCCGTCATGGGCCTCGGGACCGGCGACGCCGGTGGTGGAAAGCCCGACGTCGGCGCCCAGGACGGTGCGCGCCCCGGCCGCCATGGCACGGGCGACGTCCGGGTCGACGGAGCCGGCCCGGGCCAGCAGGTCGGCAGGCACGTGCAGCACCGCGTCCTTCACGGAGTTCTGGTAGGCCACCACGCCGCCCTGGAGCATGCCGGAGGCTCCGGGCGTGTCGGCGAGGACCGCGGACACCATTCCGGCCGTCAAAGATTCCGCGGTGGCAACGGTCCGTCCTGACTCGAGCGCCTGCCTGACGGCCTGGGCGGCCAGCTGGTGGAGGTTGCTCATGCCTGTTCCTGCCCTTCCGCGGTCCCTGCCTGGCGCTTGCCCTTCGCACGGAGGCGCATGGCTTCAATCACGTATTCAACGCCGGTCCACAGCGTGATTGCCACGGCGGCCATCATGACGGCAAACGCTACCCAGGACATCCACGGCGCGAACGCCCCGAACGGCAGCAGGTACAGGAAGATCGCTGCGGTCTGCACGACGGTCTTGAGCTTGCCGCCGCGGGAAGCGGGGATGACGCCGTAGCGGATCACGAAGAAACGCAGCGCAGTGATGCCCCATTCCCGGACCAGGATCACCAGGGTTGCCCACCAGGGCAGTTCGCCCAGCAGGGACAGCATCACCAGGGCGGAGCCGATGAGGAGCTTGTCGGCGATGGGATCGGCGATCTTGCCGAAGTCCGTAACGAGGTTCCGGCTCCTGGCGATATCGCCGTCGAGCTTGTCGGTGTAGATGGCGACGGCGAACGCCGCCACCGCCGCCCAGCGCCACGGTCCGGAGGTACTGTGCAGCCCCGGCGCATCCGCGACGAGGAACCACACGAAGAACGGGACCAGCACAATGCGGATCATGGTCAGGACATTGGGAAGGTTCCAGACCCCGGCTCGGCCTTGGCCGGCGGCGGTGGCATCGGTGCTAGTCACGTTCCTAGGCTACCGGCCTAGCGTCCCGTGAGGGACCACGCGTCTTCGGAGCCGTCGTCGTCATCGCCGTAGCCGCCCGGGGCCGAATCCGAGCCGTCGTAGTATTCGACGTTCTGCTTCCTCTGGTCCAGGTCCGCAGCCACCAGGTCTTCGGCGTAGCCGCCCTGGGCGATGTTGGCGTTGGCATTGTCACTGAGTGCGGCGGTCTGCGAGTCAGGCGCCGCAGGGGCTTCCTGGCCCTTCATCGCGGCGAGGACGGCGGCGAGGTCGTCCGGCTTCACCAGGACGTCACGCGCCTTGGAACCCTCCGAGGGGCCCACCACTCCCCTGGATTCGAGGAGGTCCATGAGCCGGCCGGCCTTGGCGAACCCGACCCGGAGCTTGCGCTGCAGCATGGAGGTGGAGCCGAATTGGGTGGTGACCACCAGTTCGGTGGCCTGCAGCAGCACCTCGAGGTCGTCCCCGATGTCGTCGTCGATCTGCTTCTTTTCCGCTTCAGGGGCGACGTCGTCACGGTAGACAGCCTGCAGCTGTCCCTTGACGTGCTCCACCACTTTGTGGATCTCCGACTCCGTGACCCAGGCGCCCTGGACACGCATCGCCTTGGAGGCGCCCATGGGCAGGAAGAGCGCGTCACCCTGGCCGATGAGCTTCTCGGCGCCCGGCTGGTCCAGGACCACCCGGGAGTCCGTGACGGAGGACGTGGCGAAGGCCATGCGCGAGGGCACGTTGGCTTTGATGAGGCCCGTGACCACGTCGACGGAGGGCCGCTGGGTGGCCAGGACCAGGTGGATGCCGGCGGCACGGGCCAGCTGGGTGATGCGGACGATGGAGTCTTCGACGTCGCGGGGGGCCACCATCATGAGGTCGGCGAGTTCGTCCACGATCACCAGCAGGTACGGGTAGGGCCGGATGACGCGTTTGGAGTCGACCGGCGGCTGGACCTTGCCGGCGCGCACGGCCTTGTTGAAGTCGTCGATGTGCTTGAAGCCGTAGTTGGCGAGGTCGTCGTAGCGGGCGTCCATTTCCCGTACCACCCACTGCAGCGCTTCGGCCGCCTTCTTGGGGTTGGTGATGATGGGAGTGATCAGGTGCGGAACGCCCTCGTAGGCGGTCAGTTCCACACGCTTGGGGTCCACCATGACCATGCGGACCTCGTCCGGGGTGGCACGCATCAGGATGGACGTGATCATTGAGTTCACGAAGGACGACTTACCGGCACCGGTGGCACCAGCCACCAGGAGGTGCGGCATCTTGGCCAGGTTGGCCACCACGTAGCCGCCCTCCACGTCCTTGCCCACGCCCATGACCATCGGGTGGTCCGTGCGGCGGGCGTTCTGGCTGCGGAGGACATCGCCCAGGGAGACGGTTTCGCGGTCCGTGTTGGGGATCTCGATGCCGATGGCCGACTTGCCCGGGATGGGGCTGAGGATGCGGACATCGCTGGAGGCGACGGCGTAGGAGATGTTCTTGGACAGGGCGGTGACACGCTCCACCTTGGTGCCCGGCGAAAGTTCGATCTCGTACCGGGTGACGGTGGGGCCGCGGCTGAAGCCGGTGACGGTGGCGTCAACGTTGAACTGCTGCAAGGTATCGGTCAGGGCGGCGACGACGGCGTCGTTCGCTTCCGTGCGCTCCTTGGGGATGGATCCGGGGGTCAGGAAGTCCGAGGCCGGGAGGGTGTACGTGACATCGCCGGCGAGTGAAAGCTGCTCGGTCCGCTGCGGGATGGGAACGGGCGGCGGCGCGGGCGCCACCGGGTTCGAGGGCACGGTGGGCGCGGCAGGCTTGCCCGGAGCCGCGGCACCCGGGATGACCAGGGGGATGGCCTCGGTGGCGTTTTCCGGCGGGGCCGCCTGCGAACCGGCGCCCAGGCCCTGGGCGGCCTTGATCTTCTCGACGGCGATCTCCGCCTGGGTGGGCCGACGCACGCCCGGCGCGGGCCGGGCAGGTTCCTGCTCGTCGTCGTCAATGACGGCGTGCTCAAACGCTTCGTCGCCCACGTAGCCCTCAAGGCCCGGCTCGGACTCCTGGTCCTTGCCAAAGAGCTTGCGCTTCTTCTTGCGCGGTGCGGCGGGGGCCGTCCGTTCCAGGTAGCTGCGGTCGTGGACGTCGGGGCGTTCCTGGTCCATCAGGTCGATGCCCATAAGGTGCTCGTAGGCTCCGCGGATGCGGCGCGGGATGGCCGTGAACGGGGTGGCCGTGATGATCAGCAGGGACACGAAAGCGAGCAGGCCATAGAGGGCCACAGGAACGGCGGGATGGATGGCGGCCAGCGGCGTGGCGGCCAGGAAGCCAAGCATGCCGCCGGCTTTGCGGAGGCCGTCGAAGCCGTCGGCCACGGTGGGCTGGCCGCCCAGGATGTGCGCCAGGCCGCAGCCCGCGAACGTCATGATCAGGAAGCCGATGCCCACCCTGTTGTTGCCCCGGCCGTCGGAGGGCTGCCGGAACAACCGGAAGGCGCACACGAAAAGCATGAGCGGAAGCAGCAGGGAGATCCAGCCGAAGGTGCCGTTCACCACGGCGTAGACGGCGTCCGGGAACCAGCCCGTCAGGCCCCACCAGGCAAACGTGGCGATGAAAACCCCCAGCGCCAGGTTGAACAGCGCGGCGCCGTCGCGGCGGTCCTCGGCGGGAAGGTCACTGACGTCATGGCCGATGCGGCGCACTCCCCCGCCCACCAGGTGGCCCATGCCCAGCCATGCCCCGCCGACCACGCGCAGCAGCCACGGCTGGTGGTGTTCGACGGCGGGAAGCTGGCGGGTGCGTGCGGTGCTGGATGAGCCGCCGCGCCCTGCCTTGCTGGCAGTGGAGCCGGTTCCGCGGGCTGTGGAGCTCCCGGATTTGCTGCCGGAGCTGCCCCTGCCGGTACCTTTGGGCGCGGAAGTAGTACGTGTGGCCATAGTAGCCACGGTACCGGAAGCATGCTGTGATTCCGGGGATATCGGGGCCCGGGGAGCGCATCGGTTGGGGGCGCCGGCCGCACCGCCCGGACACGCGGAAGGCCCCGGTTCACGGTGAACCGGGGCCTTCCGAACCTGCCCTGCGGCAGCGGAGCCAATCTTAGGCTTCGAGCACCACCGGGATGATCATGGGCTTGCGGCGCAGCTTGCGGTTGACCCAGGTGCCCACGACGCGGCGCACCACCTGCTGGAGCTGGTGGCTGGTGTGGTCGGCGTGGTTCTGGACTGCTTCTTCCAGTGCCGCGTTGATCTTGGGGATGATGTCGTCGAAGACTGAATCGTCCTCGGCAACACCGCGGGCGTGGATCTCGGGCCCGGACACCACCTTGCCGGTGGCCCGGTGGATAACCGTGATGATCGAGATGAAGCCTTCATCGCCCAGGATGCGGCGGTCCTTGAGGTCCGCGTCGGTGATTTCGCCCACGCTGGAGCCGTCAACGTAGACGAATCCAACCTCCACCTGGCCCACGATGTCCGCCTGGTGGTCGCGGAGGTCGATGACCGTGCCGTTGTCGGCAAGGATGACGCTGGCTTCCGGGACTCCCGACTCAATGGCGATCTTGCCGTTGGCGATCAGGTGGCGGGTCTCGCCGTGCACGGGCATGGCGTTGAGCGGCTCGAGGATGTTGTAGCAGTAGAGCAGTTCCCCGGCTGCTGCGTGGCCGGATACGTGGACCTTGGCGTTGCCTTTGTGGATCACGTCGGCCCCGAGTTTGAGGAGGCCGTTGATGATCCGGAACACCGCATTTTCGTTGCCCGGGATGAGGCTGGAGGCCAGGATGACGGTATCGCCGTCGCCCACCACCACGCGGTGGTCGCCGTTTGCCATCCGGGACAGGGCCGCCATGGGCTCGCCCTGGGAGCCGGTGGACATGAGGACCACGCGGTTGTCCGGCAGGTTGTCGATGTTCTTGATGTCGACGATAAGCCCGGAAGGGACGTCCAGGTAGCCCAGCTTCTCCGCGATGGCCATGTTGCGGACCATGGAGCGGCCCACAAAGGCCACCTTGCGGTTGTGCTTGGCAGCGGCGTCAAGGACCTGCTGCACGCGGTGGACGTGGGAGGAGAAGGACGCCACGATGATGCGCTTGGTGGCCTGGCCGAAAAGCCGCTCCAGGGTGGGGCCGATTTCCTTCTCGGCCGTGGTGAATCCGGGCACGTCGGCGTTGGTGGAGTCGGACATGAAGAGGTCAACGCCCTCCTCGCCCAGCTTGGCGAAGTGGCGCAGGTCGGTGATGCGTCCGTCCAGCGGCAGCTGGTCCATCTTGAAGTCACCGGTGTGCAGGACCGTGCCGCCGGCCGTGCGGATGAACACGGCAAGGGCATCCGGGATGGAGTGGTTGACGGCGACGAACTCGCATTCGAACGGCCCGAATTTCTCCACCTGGCCTTCTTCAACGGTCAGCGTGTAGGGCCGGATGCGGTGCTCCTGCAGCTTCGCCTCGATCAGGGCCAGCGTCAGCTGGGAGCCCACCAGGGGGATGTCGTTGCGCAGGCGCAGCAGGTACGGCACGGCGCCGATGTGGTCCTCGTGGCCATGTGTGAGGATCACGGCCACGACGTCGTCCAGCCGGTCCTCGATGTACGAGAAGTCCGGCAGGATCAGGTCAACGCCGGGCTGGGTTTCCTCGGGAAAGAGGACGCCGCAGTCCACGATCAGCAGTTTGCCGTCGATTTCGAACACGGCCATGTTCCGGCCGATCTCCCCCAGCCCGCCAAGCGGGACGATCCGCAGGGTGCCCTGGGGCAGGCGCGGAGGGGTGACAAGGCCGGTAAGGGCAGTTTGGGTCATAGTGCACTTCTTTCCAGGCGGAAGGGTGCCGGTCTTAGCCTCAGGAGAAGACCAGCCCCGCTTCCGCCAAATCCCCGCGGATGGTTTCGATCTCGGTTTCGTCCGGCTCCACGAGGGGCAAACGGACAATCGAGTTGGGCAGGACTCCCTGCCATTTAAGAATCTGTTTGGCCGCCACGGCCCCCTGGACACGGGTCATGGTTGCGCGGACCACGGGCTGCAGCTCGAAGTTGATCTTGCGCGCAGTCCCAAGGTCATTGGCGTTGACGGCGTCGATGAGCTCGCGGAAGCGGCGGGTGGCGACGTGGGTGGTGACACCCACCAGGCCGACGGCGCCCAGCGCCATCCAGGGAAGGGTCAGCCCGTCGTCGCCCGAGTAGAACAGGAGGTCCGTTTCGGCCATGACGCGGGTGGCTGCGGTGAGGTCTGCCTTGGCGTCCTTGACGGCGACGATGTTGGGGTGCTGCGCCAACCGGATCATGGTGTCGGCTTCGATCGGAATCGAGGACCGGCCGGGGATGTCGTACAGCATGACGGGTACGTCCACGGCGGAGGCGATGGTCTCGAAGTGGGCGCGGACACCGGCCTGGCTGGGCTTGTTGTAGTAAGGGGTCACCAGGAGGAGGCCGTCGACGCCGAGGGCAGCAGCCTGCTGGGAGAGGTGGACCGAGTGCGCGGTGTCATTGGTGCCGGTCCCGGCAATGATGGCCGCCCGGCCGCCCACGGCGTCCTTCACGGCGCGGAACATGCCGAGGTTCTCTTCGTCCGTCAGCGTGGAGGTCTCGCCGGTTGTGCCGGTGACCACCAGGCCGTCACAGCCGTCGTCGACCAGTTTGCTGGCCAGCGCTGCCGCCTGGTCGTAATCCACTGCGCCGTCCTTGGTGAACGGCGTGACCATGGCGGTCAGGAGGGTACCGAGGGCAGGGATGTGCGCGGAAGAGTCAGCCATGGAAAAAACGTTACCCTGTCCCCGGCTGGTTAGGACAATGCCACGGGCGTGACGAACGTCAAATACGGCGACGCCCTGGCCGTGGAGCGTCCGCCCCCGCATGGCAATAGCGGCCGACCGCCGACTGCCGAAGGCCCTCTGCCCAGGATGCGAGCCGCTGCGCCGCCCGCACGTAATGGAACAACTCCGTGGGCGTCAGGGCATCAAGATCCGTTTCAGCAAGCCTGCGGGCCAGCTCTGCCCCCTCCGGCTGGGCCGCAAGGCTGATGCCTTCCCGTTCCCACGCGACGTCCTCCGCGGGCCGCCCGGAAACAAGCTGGCGGAACAAGTAGTCCACCACTCCGGGACTCATCGCCTTCAGTGGCCCGTCCGCGGCGCCAGGATCCCCGGGCGGAAGGTCGTCCGGGGCGTAACGGCGCGGCAGGCTCCCGGACTGCACGTGATCCGCCTGGGCGTTGCCTGCCGGCGCACGGCCCTCCCATGCAGGACCCGCCTGCACATTGCCCGCCTGCACATTGCCCTCCCGCACGGGGGCTGCCTGCAGACTGCCCTGCGGGGCTTCCGGCTGCCGGCGCCCTTGCCCGCTGGTTTCATGGGCGGCTCCCCCGGCCGCTCCCCCCCTGGATCCGGATGCTCCGGACGACGTCATTTCCATACCCGACATGCTATTCGAACATATATTCGAATACAAGGGATGCTGGCGCTCCGGGCACCGCTGGCGCCCGCTGTGACAAGCGACCCAGGAGCAGCATGTGAGACGATCTGGTCATGACGTCCCGAAGCCCGGCCACCCGGTCCAGCAAGGCCCCAGGCAGGCAACAACCGGGGCGCCTCCGGGGCATCGACGCCGCCCGCGGCGTGGCATTGCTGGGCATGATGGCCACCCACCTGCTGCCGACGTTCGAATCGAATACAAACCTCACGCCAACCTGGATTGGCCTCACCTTCTCGGGCCGGGCCGCCGCCCTCTTCGCCGTGCTGGCCGGCGTGGGACTTGCCCTGTCCACCGGGAAGGACAAGCCGCTGGCGGGCCCCGGGCTCTCCGCCGCCCGGCGCGGTGTGGCGCTGCGCGCCCTGGTGATTGCCGCCGTCGGACTTACCCTGGGCGGCCTGGAGGTGAACGTGGCCATTATCCTGGTCCACTACGCCGTGCTGTTCCTGTGCATCCTCCCCTTCCTGGGGCTTGGCGTGAAGCCGCTGTGCGCCTGGGCCGGTGGCTGGATCCTTGCCTCGCCGGTGCTGGCATACCTCATGCGGCCCTGGCTCCTTGCCCCTGAGCCTCCCCTGAAGCTGGGCCACAACCCGGGCTGGGAAGACCTCGGAACACCTGCCCGGCTGCTCGCGGATGTGTTCTTTACCGGCTACTACCCTGTGTTCCAGTGGCTGTCCTACCTGCTGGTGGGGCTGGTGATCGGGCGCCTGGTCCTCACCAAGGCACTGGTTCCCATACTGCTGCTGTCGGCCGGAACGGTGGTGGCCGTGGCAGCCAAGGCCCTGGGGGCAGCGGCCATGGAGGACTGGGGCGGCCTGGCAGCGCTGGAAAAGGTCCTCAATTCCCCGGGGTATCCGCTGGGCAGCGTGCTGCAGGTCAACCTGACAGGTATCCCCCAGGAGGGCTCCTGGTGGTGGCTGGCATCGGCCGCACCGCACTCGGGAACTCCGCTTGACCTGCTGCACACCTCGGCAGTGGCGGCGGCGGTCATTGGGGCCTGCCTGCTGCTGGGTCGCCTCGCGGAGTGGGTGGACCTGGACCTGCTGCTTCCGCTGCGCGGGGCCGGCGCCATGACGCTGACCCTGTACACAGTGCACGTCTGGGTGGTGTCCAGCTTCTATCTGAAACCCCTGCCCGCCGGCTGGACGGAGGACGGGATGTACTTTGCCCAGGCGGCCACTGCCATCACTGTCGGCATTGTCTTTGCGCGGCTGTCCTGGCGCGGCCCGCTGGAATGGGCGGGCCATGCGGCGGCCGTGGTGGGCCGGGGCGGCTTCAAGGCCCTCTCCTGAACCAAGGCAATCCACCTCGTCTGGCCCGGCTTCGCCCCCGCTCTGGAATGAAAAAGAACCCGCGCCCCCACCGGAAAGTGGGGCCGCGGGTTTCGTTCTGAAACCGGCTGCAGTGCGGCTGCTACTGCGGGGTCAGGGTGAAGGTGGCCGTCTTGTCGCCGAAGTCATCGTTGACAACAACCTGGGTGGGGCCCTTCTTCACATCAAACGCAATGACGCCCTGGCGGACATCGCCGGCACCGACCTCGTCGGTGGGCAGGGCGCCCATGCCATCGTCAAGATAGACCAGTTCGCCCTCTTTGCCCTCGGCGTCGTAGACCTTGAAATTCGAGGGGCTGGAGAAGCTGCTTCCGGTCAGCGTCTCCCAGGACACCTTGACCGCGAGGAAACCGCCGTTCTTCGGCTGCATGTAGGTCATGCCCGGGATTTCGGCCGTGTAGATGGAATCGAGGACGCTGATCTTGACGGTGTTGCCTTCGGACACGGTGGCGACGAAGGAGTTTGCACCGGCGTCGGCGCCACTGGACGGAGCGGCTCCGTTCGACGGGGTTGTTCCACGTGACGGGTTGGGCGCTGCCTGCGAGGCCGACGGAAGCTCGGGAGATACGGGGAGCTTCCGGTTGTCGAGGGCAGCTCCGATCATGGCGACGGACATGATGGTCAGCAGGATTCCGGTGATGATGCTGATGAGCCAGACGACGCCGGTGATGATCCAGGCCTTCTTCTTGTTCTCCGGGTAGCCCTCAAGCGGGCGGCCATCCTTGTCCCTGGTGTTTCCGGTCAAGGTGATGATCAGGTCCACGATGGCCACGATGCCGAGGCCGCCGGCCGTCAGGAGCTTGGCGATGCCGGAGCCGATCTTGCCAAGGTAGAAGCGGTCCGCGCCGAAGGTACCCAGCAGCAGCGAAAGGATCCAGGTTGTCATGAACGACTTCCGGGGACCGTCCGGGTAGGGGCCGCTGCCGTGGGGCCCCGGCTGGTAATCCCCCTGCGGAGCTCCGGGGTAGTGCCCCTCAAACGTGGATGGTCCGCCGAAGGTGGACGGGGCCGGCGGAATGGGCGGAGCGGACGGCCCGCTCTGGGATGGGTTGGGGAAATTCGGGTGGCTCATGGATGGTCCTTCTGTCCAAAGGTGCGGGTTCTTGGGTGCACGGGTGCAGGTGTGCGGGCGGGTTCAAGGGTGGGGTGCGTGCAGCGTCAGGCAGCCTCCGGCTTCCCGGCACGCGGCAAGGGAGCGCTGGTGCGTGGCAGGGATGGGTGCGGCTGCCCGGGGAGAGGGCCTGGGGTACAGCTGGCCCACGCCCGTGGCATGGACATGGCCAACCTCATGCTTTCCCCCAAAGCTAAAGAGTCTTTACTAAATAAACCTACCGCGGACGGCAGCGGACTGCGATGGGCAGAAATGCCCATCGCAGTAAACGGTGCAGGAGGCCGCGGAGCGCGGGGCCTGCGGGAGAAGGGCTGGCGCGTGGCGGTATCAGGAGGCGGCGGTGAAGAGCTTCACGGCGTCGCGCATGGACGCCCGTGCACGTTTGCGGTCTCCGGCCGCGTCGTAGGCGCAGCTGAGGCGGAACCAGGAACGCCAGTCGTTGGGAGCGGCCTCGGCTTCGGCCCGGTACTTTTCGAATTCAGCGTCCGCCGCGGCCCGGACGATCCGGCCGCCGGGCGTGCGCGGAAGCTCATCGACGGGCAGCCCGCCTTCGGCTTCCAGGACCTTGGCCATCTGCTCGGTGCGGGCACCGAACATCAGCTCGCGGATCAGGGCCCAGGCACCCACCACAGGCAGCACCAGGTAGGCGGCGCCGATGGCCTTGGCCGTGAGGTTGCTGTCCGTCAGGAGCAGGAGGGAGCGTTGGAACGACACCACCAGGTAGAAGACCAGCAGCAGCGTCACCGCGCCCACCCAGATCTTGGTGCGGTTCTTCCGGAAGCCGGCAAGGAGCCCGTTCACGGCTTAGAGCCCCAAGTCCAGGTAGCCGTCCAGGCCGAAGGTCAGCCCCGGGTGTGCGGCAACGTTGCGCAGGCCCAGGAGCACGCCGGGCATGAACGAGGCGCGGTCGAAGGAATCGTGGCGGAGGGTCAGTTGTTCGCCCGGGCCACCCAGGAGGACTTCCTGGTGTGCCACGAGGCCGCGAAGCCGGACACTGTGGACCCGGACGCCGTCCACCTCACAGCCGCGGGCGCCGGCACGTTCACTGGTGGTGGCATCCGGGCTGGGCGGCACCTGCGCTGCCCGGCGTTCGGCGGCGATCAGCTCAGCGGTGCGGACTGCGGTGCCGGAAGGGGCGTCCACCTTGTCCGGATGGTGCAGCTCGATGATCTCCACCGATTCGAAGTATTTGGACGCCTTCGCGGCGAAGGCAGAGGCCAGCACCGAGCCCAGGGCGAAGTTGGGGGCGATGAGAACGCCGGTCTCCGGGTGCGCTGCCAGCAGGGATTCCAGGGCGGACAGCCGCCCCGTGTCCCAGCCGGTGGTTCCCACCACGGCGTGGATGCCGTGCTCGACGGCGAAGCGGACGTTCGCTTCGGTGCTTTCGGGAACCGTCAGGTCCACCACGTACCGGGCACCTGAGGCTGCCAGCTGCTCCAGCGAGTCACCCCGTCCCAGGGCTGCAACGAGCTTCATGTCGGGCGCGGCGTCGATGGCCTTGACGGCCTCGGCGCCCATGCGTCCATTGGCACCAAGGACGGCCACCAGCTTGGGAACGGAGTGTTGTTCGGTCATGGCATTAACCCTACCGGCGGGACGGGTGCGGGCAGGAACCGGATGGCGTGCGTTACCTCGCACCCGGGGGCCGTCCGGGCAGCAGCGTCAGCTGCCTGCGCCGACCCATTCGACGGTGCCGTCCGAGAAGAACTGTTCCTTCCAGATGGGCACCTGTTCCTTAATGCGGTCCACCAGATCGGAGCAGACGGCGAACGCCTGCCCGCGGTGCGCGGCGGACACCGCGCACACCAGGGCGGGGTCCCCGATCTCCAGCATCCCGATCCGGTGCGCCGCCCAGATCCGGACGGGCTGTCCGGTGCCGGCACCTGCTTCGGCGTTCTGTTCGGCAACGAGGCGCGCGACGACGTCGGCCATCACCTGGTGCGCCGTGGGGTGCGCACTGTAGCTGAGGCGCTCAACGGCCTTGCCGCCGTCGTGGTTGCGCACCACGCCGCTGAAGCTGACCACGGCGCCGGCCGTGTCGCTTTCCACTGCGGCGATTGCCTGGTCCACGGAGATGGGCTCCGCGCTCAGGACCGCGCTCACTACTTCGAATGCTTCAGTGCCCATGTCCGCCTTCCAGCTGGTCACAAAGATGTCCGATCACCGGGTCCAGGACGGTCAGCCCGTCCATGACGCCTTTGGGCGATCCGGGCAGGTTCACGATGAAGGTACGCCCGGCGGCACCGGCATATCCCCGGCTGAGGGCAGCCAGCGGGGTCTTGGCAGCGCCGGCGCGGCGAATCGCCTCCATGATGCCGGGGATTTCCCGGTCCAGCAGCGGCAGGGTGACGTCCGGTGTCCGGTCGTCCGGGCTGAGGCCGGTGCCGCCGCTGGTGATGACGACGGCGGGGTGCTGGGTGAGGAGCGCCCGGATGGCGGCGCCCACGGGATCGCCGTCGGGGACCACCATGGCCGGGAAGACGTCGAAGCCATGTTCAGTGAGCCAGTCGGTGATGACCGGTCCGGTCTCGTCGTCGTAGATGCCGGCGGCGGCCCGGGTGGAGGCGATGACGACGCCGGCCTTCCGCCCCTGCACGTCGCCGTGCCGGTGCGGTTCGGGGAGATGCAGGATGTGGGGGGTGGTCACAGGGCCCAGTCTCCGCTCTTGCCGCCACTCTTGGCCAGCACCTTGATGTCTGTCAGGACGGCATGTTTGTCCACGGCCTTGATCATGTCGTAGACGCTGAGGGCCGCCACCGACGCGGCGGTCAGGGCCTCCATTTCCACTCCCGTGACGCCCCGTGTCTTGACAGTGGAGCTGATGGAGACGGCATCTTCGCCGAGGTCGAAATCGACCGTGACTTTGGCGAGGGGCAGCGGATGGCACAGCGGAATCAGGTCCGGGGTCTTCTTGGCCGCCATGATGCCGGCGACGCGGGCGACGGCCAGCGCGTCCCCCTTGGGAAGCCCCCCGGTGCCCAGGAGCCGCATCACCTCCGGGGTGGTCCGGACCGTGGCGGTGGCCGTGGCCTCGCGGGTTGTTTCTGCCTTGGCGGAAACATCCACCATCTGGGCGCTGCCGTCCTGGCGCAGGTGCGTCAGTGCGGGGGTTTGTTCTGCGTTCACAACATCCATACTTCCACCTCGTCGCCGGCGGCGAGCTCCGTTACGCCGGCGGGAACGTGGACCAGGACGTTGGAACCGGCGAGCGCGTGCATCAGGTGCGAGCCCTCGCCGCCCTCCAGCTTCACGGACCCGTCCGGCTGCAGGCTTCCACGCCGGACCTGGTGCTTGTGCGCGGGGGACGCCAGGGGCTGGTCCAGGCGGGCACGCAGGGGCAGCCTCGGTGCCGGCGCCCCGAGGCATGCTGACAGGGCGGGACGGAGGAACATTTCAAAGGACACCAGGCAGCTGACCGGATTGCCCGGGAACCCAAGGAAGGGAACGCCGTCGAATGTTCCGATTCCCTGGGGACCACCGGGCTGCATGGCCACGTGCAGGAACTCGACAGGCTGGCCTGCCATCGCCTGGCGCACCACCTCGTAAGCGCCCTTGCTGACGCCGCCCGTGGTCACGATCAGGTCCGCGCGCCGGCTCCCGGCGCGCAGCAGCGCCAGCAGTTCCGCGGGGTTGTCGGTGGAAATGGCGGTGCGCCGGACAGTCAGCCCGGCCTGCTGCATGGCGGCTTCCAGGAGGGTTCCGTTGGAGTCGTAGATCTTGCCCGGCGCAAGGTCCTGGCCGGGATCCACCACCTCGTCCCCGGTGGTGACAAGCAGGACGGTGGCGGCCTTAGAAACTGTCACTTTCGGGATGCCCAGCGCGGCGAGCAGCCCCAACTGCGCCGGCCCCAGGCAGGTACCGGCAGCCAGGGCCCGCTCCCCCGCAGCAATATCGCTGCCAGCGGGGCGGACATACGTTCCCGGGGCGGTGGCAGGCAGTTTGACTGTGCCTTTCCAGTTCGCTGTGCCGTTCAGTTTCACTGTGCCGTCCGGGCCAGGCTCCGGGAAGCGGTCCGGCACCGCTTTTTCAATGGGTACGACGGCGTCAGCCCCCTCCGGGATCATGGCACCGGTCATGATGGGGGCGGCCGTTCCGGGCGCCAGCGGCTGCGGGCTGGACCCGGCTGGAACCGGGGGCACGATGCGCAGGTCCGCGCCGGCGCCCGACAGGTCGCCGGAGCGGACGGCGTACCCGTCCATCTGCGAGTTGGCGAACGGAGGAAGGCTGATCGGAGCGGCGACATGGTCCACCAGGCCGCGGCCCAGCGCCTGGATGAGCGGCAGGACTTCCGTGCGCTCCGACGAGCGGAGCGGCTGGAGGAGTTCCGCAACGGCGGCGGCATGCGCAGCGACGCTCCGCGCATGCTCGGCCTTGCCGTGGGGGTGGCTGGTCATGGGTACGCCTTTGGTCGCGGCCGTCAGGATTTCACGTCCACTCTAACCGTGTGGAATCCCGTAGCTCCGTCCGGCGCCGGGGGCCGCGCCGTTTCGTCCTGGGGTTCACCCAACAGGTTCGTGGCGCGGACCTGGACCTCGTACTGCCCCGGGGTGAGGTGGACGGCCAGCTTCCACTGGTACCACGTGTCCACCGAGATGCCCGGGGCCAGCTCGGCTTCCTGCCACGGTCCCCGGTTGACCCGCAGCTCCACTTTCCCAATGCCGGTGTGCTGGGCCCAGGCAACTCCGCCGAAAACCACGGTTCCTGCGCTGACCGGGCGCCCACTGCGGGGCACGTCGATGCGCGACGACGTCTTGATGGGCCCGCGCGCGGACCAGCCCCGCGGCGTCCAGTACCCGGCGTCGTCGGCGAACCTGGTGACCTTGAGCTCGGTGACCCACTTGGTGGCTGACACATAGCCGTAAAGGCCGGGGACCACCAGGCGGACCGGAAAGCCGTGCTCCAGCGGCAGGGGCTCACCGTTCATGCCCACGACAAGCAGGGCGTCCCTGCCGTCGGTGAGGGCATCCAGTGGCGTTCCGGCGGTCCAGCCATCGGCGCTTCGGGAGAGGACCATATCCCCGCCCGGCTGGGGACCGGCCAGGGCCAGCAGTTCACGCACCGGCCAGCCGAGCCAGCGGGCGTTGCCAATCAGGTCCCCGCCCACCTCATTGGACACGCAGGCAATGGTGACGTGGCGTTCAACCAAGGGCTTGGCAAGGAGGTCGGCGAAGGAAAGCTGGACTTCGCGGGCCACCCGTCCGGTGACTTTGAGGACCCACGTCTCCGGGCTGACCGCGGGGACAGCCAGCGCTGTGTCGATTCGGTAGAAGTCCGGGTTCGGGGTGACCAGCGGCGGCATGCCGGCGACGCCCGGCTCTGCGGCGGCGGGAATGGGCGGCGCGGCTGACGCCGGCAGGGGAAGGGAAATGCGTGCCCTGGCTTCACTGACCGCTGCTGCGGCGCCGCGCCAGATTCCCGCCAGCACTCCGCCCAAAGCAGTGGCCGCGGCAGTGGTGGCAAGGGCCTGGAGGAAACTGCGTCGGGAAGCGGCGGTGCCGGTTCCGGCAGGCCCTGTGTCGCCGGGGCCTTCGCCTTCCGGGCCTGCGTCTCCAGGTTCCAGGTCCTCCCACGCCTGCAGCCGCCGGGCCAGGAAACGCAACAGCACGACGGCGACTGCCGCGGCCAGGAGCGGAAGCACGAGGGCTGCAGGGGTCACCTGGGACCGTGTCAGGACCGCTGCCACGCCGGCCAGCCCGAAGATGCCCATCACGGCGGCACCGGCGAACCGCCGTCGGCGCTCGAGGACGCCGGCAACTGCGGCCAGCACGGCAATGGCCAGCGCCATGGCCGCCAGGAGCGCAGCCTTGTCCGCCGTGCCGAAGAGGGCGATGGCCCAGTCCTTGACACCGGGCGGGACGGCATCGATGACAGCCCCGCCCACAGCGGTCAGCGGTGAAAGGGAGGGGCTGGCAAGACCTGCCGCCAGCTCCCCCACGGCGACGCCGCCGGCGGCTGCACCTATTCCGGCAGCCGCGGCCCAGCGGGCCCCGGTGCGCAGGACTGCCCGGTGCCGGACGGGACTTTCCGCACGCTCCCCAAGGCCGGCGCCGTCGTCGTCCGCTCCGTGCTTTTGCCGGGAACTCCTCACAACTTCCAGCATAGGTTCGCCGGCGCTCCGCGCGTGGATGATGTCCCCGGATGCGCCAGGTGCTTCCGCTTCCCGGTCACAGGTGTGATGCGCGGCGCAACGTGGCGTAGCCTGAATTCATGAGTGTCCAGCTAGGCATGCCGCAGCCGCGGGAGGAAGCAGCATCGGCGCTGCCCGGCGTCCCCGCACGACGGCCCGCGGATGCGCCGGCGGGACTGGCGGACCGGTATGGCCGCCGCGCCACGGACATGAGGCTGTCCCTGACGGACAAGTGCAACCTCCGCTGCACCTACTGCATGCCTGCGGAAGGCCTGGAATGGCTCGCCAAGCAGGCAGTGATGTCGGCCGGGGAAATCGTGCGGATCGTCAAGGTTGGCGTGCAGCAGCTGGGCGTCCGGGAACTGCGGCTGACCGGAGGTGAGCCTTTGGTCCGGCATGACCTGGTGGACATCATCGCGGCCCTGCGGGCCAACCACCCGGACCTGCCGATCTCCATGACCACCAACGGCGTCGGCCTGGCAAAGAAGGCGGCGGCGCTCAAGGACGCCGGGCTGACCCGCATCAACGTGTCGTTGGACTCGCTGCATGAAGAGACGTTCGCCAAGCTGACCCGGCGCCCGTTCCTCAACCAGGTCCTGGCCGGCGTCGACGCTGCCTGGGCTGCCGGCCTTGGCCCGGTCAAACTGAACGCGGTCCTGATGCGGGGCATCAACGACGCCGAGTCGCCACAGCTGCTGGCGTGGGCGCTGGAGCGCGGGTACGAACTGCGGTTCATTGAACAGATGCCGCTCGATGCCGACCATGGCTGGACGCGGCGCAACATGATCACCGCTGCCGAAATCCGCGGACTGCTGTCCCGGGACTACGACCTCACCCCTGATCCCCGGGCGCGTGACGGCGCCCCCGCGGAGCGGTTTGAAGTACGACGGCGGGTGGCGGGTTCCGCTGATACCGACAGCCCGGTTTTGGGAACAGTGGGCATCATTGCCTCCGTCACCGAACCGTTCTGCGCCGACTGCCGCCGCACCAGGATTACTGCCGAGGGCAAGATCATGAGCTGCCTGTTCTCACGCGAGGAGTTCGACCTGCTGGACCTGCTGCGCGCGGGCGCCTCCGATGCGGAACTGGCGCAGCGGTGGCAGGACGCCATGTGGATCAAACCAAAGGCCCACGGCATGGACCACGTGGGACTTGACGCTCCGGACTTCGTCCAGCCGGACCGCAGCATGAGCGCCATCGGGGGCTGACACAGATGCTTGTACGCTATTTTGCTGCCGCGCGCGCTGCAGCCGGCTTCGAGGAAGAAAAGTTCCAGCTGCCCGAGGGCGCCACGGTAGCGGACCTGCTGGCAGCCATCGCCGCCGTGGAGCGCGCGGAGCCTCCGGCGGGCACTCCGCCGCTTTCCCGGCTTCTTTCGCGGAGCAGCTTCCTGCTCAATGAGGTGGCCGTGCGGGACCAGGCAACCGTCCTTGGCCCCGACGACGTCGTGGACGTGCTGCCGCCCTTCGCAGGGGGCTAGGCGCTAAGAGATCCGCTGCAAGGTACGTCTACCACCCAAGCTTTGATTGTCAGACCCCGGTTGCATGATGTCTCTATGGGAACGAGCAGCGGCGTGGCGGGACGGGTGATGAGTATTCGCGACTCTGTTTCTGCCCTTGATGTGCTGCTCCTGGAGGATGCCCGCTTGGTCTCCGGTGCTGAGGTGGATGTGTTGCAGCGGCGGTATGAACTGTGCCTCGAGGGCTTGGAGCTGATGGCCCGGCTGGAAGCGCAGCTCGCCGCGGTAAAGTCCCGGCAGGCTGTGCGGGCCGTTGAACTGCAGGAGGCGATGACGCCGCCGGATGCCTCGGTCCAGGACCGCACCTACGCGCAGATGTCGACGGTGGAGGAGATCGCCGGGGTCCTGACCCTCAGCTCCGCGGTGGCAGGGGTGTTCGTGGAGCAGTCCCGGCGGATTTGTTCCCTGCCCCTGGTGTTCGACACCCTGTCCGCCGGGGACATGTCCTGGCAGCACGCCCGGATTGTCGCGGACGAAACCGAGAGTCTCGATGGGGCTGGTGCTGTTGCGTTGGTCGCGCATTTCTTCGACCCCGACGCACCCCACCCTGCCCGTGGCGCGGCCCCCGGTGAGCTTGTCCCGTCCCGGTTCCGAGCCAAGGTGCGTGGATGGCGGGAACGCCACCACCCCGAGTCGATCGAGAAGCGCCACGCAAAGGGCGTGGCAGACCGGCGGATGGAATTCTCCCCCGACAAGGACGGCATGGCCTGGATCTCCCTCTACCTGCCCGGCGATACCGCCTCTGCCATCTGGAACCGGACCACCGCCACCGCACGCGGCCTCCAAGGCCCAGACGAACCCCGCACCCTCACCCAACTCCGCCCCGACATCGCCGCCTCCCTGCTCCTCGGCACTGGGAACACCACACAGACCGGGAAATCCACGGAGGTCGGGAAGGTCCCCGCCCCGCGGGCAGACGTCCTGGTGATGGTGCCCGTATTCTCCCTGCTCGGTCAGACCGATGAACCCGCAATGCTCGATGGTTTCAGGCCGATTCCGGCCTCCATGGCCCGCAAACTTGTCGCCGACGGGGCTGACTCGTTCTACCGGGTCCTCGTCGACCCCAGGGACGGGGCACCCCTGGAGATAGGCCGCAAAAACTACCGGCTCACCGAAACCATCAAACGCTGGATCAGGATGCGCGACGCCAAGTGCACGTTCCCCGGCTGCACCAACCGCACCCCCGACAACGAAACCGACCACCTACAAGCGTGGCAACACGGCGGCGTTACCGGAGCAAGTAATTTGGCTCAGCTGTGCCCAAGGCACCACCGGCTCAAACACAACAGCAGGTGGACACCCGGGCCGGCCAACAATCACGAACCGCCCGGCTGGACTTCACCCACCGGACGCCATTACAACCCAGAGCATCAGGATGCAGAACCAATACACTGGCCGCCAGGGCTGGGTCTGCCGGTTGCGCCGCCAGCATCGACCGTGCCGGAAAACTACTACGCAGGAACGGGAGGCGTGGAGCTGCACGACGGCGAACCCATAGAGCAAGCGCTCGATGAGCCGGAGGATATTCCGGTCGACGACCCCCTGTGGGAGGCGTTCTATTCGCGCCCAATTTTGCTCCCGCCGGACCCGTTGAAGGACTGCTGGAAGACGATGCAGCCGTGGCCCTAGGAAGGGCATGCCGTGCACTGGCCTTGCTAACTCCCCAACGCCTTGGCCAGCATGGACGCGCGGCTGTGGACGCCGCAGGCCTGGAAGATCTGCTTGAACTGGTCCTGCACCGTGTAGGAGGTCACCCCTTGGGCCTCAGCCATTGTTCCCGTGTCCGCGCCGGCGGCGGACAGCAGCAGCAGCTCCCGCTGCCGGGGCGTCAGGCCAAAAGACCTGGCGAACATGTCCAGCCGGTCCGAAGGTGGGCAGCCCTGGATGGTTACGGCCAGGGGCGCCGCGGCTGCGTCCTGCCCGGAATTCACAGCACCGGTCTGCCCCGAGTCCATACGGGTGGCCCGCAGCATGGCCCAGCGGCCTTCGCCGATATGGACCCGGCATTCCGCGTCGTGCGCGTCGACTCCCGCTTCCCTGGCGAGCAGTTGGGCCGCAACGTTCAGGACCTCGGCGGGCACCTGATGGTGAGGGAACGGCCCGGGCTGCAGCAGCCGCAGCCATCCGGCAACCGAGGCGGTCTGGCCGGCCACCGACAGATCTTCGTCCAACGTCAGGACGGCCTGTTCGGGCAGGTCCCGCTGCCCTGTGCCTGACTGGAACACCTGGCCGGCCTCGAGTGCGCGGCCTGCCTGGAACACGGGGCCTGCCTGGAACTGCCCGGCAACAGACCGCCGCAGCCCGCGGTTAATTCGGCTGCCACCTTGCCCATGTATTTGGCTTCATCCAGGGTGAAGTCCGTTGCGGTTCCGGTCCGCCAGAGATCAAGCCACGCCCAGCATCCGTATTTGTCGGCAAAGACGACTGACAGCACGTCCCGGACGCCGCAGCCCTTCATTACTCCCCTCCATGCCAGGCTTAGCGCGGGCTCCCCCCGGGTTGCATGCTGAAGGCTTAGCGCCGGGGACGACGAGTCCATGAGCCCCGTCCAGCGCGCCGGCTCCGAGAGGTACTTGAGCCGGATGAGTGCGGGTAACTCCCGGGGGCAGGGAATCCTGGCCCGGGGCGCCATTCCCACCGTGGTGCGGGGGTCGCAGAGCGGCCACACGAAGGCATCGAAGGGCAGCGTCCTGCCCAACTCCCCCAGCACGGCCTTCCTTAGGGCCTGGTGGTCCAGTCCCGACCCGGCGAGAACCCGGATGTGGTCCAGGCTTCGGTCCATCGCCCAGGCCCTCTTCATGCCCCCAGTATGCGCCGGTCCTCCCGCATCGTTTGCGTGGATGTGCCATCCAGAATTCTGGGATACCCGGAGGATTCCGGCCCGCCTACTTTAGGCAGTGTCATGCATCTCATCCTGGCTAAAGGAAAAGGGGTTTCCCATGTACACGCTGCAGATCGAACACTCCATCACCGACTTCCCCACCTGGAAGTCGGCCTTCGACCGTGACCCGGTGGGCCGTGCCGCCTCGGGCGTGCTGGCGCACAGGATCGGCCGGCCGATCGGAGACCCCCACTACGTCGTGGTGGAGCTGGACTTCGCTGACCGGGACCAGGCAGAGCGGCTGCTGTCGAACCTCCGCGAAAACGTCTGGCGGTCCCTTGCCAACGCCCCTGCCCTCGCTGGAGCACCCCGGACGCGCATCGTTGAGGCTGAGCCCTGAGCCTTGAGCCTTGAGCCTTGAGCCTTGAGCCGCAGCGAAGGCCCCGGCGAGCAGTTCAAGCCAGTCGAAGCACCTCAGGCCCGGCGGAAGACCGAGCGCATAAACGGCCTGTAGGCCGGGCTTCGTCCATCCGCAGCGGCTTCCGCACCTGCTGCACCGCCGTCGTCGTCCCTGGCAACTGAGCGCAACTCGGTGACGTGGGTCAGGACACCGTCACGGAGCAGGAGGGAGTGGCGGGTCCATCCGGCGTCGCTGGGACGATCAACGCGGAGGACGCCGTGGCGCCAGGTACAGCGCGCGGCAGTACCGGGCGGCACGCCAGTACTGTCCACGTAATACCAGAGCACGTCGTTGTGGACCGGATCGACAGTGAAGATGCCGTGGCCTTCAAAATGGCTGCCGTCCGGTTCGACGTGGCGGTAGCTCTGCACGACGCCCAGTCCCGCGGCCACCCGGCTGTAGGTCACCTCGGCGTCGACACTGCGTTCGGGCCCCCATGGGCCTGCAGCGACGTGGGTTTGGCCCCGCCAGTGGCCCAGAAGGCCGGACAGGGCAGGATGCCCTTGCTCCATTTCGTGCACCGCCCATCGCCCCGCCTGCAGACATGAACCCCCTGCACCTCAGGATGGACTCTTCTGCGTGGCGCCGCCAGCCTCTGTGCCGTATGCAGCCGGTTGGCTACAGCCCGAAGGTCTCGTTCTCCTCGAACGGGCCAACCACCGTGACGGTCCGCGGCGCCGCGGCGAGTTCGGCAGCCAGTTCCTGGACCTGTTCAACGGTGACGGCCTTGATAAGGCGCAGCGTCTCATCAATGTCCTGGTATTCACCGGACACCAGTTCGGCCCTGCCCAGCCGGGACATCCGCGAGCCCGTGTCCTCCAGGGCCAGGACGATTCCGCCGCCAAGCTGTCCCACGGCCTTGCGGAGCTCGTCCTCGGAGATTCCGTGTTCGGCGAGCTTGTCCAGCTCGGTCGCCAGCAGGTCCAGCACCTGCCGGACCTTGGATGGTGTGCAGCCCGCGTACATGCCGAAATAGCCGGCGTCGGCGTAGGACGAGGCAAAGGAGTAGGTGGAGTACACCAGGCCGCGCTTCTCGCGGACTTCCTGGAACAGCCTGGAGGACATGCCGCCGCCCAGCACCGCATTCAGGACGCTCATGACGTAGCGGCGCTCGTCGGTGGCAACGATGGTGGGGCATCCCATGATGATGTTCGCCTGCTCCACCGCGCGCTTGACCACGTGCAGGCCGGCGGTTCCGGTGATCAGGGCACGTTCGGTGGACCGGCGCTGCACCGGTGCCGCGTCCGGTTCCAGTGACCAGCCCGCGGCCTGGAGGGCGTCCACCACAAGGCCGCAGACGACGTCGTGGTCCAGGCCGCCCGCGGCGGTGATGACCAGTTCCTCCGGTTTGTAGTACCTGCGGTAGTGCTCCCACACCGAGTCCCTGGCAACGGCCTTGATGGCCGCGGGGGTGCCGCCGATGGGACGGCCAAGCGGGTGGCTTCCCAGGACCTTGGCCACGAAGTGCTCGTGGGCAACATCGGTGGGGTCATCGCTGTCCATGGCGATTTCCTCGAGGATGACGTCCCGTTCCTGCTCCATCTCGTCAGGGTCCAGCACGGCGCCGGTGATCATGTCCGCTATGACGTCGATGGCCATCGGCAGGTCCGAGTCAAGGACCCGGGCAAAGTAGCAGGTGCTTTCCTTGGCGGTGGCCGCGTTCGATTCACCGCCCACCTCATCAAAGGCGGAGGCGATCTCCAGGGCCGTGCGGCGCCTGGTGCCCTTGAACAGCAGGTGTTCAAGGAAGTGGGTGGATCCGTGCTGGCCGGGAGCCTCGTCGCGGGAGCCTACGCCCACCCAGAAGCCGATGGTGGCTGACCGTTGGCCCGGCATCGCTTCCGTCAGTACCCGCACTCCCCCCGGCAGCACTGAACGCCGGACCTCGGACCCGCCGTCGGAGCCGTGGACCAGGGTGTCGCCGGCGTGGTTCTGCTCAAGCGGCAGGGGTACAACAGTCATTGATGCCTTTCAGGACGGGCAGCCGGATCTGGCTGCCATCGTAACAGCGGCGGGACCGGTGGATCATCCACCGGTCCCGCCGCTTCATGCTTGTGCCGGGAAGCCCGGGCTGTTAGACGTCAGCGCCTTCGGCAGGCTCCGTGGCGTGGGCGCGCTCGGAGTCGGCCGGAGCCTCTTCCTCAGCGACCACCGGGGCGAGCGAGAGCTTTCCGCGGTCGTCAATCTTGGTGATTTCCACCTGGATCTTCTGACCGACGGAGACCACGTCTTCCACGTTGTCCACGCGCTTGCCGTTGGCCAGCTTGCGGAGCTCGGAGATGTGCAGGAGGCCGTCCTTGCCCGGGGTCAGCGATACGAAGGCACCGAAGGTGGTGGTCTTGACGACCGTACCCAGGTAGCGCTCGCCGATTTCCGGGACCTGCGGGTTCGCGATGGCGTTGATGGCGGAACGTGCTGCGTCGGCAGACGGACCGTTGGTGGCGCCAATGTAGACGGTGCCGTCGTCCTCGATGGAGATGTCGGCGCCGGTGTCTTCCTGGATCTGGTTGATCATCTTGCCCTTGGGGCCGATGACCTCGCCGATCTTGTCCACGGGGATCTTCACGGCGATGACGCGCGGTGCGAACTCGGAGAGCTCGTCCGGGGTGTCGATGGCCGAGTTGATGACCTCGAGGATGTGCAGGCGGGCTTCGCGGGCCTGCTTCAGGGCTGCGGCCAGGACCGAGGCCGGGATGCCGTCGAGCTTGGTGTCCAGCTGGATGGCCGTAACGAACTCGGAGGTACCGGCAACCTTGAAGTCCATGTCACCGAAGGCGTCTTCGGCACCGAGGATGTCGGTCAGGGCTGCGTAGCGTGTCTGGCCGTCCACCTGGTCGGAGACCAGGCCCATGGCGATGCCGGCGACGGCGGCCTTAAGGGGCACACCGGCGTTCAGCAGGGACAGGGTGGAGGCGCAGACGGAACCCATCGACGTCGAACCGTTGGAGCCGAGGGCTTCGGACACCTGGCGGATGGCGTAGGGGAATTCCTCGCGGGACGGCAGGACGGGCACGAGTGCACGTTCGGCCAGGGCGCCGTGGCCGATTTCGCGGCGCTTGGGCGAGCCCACGCGGCCGGTTTCACCGGTGGAGTACGGCGGGAAGTTGTAGTTGTGCATGTAGCGCTTGCGCGTGACCGGCGACAGCGAGTCGATCTGCTGTTCCATCTTGAGCATGTTCAGCGTGGTGACACCCATGATCTGGGTCTCGCCGCGTTCGAAGATGGCGGAACCGTGGACGCGGGGCAGGACCTCGACCTCGGCGGTGAGCTGGCGGATGTCCGTCAGGCCACGGCCGTCGATGCGGACCTGGTCCTTGAGGATGCGCTGGCGCACAACGTGCTTGGTGACCGAGCGGAACGCTGCGGACAGTTCCTTCTCGCGGCCTTCGAACTGGCCGGCGAGGCCGGCGAGGACCTCGTCCTTGAGTGCGTCGGAAGCGTTGTCGCGTTCCTGCTTGTCGGCGATCTGGAAGACGGCGGCGAGCTTGTCGGCGGCAGCGGACTCGACGGCAGCGTAGGCGTCGTCCTCGTAGTCCAGGAAGACCGGGAACTCGACCGTGGGCTTGGCAGCGCGGGCGGCCAGGTCAGCCTGGGCGTCGCACAGGGCCTTGATGAACGGCTTGGCAGCCTCCAGGCCCTCGGCCACAACCTCTTCGGTGGGGGCGGTGGCGCCCTGTTCCTTGATGAGGTTCCAGGAGTTGTCCGTGGCTTCGGCCTCGACCATCATGATGGCAACGTCGTCACCGGCAACGCGGCCGGCAACCACCATGTTGAACACGGAGTTCTCGAGCTGGGAGTGCTTGGGGAAAGCAACCCACTGGGAGCCGTTTTCGTCGTTCACCAGGGCAACGCGGACGCCGCCGATGGGGCCGGAGAACGGCAGGCCGGACAGCTGCGTGGACATGGAGGAGGCGTTGATGGCCACCACGTCGTAGAGCTCGTCCGGGTTGATGGCCAGGACGGTGACCACGATCTGGACCTCGTTGCGCAGGCCCTTGATGAAGGCGGGGCGCAGCGGGCGGTCCATCAGGCGGCAGGCCAGGATGGCTTCGGTGGACGGGCGGCCTTCGCGGCGGAAGAATGAGCCCGGGATACGGCCGGCAGCGTACATGCGCTCTTCGACGTCGACGGTCAGCGGGAAGAAGTCGAAGCCTTCACGCGGGTGCTTGCCGGCGGTGGTTGCGGACAGCAGCGCGGTGTCATCGTCGATGTACACCATGGCCGCGCCGGCTGCCTGCTTGGCAAGCCGGCCGGTTTCGAAGCGGATTACGCGCTTGCCGAAACGGCCATTGTCAATGACTGCTTCCGAGAACTGGATTTCGGGACCCTCCAAGAGAGTCACCTCCGTTTCTTTTTTACGGAAGTCCAGCCGCATCAACCTGGCCAGCATCTGTCTACTGGCCCTGCACCCGGTCATCGATCGAGACCCACGGGCCGCCGGCTTCAGTCAACGAAGCCGTTCCCGGGGATCACTACCGAGGACCGCGAATGCGTGATGCGGTTGATCCTCCTGTTTAGTTTTTCATTTGAAGAAGGCGGCCCGTTCCGGATGGAAAGGGCCGCCCCAAAGCCAGACTAGCGGCGCAGGCCGAGGCGCTCGATGAGCGAACGGTAGCGGGCGATGTCAGTCTTCTTGAGGTAGCTCAGCATGCGCTTGCGGCGACCAACCATGGCCAGCAGACCGCGCTGGGTGTGGTAGTCGTGCTTGTGCTCCTTCATGTGCTCAGTCAGATCCTTGATCCGCTGGGTCAGGACGGCAACCTGGACCTCCGGTGAACCGGTGTCGCCTTCGGCGGTTGCGTATTCCTTGATGATGGACTGCTTTACAGCGGCGTCAAGTGCCACAATAACTCCTTGGGAATGTGCCGTGAGGGCCCAGGTCAGTAACTCACTGCCGGGTCTGCCGTGTTCGTCCGCCCCGGTAATCCGGAAGGGTCCGCCACCAACAGGAACCAGCCGCCACGGACTGCAGCCGGATCCATCGTCCAGTTTACCGGCCCGGGCCTAACCTTGTCGAAACACGCGCGGCAGGAGCGCGCTGCGCTCAGCCCTGCAGCCTGTCCCGGATGGCGGCCATGCCGTGAAGCACTTCGGCAAAGCTGGTGCTCAGGGGTGACAGGCCCACCCGGATGCCGTGCGGCGAGCGGAAGTCGGGGATGACATCGCCGTCCCACAGGGCCTCGACGGTGGCCTTGGTGAACCCAGCGTGGTCCACGGTGATGTGCCCGCCCCGCTCCCCCGGATTCCGTGGCGTGGCCAGTTCGGCTCCCAGGGGTTCCAGCCACGCGTCGAAGACCTCAACGGCGAAGGCGGTAAGGTCTTCGGACTTCGACCGAATGGCGGCCATGCCGGCCTCTTCGATGAGGTCCAGGGTCCCCTGCATGGCGATCATGCCGAAGATCGCGGGAGTGCCGCTGAGGAATCCGCGGATGCCGGATGCCGGCTGGTAGCCGGCCGCCATTTCGAAAGCGTCTTTGCGGCCCATCCAGCCCCAGATCGGCTGGTTCAGCGAGGGCAGGTGCCGTGCGTTGACGTAGGCGAACGCCGGGGAGCCGGGGCCTCCGTTGAGGTACTTGTAGGTGCAGCCCGCGGCGAAGTCCACGTCCGCGCCGTCCAGGTCGATCTCCACCGACCCCGCCGAATGGCACAGGTCCCACACCACCAGGGCGCCGGCGTCGTGCACTGCGGCGGTGATGCCCGGCAGGTCAGCGAGGTGGCCTGAACGGTAGGCGATCTGGCTGAGGAGGACGACGGCGGTGCGGGGCCCGGTGGCCTGGCGCACCTGCTCAAGGGTCACCCCGGCGGCGGGGTCCGGTTCGATCCAGCGGAGGGTCAGGCCTTCCTCGAGGGCGATGCCTTCCACCAGGTAGCGGTCGGTGGGAAAGTTCTCGGTGTCCAGCACCAGCTCGTTCCGGTCCGGGTCCGCCACGGCGGCGAGGGCTGCCCGGATCAGTTTGTACAGCACAACGGTGGTGGAATCGGCGATGATGGTCTGCCCCGGCGCCGCACCCAGGACGGCACGGCCCAGCTGGTCGCCGATGGCCTGCGGCATGGCGAGCCACTGTTCGTCCCAGCCGCGGATCAGCCGGCCGCCCCAGTCGTCGCGGATGAAGGCGGCGACGTCGTCCGCCGTCCGCTTCAGCGGCCGGCCCAGCGAGTTGCCGTCCAGGTAGGACAGGGGCGTGTCGGTGCCGATGAAGTGGTCCCGGTAACGCGCCAGGACATCCCGGCGGTCCAGCTCCCCGGCGCGCTGCCGGAGCGTTTCCGCTGTCACGCCGGCGATGTTTTCCTGGTGGATGCTCATTGTCCGATCTCCGTCCTGACGGCGAATAATTCCGGGAAGAATGTCAGTTCCAGGGCCTTCTGCAGGAAAGTCACACCGCTGGATCCGCCGGTGCCGGTCTTCATGCCGATGGTCCGCTGGACGGTGCGCAGGTGCCGGAAGCGCCAGAGCTGGAAGTTGTCCTCCAGGTCCACCAGTTCCTCGCAGGCCTCGTAGGCCGCCCAGTTGTCTGCGGCATTCTCGTAGATGTGCTTGAAGAGCGGTACCAGCTCCGGGGTGAACTCGTGGGCGCGGGTCACGTCCCTGTCCAGGACTGCGGGTGGGACGTCGAAGCCCTGCCGGGAGAGGTAGGCCAGGAACTCGTCGTAGATGCTGGGAGCAGCAAGCAGTTCCTCGAGCATTGCGTGGGCCTCAGGATCGGATTCGAAGACCGGCAGCATCTTGCGGTTCTTGTTTCCCAGGACGAATTCGACGGCCCGGTATTGTGCGGACTGGAACCCTGACGAGTTGCCCAGGAAGCCCCGGAACTGCGAATACTCGGTGGGTGTCAGGGTGGCCAGCACGGACCACTGTTCGGTGAGGGTCTTCTGGATGTGCTTGACCCGGGCGATGCCCTTGAGCGCCGAACCGAGGTCGTCTTCGCGGAGCCAGGCGGCGGCGCTGCGCAGTTCATGCAGGACCAGTTTCAGCCACAGCTCCGTGGTCTGGTGCTGGATGATGAACAGCAGTTCGTCGTGGTGTTCGGGCTGGCTGACCGGCTGCTGGGCACTGAGCAGGGTGGGGAGCTGCAGGTAGGAGGCGTAGCTCATCCGTGAGCTGAAGTCGCGGACAATCCCCTTATCCAGCTTGCGGGTGTTCTTCTCGACGGACACGTCCTGCCTTTCGTTGTTGTCACCCGGGCCGTACTGTCAGCGGCCGCCCAGGAGCTGGTGGGCCTGGGCCACGTCCAGCCGCATTTGTTCCACCAGTGCCTCAGGGCCACGGTAGGCCACCATGCCGCGAAGCCGCTCCACGAATTCAACGATCACTGTCTGGCCGTACAGATCGAAGTCCTCTACGGCTTCCTTGGGCCTGTCGATGACGTGCGCCTCGACCTGGCGGCTGACGCCGTCGAACGTGGGGTTGGACCCCACGGAGATGGCCGCGGGCCAGCGCTTGCCTGCCTGGTCCACCAGCCACCCGGCGTAAATGCCGTCGGCGGGAATCAGCCCTGTGGCGTTGGAGGCAAGGTTCGCCGTGGGGAACCCCAGTGCCCTGCCGCGGGCGGCGCCGTGGACCACCTCGCCGCGCATCCGGTGCGGCCGCCCCAGGACCGATGCAGCGGTGGTGACATCTCCGGCCTGCAGCGCTTCGCGCACCCAGGTGGAGGAACAGCGGCGGTCCGTGCCGTCGTCGTCATGCAGCGGGTAGCCTTCGGCCCCGAATTCGCTGATCACCTGGACATCGAAGCCGAATTTTTCGCCGAGCGCCTTCATGGTGTCCAGGTCGCCGGAGTTGCCGCGGCCGAACCGGGCATCGTGGCCGATGACCACGTGGCTGGCGTGCAGGCAGTCCACCAGGTACTGCTCCACGAACTCTTCGGCCGTGAGGCTGGCGAGGTCCAGGGAGTACTTGACCACCAGGATCGCGTCCAGGCCCAGCTCGCCCAGCGCCTCCAGCTTGTCATCGAGGCCCATGATGAGCTCCGGTGCAGCCTCCGGCCGGTGGATCACCGCGGGGTGGGGGTCGAACGTGACGGCCACTGCCTTGGCATGGGAGAGGCGGGCCGACCGGATCAGCTGGGACAGCACCTGCTGGTGGCCTCGGTGAACGCCGTCGAAGTTGCCGAAAGTGACAACAGATGGGCCGAAGTCCGCCGGGACATCGGACGGATCGTTCCAGATGTAAACCATCACCCTCGCCTTAAGCTGCCTGAAAGCATCAACGTTCCGGGACCTTTCCGGCCGCGGAACTCTTCAAGATTACCCGGATTCACTGCGCAGCTTTGCCCGTCACTGCGCAGTCTTCGCCTGTGAGGGCCGGCGCCGGTAAAGCCACACCAGTCCCAGGATGGGCAGCAGCAGCGGGATGAAACCGTAGCCGCGGCCAAACAGCGACCAGACGGTCTCATGCGGGAACTGCACGGAGTCCAGGATGCTCAGGGTCCCCACCACCAGGACGCCGGCAAGTTCCACCAGCACCGCCGCAACCGAAACCTTGAACCATGTGGTTCCGGCCTTGGCCAGGGACACGGTGGCCAGGATGTAGACCAGGGCGGCAAAGGCGGAGAGCAGGTAGGCCAGGGGTGCCTCGGAAAACTTGGTGAGGATCTGGTAGCCGGCGCGGGCGGTGGCCGAGATGGCGAACACCCCGTACACCGCGATCAGGAGGCGCCCGGGCCCGGTATTGCGGGTGTTGCGGACGGTTTCTCCGGTGGCGGGCTGGGCCTGCTGGTCTTTCATTTCTGCTGCTTCTTCCACTTCAGTACCAGATCTGATTCATTCGGGCTGCCATCACCAGCGCCGTGACGCCGACAGCGGCCAGGACAAAGTTGCTCCACCGCGTGCGCTCCAGGATGGACCAGTAGATGGCGGCGGGTGGCAGGAGCATCGCGGTGGCCATGTAGCCCCAGAACTCCCAGGCTTCCCCTGCGATCGGTTCGCCGGCGATCACGCGGACGATCGACCCCACCAGGTAGACCACCAGGGCCACTTCGACGGCCACGACGGACAGGATGGTGACGTCGTTGGGTGCCTTCTTCAGGATCCCGGCGCCCAGGCACAGCAGGGTGGATACCAGGCCGACCACCAGGATGATCCAAAAGTACGCGTCCACGCCTATGCCTCCGCTGCGGAGGTTGTTGCCGCACCGTCGCCAGGTCCGGCCCCGGCGCCAGGCCCGGTGCCGGGGGCGAAGACCAGGACCGGTTTGGCGTAGCTTCCCGCGTCGGCGAGAAGGGCCACCAGGGTGCCGTCGGGAGCGAAGGCCGCGGCAGGGTGCTCCACCGTGGCGGCGCCGGGCGTCCCGGCTGCAGCACCGGCCGCGATCCGCCGGCCGAAGGAGATCTCGGCGGTTTCTTCGGCGGTGAGTTCTCGGTTGGGCATCAGCGCCCTGGCGGCGAGGGACATGTCCAGGACATTGAGCTCATCGGCGAGCTGTTCGAGGGTCCGCGCCTGGTCCAGCGAGTAGGGCCCCACCTGGGTCCGGCGGAGCGAGGTGAGGTGGCCGCCGACGCCGAGGGCGTTGCCCAGGTCCCGGGCGAGGGCGCGGATGTACGTGCCGGAGGAGCATTCCACCGTCACGTCCAGGTCCACCACGTCCGCTGCCGCGTCCCTGCGGATGCCATGCACGTCGAACCGGTGGATGGTCACGGGGCGCGCGGCGAGCTTGACGTCCTCGCCGGACCGCACGCGGGCGTAGGCGCGTTCGCCGTTGACCTTGATCGCGCTGACGCTGCTGGGCACCTGCTGGATGTCGCCCGTCAGCTCCGCGACGCCGTCGTGAATCTGCTGGTCGGTGATGCCGGCCGCGCTCGTGGTGGCCGTGACCTCGCCCTCCGCGTCGTCGGTCACCGTGGACTGGCCCAGGCGGATAGTGGCGGTGTAGGTCTTCGAAGTGCCCACGATGTAGGTCAGCAGCCGGGTGGCTTTGTTGATGCCCAGCACCAGGACACCGGTGGCCATGGGATCGAGGGTTCCTGCATGCCCCACTTTCCGGGTCCCTGCGAGGCGCCGCATCCGGCCAACCACATCATGGCTGGTCCATCCCTGCGGCTTGTCCACTATCACCAGTCCAGAAAGCACGCCTCCCAGTATATGGGCGCAGGTTGGGGCGCATGTGCAGGGTACCGGCCGGGAGCGGACGACGGCGGCAGCCCACCACGACGGCCACGTCACCGGGGCGGGCGGAGGCGGGGCAGGGGACGGCTAGGATGGCTGGCATGCCTGAGCTTGCCGCGCATGTCCGCGACGTGCCCGTCAACCAGATCCGCGAAATTACCGAGGCCGCCTGGCGCACTCCCGGCGCCGTGGTGCTCAGCATCGGGGAGCCGGGCTTCCCCCTCCCCCGCCACGTCCTGGACGCCGGCATCGCCTGCCTGGACCGCGATGAAACCAACTACACGCCCAACGCCGGGATCCCGGCCCTCCGGGAAGCGTTCGCCGCCAGGTTCCGGGAGGAACAGGGCGTGGACGTCGGCGCGGAGCGGGTATACGTGGTGTCCGGCGCCCAGCAGGGCCTGCACTTCGCCATGAGCCTGCTGCTCTCCCCCGGCGACGAGATCCTGATCCCGAACCCGGGCTACCCCACCTTCGCCATGACCAGCCGGCTGCTGAACGCCGTTCCCGTCGGCTATCCCCTGCACCCGGACCACGGCTTCCAGCCCCGGGTCGCGGACGTGGAAGCCCTGATCACCAGCCGCACCCGGGTCCTGGTACTCAACTCCCCGTCCAACCCGCTGGGCGCCGTGCTCAGTGAAGACCTGGTCCGTGAGCTGGTGGAGCTGGCCCGCAGCCATGACATCTGGGTCATCTCGGACGAGTGCTACGAGGCATTCACCTACGATGTCCCGCATGTCAGCCCGGCACGGTTCGACGGCGGCACGGCGGAGGATGCGCGGGTGTTCACCTCGTTGACGCTATCCAAGACCTACGGCCTGACGGGCCTGCGGATCGGCGCGCTCATCTGCCCGCCGGGGCTGGAGCAGCAGATGGACAACGTCATGGAGTCGATCGTCTCCTGCGTGGCGTCCGCCCCGCAGTACGCCGCGCTCGCAGCCCTCACCGGGCCGCAGGACTACGTGCGGCACGCGCACCAGCACTATCGGGACAACCGGGATGCGGCGTCCGCGGTCCTGGCGGCGAAGGGCATCCGCTACCTGCCGGCGCAGGGCGCGTTCTATCTGTGGGCGGACATGTCCCATGTGACCGGCGGCGATGTGCGGAGCTGGGTCCGGCGGTTCCTGGCCGACTCCGGGGTGGCGCTGGCTCCCGGAACTGCTTTCGGGTCCATCGGCGAGGGGTGGGTCCGGATCGCGCTGTGCGGCCGGAAGCAGGATCTGTTGGAAGGACTGTCCCGGCTTCCTGCCGCCGGCCGTTAAAACCCGGGCCAGGCAGTATCAGCTGCGGGCGCCGGCCAACGCTTTGTCCAGCCAGGACCGCAGCGCCTCTGCCGGCGCGGCGCCTGCCTGGCGGGCCGCGACCTTGCCGTCCACGAGCACCATCAGCGTGGGGATGGCCTGCACGTCGAACCGCCGCGACAGGCCGGGCGACTTGTCCACGTCCACCTTCACCAGCTTGATCTTCCCCGGCCGTTCACGGGCCAGCTTGTCCAGGACGGGGCTGACCATGCGGCAGGGTCCGCACCAGGCCGCCCAAAAATCCACCAGCACCGGAACTGGGGACTGCTCCGCCACGGCAGCGAAGTCACCATCGCCCGCGGACACGATCCACGGCAGGTCTGCCTTGCAGTTGCCGCAGCGGGGGTGGCCGGCAGCCTGTGCGGGCACGCGGTTGGTCTTCCCGCAGCTGGGGCAGCTGACGAGTGTGGGTTCCATGGCTAGTATTCCTTCCTGCTGTCAAAGGCGCGCCACGTCTGGAAGGGGAGGTCCGACGTCGGGATGTCACCCCTGGTCACCGGCATCAGCTCCGGCGCGGCGCCGTTGAAGTAGTCGTAGAAGAGCGCGTCATCAAAGCCTGCAGCCGCTGCCCCGTGCCGGTCGGCGGCGAAGTAGACGTGGCTGATCCTGGCCCACAGGGCCGATGCCAGGCACATGGGGCACGGCTCACAGCTTGCGTAGAGGACTGAGCCGGTGAGGTCGAAATTCACCGTTGCTGCCGCCGCGGCCCGGATGGCCACCACCTCGGCGTGGGCGGTGGGATCGTTGTCCCGGGTCACCCGGTTGACCCCGGCGTGGACGCGCCCGTCGGGGGTCACCACCACCGCTCCGAAGGGGCCGCCGCCCTCGCCGACGTTCCGCGTGGCCAGGTCCACGGCCTGCCCAAGGTATTGGCTCAACTCAGGGTCGATGGAAGGGCTGTTGCCTTGGTCCGCGGAGGTCATAGCACGATCCTAGCCACGGGCGCCCCGGAGGGGGATGGAAAGGGGGCCAAAAAGGGGAGATGCCCCCAACCACTACCAGCCGGTACGGGCCTACGCTTGCGCCCGGGGGATCCATTTTGCCTCCGCGGAGGCTCCACATCCAGCCCGCAAGGGCCCGCACCCCGGAGTACCCAATGAACAAAAGACTTGCACTCTTAGCCTGTACGGCGGCCTCGGCCGCTGCCATCGCGTCCGCAGGCCCTGCCGCCGCTTCCGCCAAGACACCGGATTACGATGTGGTTGCAGGAGGCTTCGTCTCGCCGCTGCATGTCACTGCCGGACCCGGAAAATCCGTCCTGGTGTCCCAGGATTTTGCCGGAAAGCTCACCCGGATCGACCGGGACGGGTCCACGGAGGACCTTTCCACGGACACTCCCCAGGGCTGGGAGGTGGCCGGGGCCGACACCCGCGGCAGCACGACGTACTTCCTTGAAAGCGTGGGCGCCGGCCAGGGCGACCCCGCAGGGCTGCACGGGTACCTGAAGTCCATTGACGCCCGGGGCGATGTTGAGACCATCGCCGACTTTGCCGATTACGAGCGGAGCCACAACCCCGACGGTGACCAGCACTACGGATTCGGCGACGACGTCAGCGCCCAGTGCCTCGCCGCGTGGCCGCAGTTCCCGCCCCCCAGCTACAGGGGCATCGTGGATTCCCATCCATATGCGCTGGCGGTGCGCGACAACACTGCCTATGTTGCGGATGCAGGCATGAACGCCGTGCTCAAGGTGAACCTGAAGAACGGTGACATCGACACTGTCGCCGTGCTGGCGCCGCGGCCGGCCGTGGTTCCGGCGGGCCTGCGGATTCCCACGGACATGATGGGAAACACGGTGGAGGTGCCCGCGTGCGTGGTGGGCCATGAGTATGCCTTTGAACCGGTTCCCACGGATGTGGGGATCGGACCTGACGGGATGCTGTATGTGACGTCCCTGCCGGGCGGCCCGGAAGGACCTGAACTCGGGGCCCGCGGTGCCATTTTCAGGATCAACCCGTGGAACGGCGACACCGACCTCTGGGCAGAGGACATCCTCAGCCCCACGGGCCTGGCGGTAGCAGGCAACGGTGATGTCTATGTTGCATCGCTGTTCGGCGGCGAGATCCTGAAGTTCACCTGTGACGGGGACCGCTCCCAGTTCCTGGCGGTGAACATGCCCGCCGATGTCGACATCAGCGGCCATACGCTCTACGCCACCATCGACGCCCTGGGTGACCCGTCACAGCCGCCTGCGGGCAAGGTCATCAAGGCCGACCTCCGGTAGCGGCAGCCTCCCCCGCCGGCAGGGCGCGGCGGGATTAAATGCCTCAGGGCCCGGGATACGTTCCCGGGCCCTGGTGTGCGTCTTTACTTGTGGCCGTCCTCGTCGAGGTCCTCGTCGTCGGTGAGGTCCAGGTCCTCTTCGTCGAAGTCGTCCTCGTCGATGTCCACGTCGGCGGACGCGTCCGACTTGTACGGGTCGGCGTCGCCTGCGTGCCGCGCATTGGCGGCAAGGGCGGCCACCTCGGCGTCGCGCCTCTTGGCCTCGCGGAGCAGTTCTTCGAGGTTGGACGCGACCACCGGAATCTGGTCAGCCACAAACTCAAGGGTGGGGGTCAGGCGTACGGTGATGTTCCGGCCCACCTCCTGCCGGAGCACGCCCTTGGCCTTCTCAAGCCCCTTGGCAGCGTCGGCCTGGACAGCCTGGTCGCCAAAGACGGTGTAGTAAACAGTGGCGTGCTGCAGATCATTGGTCACGCGGGCATCAGTAACAGTAATGCCCTCCAGCCGGGGATCCTTGACCTTCCGGCCCAGAGCCTCAGCAACAACAACCTTAATCCGCTGCGCCAACTTGGCAGCACGTGCCGGATCAGCCATGAACAACTCCTATAAGAAGAAAAAATTAGGGACGTACGACGGCGGCACGGGGGCCGCGATCGGACGTTTCAGTTATCTGCCACGCACCTGGGGCCGGCTGCCCCGCGCTGTGGCGAGTGCACGACGGACCTGCGTTGGATTTTTCCGGCGGCCAGGGAGTGGCATCGGGCCTGCCGGAGCTGGGTGGCCGACGTCGTAAGACGTAGGCCACCCAGCGAAGGGGCGGGGCCGCCGGAAAAATCCAACGGCCCCGCACCTTTGCACTGCTGAGTCGCCCGCAGGCAGATCCAGACTAGACGCGCGGCTTCTCGCGCATCTCGAAGGTCTCGATGATGTCACCTTCGGTGATGTCGTTGTACGACCCAAGACCGATACCACATTCGAAGTCCGTGCGGACCTCGGTGGCGTCGTCCTTGAAGCGCTTGAGCGTCTCGATGGTGAGGTTGTCGCCGATGATCTTGCCGTCGCGGCTGACGCGCGCCTTGGTGTTGCGGCGGATGATGCCCGAGCGGACGATCGAGCCGGCGATGTTTCCGAACTTGGAGGAGCGGAAGACTTCGCGGACCTCGGCGGTGCCGAGCTGGAATTCTTCGTATTCCGGCTTGAGCATGCCCTTGAGCGCTGCTTCGATGTCATCGATTGCTGCGTAGATGACGGAGTAGAAGCGCATGTCGACGCCTTCGCGGTCTGCCAGTTCGGCAACCCGCTCGGCGGGCTTGACGTTGAAGCCGATGATGACGGCGGAGTCGACCGTTGCCAGGTTGACGTCGTTCTGCGTGATGGCACCCACACCGCGGTGGATGACGCGCAGCTGCACGCCTTCGCCGACGTCGATCTTGAGCAGCGCGTCTTCGAGGGCTTCCACGGCACCGGACACGTCACCCTTGAGGATGAGGTTGAGGGTGTCGATCTTCCCTTCGGCGACGGCCTGGTCGAAGTCTTCCAGGCTGATGCGCTTGCGGCGCTTGGCCAGGGCGGCGTTGCGGTCGGCTGCTTCACGCTTCTCGGCGATCTGGCGGGCGGTGCGCTCGTCAGCGGTCACGAAGAAGGTGTCGCCGGCGCGCGGCACGTTGGACAGACCCAGCACCTGGACGGGGCGGGACGGGCCGGCCTCGGTCAGGGCGCTGCCGTCGTCGTCGAACATCGCACGGACGCGGCCGTGGGCCGTGCCTGCCACGATGGTGTCGCCGACGCGCAGGGTACCGGACTGGACCAGGACGGTGGCAACAGCACCGCGGCCCTTGTCCAGGTTGGCTTCGATCGCGATGCCGCGGGCGTCCTTGTTCGGGTTGGCGCGCATGTCCAGGGCAGCGTCCGCGGTGAGCAGGACGGCCTCAAGCAGCTCGTCGATGTTAAGGTTCTGGCGGGCAGAGACCTCGACGAACATGGTGTCGCCACCGTATTCCTCGGGAACCAGGCCGTACTCGGTCAGCTGGCCGCGGACCTTGTCCGGGTTGGCGCCTTCCTTGTCGATCTTGTTCACGGCCACGACGATCGGCACATTGGCCGCCTGGGCGTGGTTGAGGGCCTCAACGGTCTGCGGCATGACGCCGTCATCCGCTGCGACCACCAGGATGGCGATGTCGGTGACCTTGGCACCACGGGCACGCATGGCGGTGAACGCCTCGTGGCCCGGGGTATCGATGAAGGTGATCTTGCGGTCGGTGCCTTCATGGTTGTGCGTGACCTGGTAGGCACCGATGTGCTGGGTGATGCCGCCGTGTTCGCCGGCCATGACGTCGGACTTGCGGATGGCATCGAGCAGTCGGGTCTTACCGTGGTCGACGTGGCCCATGACGGTGACTACTGGAGGACGTGCCTCAAGGTCTTCGTCGCCTTCGGCTTCGAGCTCAGCGTCGAAGTCGATGTCGAAGCCGGAGAGCAGCTCGCGCTCCTCGTCCTCCGGCGAGACAACCTGGAGCTTGTAGCCCAGTTCCTCGCCGAGCAGGGCGAAGGTCTCTTCGTCCAGCGACTGGGTGGCCGTGGCCATTTCACCGAGGTGGAACAGCACGGTGACCAGTGCGGCGGGGTTTGCCTCGATCTTGTCGGCGAAGTCCGTGATGGACGAGCCACGGCGAAGCCGGATGACGGTGTTGCCGTCGCCGCGGGGTACGCTCACGCCACCCAGCGACGGGGCACTCATCTGCTCAAGTTCCTGGCGCTTGGCGCGCTTGGACTTGCGCTGCTTGCCACGGCCTGCGCCGCCCTTGCCGAAGGCACCCTGGGTACCGCCGCGGCCGCGGCCGCCCTTGCCGAAACCGCCGCCGGCGGGAGCACCGCCGCCGCCACCGGGACCACCGGTGCCGGGAGCGCCACCGGGGCGTCCGGGACCGCGGCCGCCACCGGGACGGCCTGCACCTGCGGGTGCGGGACGCTCAGTGCGGTTGGGCATCATGCCGGGCGTGGGACGGGGACCACCGGGACGCGGTGCACCCGGACGGGGTCCGCCTGCACCTGCGGCGGGGCGGGGCCCACCGGCACCGGCTGCGGGACGCGGCCCACCGGGACGCGGTCCGCCTGCACCTGCTGCGGGGCGCGGGCCACCGGGACGGTCGCCGTCGGTGCGGCTGCCGCCGGGACGGGGCATGCCCTGCGAGGTGGCAAACGGGTTGTTGCCGGGGCGCGGGGCGCGCTCACCGTCTCCGCCGCGGCCCCGGGGCATGCCCTGGGAAGTGGCGAAGGGGTTGTTGCCCGGACGGGGTCCGCCGGGACGGGGGCCGGAGGCACCCGGTGTGGATCCACCCGGACGGGCGGAAGGAGCCGGGGTCTCGGCCTTGGGGGCCGGGCGTGCACCGGGCTTGGCACCCGTGGAAGGAGCACCCGCAGACGGTGCTGCGGGGGCGGCAGGCGCGGCGGGAGCCGGCGCTGCCGGTGCAGCTTCCTTGGCAGCGGGCTCGGCGGGGGCGGCCGGAGCCGGGGCCTCAGCCTTGGGGGCCGGAGCCTTGGGCGCAGCCGGGCCGGGAGCCGGGGCTGAAGGACGGTTGCCTGCTGCGGGAGCGGGCGCCTTGGGGGCAGCGGCGGGCGCTGCGGCCGGAGCCGCCGACTTTGCGGCAGCGTCGGGGAAGGCGTTGCGCAGTTTACGCACAACGGGGGCCTCGATAGTTGACGAGGCGGAGCGAACGAATTCGCCCAGTTCCTGCAGTTTTGTCACTGCATCTTTGGAAGTTATACCGAGCTCTTTGGCGAGCTCATGTACGCGGACCTTGGCCACATTTCTCCTGTCTCGGTCCGCACCGAGCCAGGCACGAACCGTCTACTTCTTACTGCGGACCCCAGCCGCTGTTGATGCGAAGGGGCCCATTGCAGAGCGCAACAAAGTTGTCATCGTTACGCACTCATCGCTGGGAACTCATCGGGTTTCCATCAGATTTCTGACCCGCTTTCAGGTTGGACGGTTGGTGTTGCAGCCACCGGGGCGGCGTCAACGTTCGGGCCTGACGTGATCCGGTGTTCGACGGCTGCGGTCCCGGTTGCGCCCTGGAGGGCACGCCCGAATGCTCGCCGCTTGATCGCCAGAGCCAGGCACGATGCGCTGGGGTGCAGCCATGCACCCCGGCCAGCCATCCGGCGTCGTTCATCCACCAGGACGGCGGTTGACCCGCTGCCTTCGGCGACGAGCCGGAGCAACTGCGACCGCGGACCCTTCTTCCGGCAGCCGATGCAGGTACGTTGGGGCTGATTCCCGGTGGAAAGCATTTCTGCCACGGTCATCGTCCTGACGTTCTTTCTGCTGGCCGCAGGTTTTACCGTTTCCGCAGTCACGGAAACGAGCACGCCCAAGGCACACGGCTACCGGCCGTTAGGCGCGGTCTTATCTATTCTAGCCCCTCCGGGCCGTTCTGCCCGAAACCGGGTGGCTGTTGCGGTGCAGCAGCCACCCTGCCCGGACCTCACTTATCGCGGTTGCCCGCGGCGTCGGAGACGATGTCGATGCGCCAGCCGGTCAGCTTGGCCGCCAGGCGGGCGTTCTGGCCTTCCTTGCCGATGGCCAGCGACAGCTGGTAGTCCGGGACCACCACCCGGGCGGAGCGCGTGGCCTCGTCCGTGATGGTGACCGAATTCACGCGCGACGGCGACAGGGCACTGGCAATGAACGTGGCCGGGTTCTCGCTGAAATCGACGATGTCGATCTTTTCGTCGTTCAGCTCGGTCATGACGGCGCGGACGCGGGAGCCCATTTCACCGATGCAGGCACCCTTGGCGTTGATTCCAGGGGTGTTCGCCTTGACGGCGATCTTGGTGCGGTGCCCGGCTTCGCGGGCCAGCGCCACGATTTCCACGGAGTGGTCGGCGATCTCGGGTACTTCGAGTTCGAAGAGCTTCCGGACCAGGCCCGGGTGTGACCGGGACAGCGTGACGGACGGGCCCTTGGTGCCGCGGTGCACATCGATGACCAGGGCGCGCAGCCGGTTGCCGTGGATGTACTTTTCACCGGGAACCTGCTCGGGCGGCGGCAGGAGAGCCTCGATCGACCCCAGGTTGACCTGGATCATGTGCGGGTTGTTGCCCTGCTGGATGGTGCCGGACACCAGTTCGCCTTCGCGGCCCTTGAACTCGCCCAGTACGTTGTCGTCCTCAACGTCGCGGAGCCGCTGCAGGATGATCTGCCGTGCGGTGCTGGCAGCGATGCGGCCGAACCCCTCCGGGGTGTGCTCGAATTCGCCGATGGGCGCGCCGTCGTCGTCAATCTCGACAGCCCAGATGGTGACGTGGCCGCTCTTGCGGTCCAGTTCGGCGCGGGCTTTTTCGAAGGCGCCGGGTGACTTGTGGTAGGCCACCAGGAGCGCCTGCTCGATGGTGGGGATCAGGAGGTCCAGCGGGATTTCACGCTCACGCTCCAAAAGTCTCAGTGCGCTCATGTCAATATCCATCAGGCCTCCTCGGAAGGTCCATTGTGTTCAGGTTCCAGACCGTCCTCCGGGAGGTGGCTGAATTCGATCTCGACTTTTCCGTTGCGGATCCTGTCGAAAGGAAGTTTTACCGGGTCACCCTGCCGGGGCTTCATGCCCTTCTTGACGGGCACCTCGGGGATAACCGTCACTCCCCCACCGTCCACGGCGTGGATGCGGCCGGTGACGTTTTCGCCCTGGATGACGTTGACCTTGACCATCCGGCCGCGGGCGCGGTGCCAGTGCCGGGGTTCGGTCAGGGGACGCCCGACGCCGGGTGAGGACACCTCGAGGTCGTAGGGCCGCCCGTCGTCGTTGGGGTCGTTGTCCAGCACGTCAGAGAGCACCCGGGAGATGTCCGCGATGACGTCAAGGCTGACTCCGCCGGTCTCCTCCTGCGGCAGGTCCACCACAACGTGGACCACCCGGTGGGAGCCGGGGATGATGGCAACATCCTCGAGGTACAGGCGGTTGGCCTGGACCGCGGGTTCCAGGAGGGCCCGGAGCCTGGCAGCTTCAGGATTGTGGGCCGGCGCGGATCCGCTTCCCGTACCGGTATGGTCTGGTGAAGCCGTGGCTTCTGCATTGCTCACGATGCCGGCCGCCCTCCCTATAGATGATGTGGTGTTTACTAGCGTAGCTATTTTACCGGTCCAGTGGTGCACCGGGGTGCCCCCTCAGCGTGACACCATGGTCTGTTGTGAAAGACCGCCGCCAGGACACCGCCCCCCGCATGCGCCCGATCCGATTTGCCGTCTTCGCGCTGGCTGCCCTGGTTGTCCTGAGCCTCGGTTTCGCCCTGATTCCCGCGGAAAAACCTGCCCCTGCCGAGCCTCCGTTTTCTGAGCGCGCCCGGGCGGCAGCGTTCAGTGCGGCCCTCGATCTGCGGGCCGCCGGAATGCAGCTCGCTTCCGCGGGCGCCGCGGATTCCACCGCTGTGGACCCTGTTGTGACCTTGCTGACCATTCAGGCCAGGGCGTTGATGCCCCCGGGCGCCGCCTCCGTGACCGGTGCCCCGACCGTGCCTGCGGCCGGCCCGCCCCAGGCATCGCCGCAGGCAGGTGCATCACCAGCGTCCGTCGCCGGTCCACGAAACACCGCGGAGCTGGTCCAGGCCCTGGCCACCAGCGGGACCATCCGGCTCAGGGACGCTGAAACGGCCGACGGCGGCATGGCACGGCTTCTCGCGGGTGCCGGCACCGCGCAGCTCATCGCGGCCGGGCGTCTTGCCGCTGCCGCCGGGGTCCCCGCACCGCAGGGAACCCCAGGACCCGACGCCGAGGCGCCCGGGACAGCAGCAGCCGCTTCCCCGTGCCCCTCGCCTTCAGTCCAGGCCATGTTGTCCCCGGCCCCTTCAGGCACGCCGGCCTCAGCCCCGCCCGCCTCAGCCCCGTCCGTCTCAGCCCCGTCCGTCAAGGACAGCGCGGCGCCAGGCACTGCCCCCGGCACGCGCCAGGCCCTGGCCGCGGCCGTTTCCGCCGAGCAGCGGGCCGTTTACGGCTACCAGGCGGCGCTCCCCCGCCTCGCTCCCGCCGAGACCGGTCCGGCGTCGGAATTCCTGGGCGTGCACAAGGATCTGGCTGCGGCCGCGGCGGAACGGCTCCGGGCGGCCTGCGGCGGCCCCGTGCCGCAACAGCCCGGGTACGTCCTCGATCCGGGCTTCCTGGCTGCCCCGGCCGCCGGGCTGGGCAAACTTGAGGCGGCAACGCTGGCCTCGTATGGCGACGTTGTGGCCGTCTCGCAGGGCCAGGACCGGACATGGGCCCTGGCAGCCCTTCGCTCCGCCGCAGGCCGTGCCCTGCGCTGGGGAGCAGACCCCGGGCCTGTGCCGGGCCTGCTCCTGGACACCGGGCAACTGCCTGCCCTTCCCGCCGGGACCGGCCTGGCGCCGTCGCCCGCCGCATCCTGACCCCCGCTGAACGGACCGCCGTCCCGCCCTGGATCCGGTCCCGAAGGAAGGCCTTGTGGAGGGTGGCATTGGGCGGGCGGGGGTGGTTTGCTGAAGGCATGAACGCGGACGAACCGGCCGATGCCCCGGGGACCAATGCAGCCGGCCCGGACCTGAACCGCCACCTGGAGACTGAGCCGCACGGCGACGATACAGCGCACCGGCTGAACTGGCTGCGCGCCGGTGTCCTGGGCGCCAACGACGGCATCGTCTCCGTTGCCGCCATCGTCGTGGGCGTGGCGGGGGCCACCGCCGAGCTGGGCCCCATCCTCACGGCGGGCGTAGCCGGGGTGGTGGGCGGCGCGGTGTCCATGGCGCTGGGCGAATATGTTTCCGTCAGCAGCCAAAGCGACAGCCAGCGGGCGCTGATCGAGAAGGAGCGCCGCGAGCTGGCGGAGGACCCGGAAGCGGAACTGGCTGAGCTGACCGCCATCTACCAGGCCAAGGGCCTCACCCCGGAGACGGCGGCCAAGGTCGCCAGCGAGCTTACGGCCCATGATGTCCTGGCAGCGCACCTGTCCGCCGAGCTCAACATCGACGAAGCGGACATTGTCAGCCCCTGGCACGCGGCTTTCGCCTCGGCCATTGCCTTCACCATTGGCGCCATCCTGCCCATGCTGGCCATCCTGCTGCCGCCGCCGGGGATCCGGGTCCCGCTGACGTTCATATCGGTGCTGGTGGCCCTGGCGTTGACAGGTGCACTCGGTGCCTGGATTGGCGGCGGCTCGAAAACCAGGGCAGCTGTCCGCGTGGTGGTGGGCGGCGCCCTGGCCCTCGCGGCAACGTTCGTCATCGGCAACCTGCTCGGCGCCTCCGGTGTTGTCTGATCCCGTGGTGCCCGGCCCCTTGTCATCTGGCGCCGTGCCGGCTGCCGTTCCCGTTCCCCCTGACCTCGCTTCCCGCTACGCCCGCAGCAGTGCGGGACGGGCCTGGCTGGGCAGTCTTCCGCGCCTGCTGGCCGAGCGTCTGGAACAGTGGCATCTGGAGGTTGACCTGGTGCCGGGCTGCTTCCCCTGGAGCGGCCACGGCGGCCTGGTCGTGCCGGTACGGCAGGATGACGGCTCGCCGGCAGCCCTCAAAATCGCTTTTCCCCACGATGAGGCCAAGGTGGAGCGGCATGCGCTGGCGCTCTGGGGCGGCCGCGGTGCCGTCCTCCTGCTGGCCTCGGACAGCGGATCCTGTGCCATGCTCCTGGAACGGCTCGACGCCGGCCGGTCATTGGCGGACCTGCCGCTGGATGAGGCAGCGCAGGTGTGGGGCGGATTGGTGCGTCAGCTGGGACTTGTCCCGGACCACCGCCCGGAATGGCAGGAGTTCACCCACATAGCTGCCCGGGCCGAACAATGGAGCGATGACCTGCCCGCGGACTGGGAACAACTGGGACGGCCGTTTCCCCGGTGGCTGTTGGAAGCGGCGCTGGAGGTGTGCCAGACACGCGGCGCGGTGGGACGCCGGTCCGGCCGGGATCTCCTGGTCCACACGGACCTGCATTTCCTGAACATCCTGGCCCGGCCTGGAACAGCGGAGGCAGCCGCGGCCGGCTATGCGGCGATCGACCCCCAGCCCATGATCGGTGAGCCCGAGTTCGCGGTTGCGCCGCTGCTCTGGAACCGCCTGGGAGACCTGCCCGCGGCCCGGCCCGCTCCAGCGCTCCTCGGCCGCTGCCACGATTTCAGCACCGCCGCCGGGCTGGACCCGGACGCGGCCAGGGAATGGGGCATCGCCAGGGAGGTGGAAAACGCGCTGTGGTACGCCGGGAAGGGCCATAGGGGTGACCTGGCGCGGTCGCTTTGGGTAGCCAGCACCCTCGCCGGAAACACCCTGGAGGGCCTGCCGCATCCCCATTCGCTGCCGGAACCTGGGCAGGGTGGATAGGGTCCCGCCCTGCTGCCGGAAGGCGGGCATTGGTGCTGGATGGTCAGGAGTTCCGCACCGCGGCAAGGGCTGACCGGACAGCGTCCACTGCCGTGGCCACATCCTCACCCGCCGTGTGCCAGTTGCTCACCGAAACCCGGAGGATGTCCCGGTCCCGCCAGTGCGAACCGGACATCCACACCTTCCCCTCCTCGATGACGCGGGCGGTGACTGCGCGGGTGGTGTCGTCATCCCCGAATGCCAGGCACACCTGGGTGTAGCCGACATCGTTGAGTACCTCCACCCCGTCCAGGGCCGCCACTCCCTCCGCGATGGCCGTTGCTGCCGCGGCCAGGCCGCCCACGTGCGCGGCCACCCCGTCGCGGCCGAGGCTTTTCAGGGCCGCCCAGACCGGCACTCCCCGTGCGCGACGGGACAGCTCGGGGACTTTTTCGAAAGGGTCGCCCGGGCCTTCGGCGTCATGCACCAGGTAGCTGGCATGCAGGCCCATCGCAGCCCGCAGCGCCGACGGGTCCCGGACGATGGCGATGCCGCAGTCGTATGGCACGTTCAGGGTCTTGTGGGCGTCGGTGCCCCACGAATCCGCCTCTTCAAACCCCCGGGTGAGGTGCCGCAGTTCCGGCACAGCGGCGGCCCACAGGCCAAAGGCGCCATCGACGTGGACCCACGCGCCGTGTTTGCGTGCGACGGCGATGGCCTCGGCAAAGGGGTCAAAGGCGCCCGAGTGCACGTTGCCCGCCTGGAGGCATACCAGGGCGGGGCCGGACCCGGCGGCGAGGGCGGCGTCCAGCGCGGCGGGAAGCAGGCGGCCCTGCGCGTCGGCGTCGACCTGGATTGGCTTCCCCAGGCCAAGGTAGCGGAGGCCAAGGTCGACAGTGTCGTGCCGTTCCCGGCCCACGAAGCAGCGGATCCGCGGCGCCCCGGACAGTCCGTCCCGGTCCAGGTCCCATCCGGCGTCGGCCAGGAGCCGCCAGCGGGCGGCGGCCATCCCAGTGAAGTTGGCCATGGTGGCCCCGGTGACGAAGCCGACGTCGGACCCGCCGGGCAGCCCCAGCAGGTCCAGCAGCCACTTTCCGGCGCCGTCCTCTATGGCGGCTGTGGCGGGGGTGGCGTAGCGCATGGCCGCGTTCTGGTCCCAGGCGCTCACCAGCCAGTCTGAGGCCAGTGCAGCGGGCAGGGTACCGCCGATGACCCAGCCGAAGAACCGGCCCGAGGGCATGGCCATCAGCCCGGGCTCGGCCTGCGTGGCAAGGAAATCGATCACCTCAGCAGCGGGCATGCCTGCTGCGGGCAGTGGGCCGCCAAACACGCCGGCAAGGTCAGAGGCATGCACGCGGGGGCCTACAGGGCGGTCCCGGAGGCTGGCCAGCCAGGCCTGCGAGTGCCCTGCTGCGGCTGCCAACGCCGCGGCATACCCGTCGTCGCCGTGTGCCATACCTGCATGCTACGCCGGGCACGCCCGGGTCACGAGAACCAGTTTCCGGGCCGGGGTCAGGCGAAGTTCTCCTGCCAGACGTCGTAGCCGAGCTTGATGATCAAGGCCCCGACAACCACCAGGAAGACCACCCGGACAAACTTGCTGCCCTGCTGCACGGCGGTCCGGGCGCCCAGGTAGCCTCCGGCCATGTTCGCTGCCCCGAGCAGCAGGCCGATGCCCCACAGGATGGAGCCGTGCGGGAGGAAGAACAGCAGCGCCCCGGCGTTCGTGGCCATGTTCACGATCTTGGCCTTGGCGCTCGCTTCCAGGAACGCATACCCCATGGCGGACACCAGGGCAATGACCAGGAAGGACCCCGTCCCGGGGCCGATGAGTCCGTCATAGAACCCGATCACCGCACCGATGAGGCAGGCCACCACATAGTGCCGGTGGCCTTCGTGCCGCAGTGCCGTCAGCTCGCCGACGCTGGGTTTGAGGGCGGTGAAAAGCGCGACGGCGACCAGCGCCACCACGATGATGGGCTTGAAGACCCCGGCCGGCAGGGTGGCCGCCAGGCTCGCCCCGCCGAAGCTGCCCGCGAGGGCTATGACGGCCATGGGGACGGCCGTCCGAAGGTCCGGCCCCACCCTCCGGTAGTACGTGGCGGCGCTGGTGGCGGTCCCGAAGATGGAGCCCATCTTGTTGGTGGCCAGCGCCTGGACCGGCGCGATGCCGGGAACCAGCAGCAGTGCGGGAAGCTGGATAAGGCCCCCGCCGCCCACCACCGCGTCAACCCAGCCGGCTGCGAATCCAGCCACCACGATCAGGATGATGGTGGTGAGCTGGATCGATTCGAAGCCGGAGATCACTGGTTGCGGACGGCGTTGACCACGTAGTCGACGGCCTTGTCCACCTCGATGTTCTCGGCTTCACCGCTGCGGCGGTCCTTGATTTCCACCACACCGTCCACCAGCCCGCGGCCCACGGCGAGGATGGTGGGCACGCCCACCAGTTCCGCGTCGCCGAACTTCACGCCGGGCGAGACCTTGGGACGGTCGTCGTAGATGACCGACAGGCCTGCCGCTTCAAGGTCTGCCGAGAGTTTCTCCGCTGCCTGGAAGATCTCCTCGCCGCGGCCCACGGCCACCACATGCACGTCGGCAGGTGCCACGGTGCGGGGCCAGACCAGGCCGCGGTCATCGTGGTTGGCTTCGGCCAGGGCTGCCACGGCCCGGGTTACGCCGACGCCGTAGGAACCCATGGTGACCACTACCTGCTTGCCGTTCTGGTCCAGCACCTTGAGGTCCAGGGCTTCGGCGTACTTGCGGCCCAGCTGGAAGATGTGGCCCATTTCGATGCCGCGGGCGGTTTCCAGGGGGCCGGAGCCGTCCGGCGAAGGATCGCCGGCACGGACTTCAGTGCACTCGATCACGCCGTCCCAGGTAAAGTCGCGGCCCGCGACCAAACCGAAGACGTGCTTGCCGGCCTCGTTGGCGCCGGTGATCCAGGCGGTGCCGCTGACCACGCGCGGGTCCACCAGGTAGAGGAGCTTTGTGGCGCTCTCGGCGCCGAGGAGGGCCTGGTCCGGGGAAAGGCCCGGGCCCAGGTAGCCCTTGACGATCAGCGGCTGCTTCTTCAGGTCCTCCTCGCCGGCCTGCTCGAGTCCGATCTCGCCTGCGATGGGCAGGAAGGCGCCGATGTTGGCTTCGACGCGCTTGAGGTCCACTGCGCGGTCGCCGGGAACGCCGATGACCACCAGCTGACGCTCACCGGTGGGCAGGGTGACGGCGAGGACCACGTTCTTGAGCGTGTCGGCGGCAGCCCAGGCGCCGCCGTCGGCCTCTGCCCGCGGGGCAATCTGGTTGGACGCGGCAACCAGGGTCTCGATGGTGGGCGTGTCCGGGGTGTCCAGGACTTCCGCTGCCGGAGCATTGGTGAAGTCGATCGGGTCGGGGACCACCGTGGTGACAGCCTCCACGTTGGCCGCGTAGCCGCCTGCGGAGCGGACGAAGGTGTCCTCGCCAATCTCGGTGGGGAACAGGAATTCCTCGCTCCTGGATCCGCCCATGGCGCCGGCAGTGGCCGCTACCGGCACAACCTCGAGTCCGAGGCGCTCGAAGATCTTCAGGTAGGCGGCGCGGTGCGCTGCGTAGCTGGCATCCAGGCCGGCGTCGTCGACGTCGAAGGAGTAGGAATCCTTCATGATGAACTCACGGCCGCGGAGGAGCCCTGCCCGGGGACGTGCCTCGTCGCGGTACTTGTTCTGGATTTGGTACAGGCTTAGCGGCAGGTCCTTGTAGGACGAGTACAGGTCCTTGACCAGGAGCGTGAACATTTCCTCGTGCGTGGGGGCCAGCAGGTAGTCGGCGCCCTTGCGGTCCTGCAGCCGGAACAGGCCCTCGCCGTATTCGGTCCAGCGGTTGGTGGCCTCATACGGTTCCCGGGGCAGCAGGGCCGGGAAGTGGACTTCCTGGGCGCCGATGGCCGTCATTTCCTCGCGGATGATTTCCTCGACCTTGCGCAGGACGCTCAGCCCCAGCGGCAGCCAGGTGTAGATGCCGGGGGCGGCGCGGCGGATGTAGCCGGCGCGGACCAGGAGTTTGTGGCTGGCAACCTCGGCGTCGACGGGGTCTTCGCGCAGCGTGCGCAGGAAAAGCTGGGACAGTCGTAGGAGCACGGGTGGTATCCGTTTCTGGGGAAGTGCTGGGTCAGCAGGGCCGGACAAATTCGTCTGGGTACTAATCTACCGGCACTCAACCGGCGGGACTTACTGGCGGTGGCGGGAGCACCAGGGACCACCCCCGGACACAGTAGAGCCACGCCCGGGAATACAAAGCCCCTGGCCCCCCAATAGGGCTGGTCATCGCATCCGGGCGTGGCTCAACGCCGTTATCGCCTGAGTACTGGTGAGGACTGGTGAGACCGCCCACCCCACTTCCAGCGCAGCTAGATCGAACTTATGTGATCGTGCACACGTTTGACAAGTGTTTTTATTTTGGGAATCCGTTTGCCCCGTGTTTGCCGCCGCTTGTTACTTCACCAGGGCAGCCGCGGAGTCAAGGAGCGCACCTGCCCGACGGACGGCGTCGGCCTCGCTTGCGCCGCCGGACGCAACCGAGGTGAGCACCACGCCCTGGCGGACCAGTTGCGCCGTGATGGTGGACTGGGTACGGCCGTCCGGCAGGGCACTGTCCGTGCGGTAGGCGACCGCACCGGGCTGTGTGCCGGCGTCCACCGGCGTGATGGTGACAGAGACGTCCATACCCGAGGCAGTCATGGTCATTGAAGAGCATTTCGCCAGCTGTTCCGATGGGTCGGCAACCTTGCTGAGGAAGCTTTGGTCCAGGCCGGCAACCAAAGACAGGGCAGTGACAGCGCCTGTGGACGCATCATTGCTCATGCCCACCGCCATGGCTGCTCCGTCGACCGAAGGCACGGTGCTTGCGGCCGCCAGCGCCTTGCACTCCTCCGGCTTGACGTCGATGGAGGCAAGCATCGACTTCGTCTGCTCCAGCGTGGTGTTGATATCGGCACTGGGCAGGACGGTCAGCCTCCGGTCGGCCGCGTCCCGCACCTGGCCCACTATGGCAGCCAGCTCTTCGGCCGTGTATGCCTTCGCCGTCGAGGTTGGCGTAGGAGTTGCCGTGGCGGTGGGGTCGGCGGCTGTGGTGCCGGAGCCCGCGGACGGTGCCGGTGAGGACTCTGCGGCCTGCGGCCCGGGTCCCCCACACGCAGAAACTGCTACGGCCAAAAGGACTGACGCCCCGAAAGTTCCCAGCACCGATGTCTTCACTTTTCCCCCAATATTCTGCTTGGAACCGGCGACCGCCGGCTAGAAGAGAACTGTAGCGAAGGTGCCCACCTGGCGGAAGCCGACGCGTTCGTACGTGGATCGTGCCCTGATGTTGAAGCCGTTGACATAAAGGCTGGTCACGGGTGCTATCTGCTGGGCCTTTTCCACGACTGCCGACATGTAGCCGGCACTCAACCCCTGGCCGCGGAAGACCGGATTCATCCAGACCCCCTGGACCTGGGTGACATCGTCCGTGACGGCCCCCAGCTCGGCTTTGAACACCACCTCCCCCGCGTCATTGAGGTGGACCATGGAATGACCCTGCCGGATGAGGCCCTCGACGCGGCGGCTGTAGAACTCCCTGCCGCCAAGGTACGGCGAGTAGCCCACCTCCTCCTCGAACATGGCGGCGCAGGCCGGGAGGATGCGGTCGAAGTCGGCCAGGTTCCCCAGGGCCAGGCCGGGATCGGGCTGCACCAGGGGCGGTCCCTCAATGACCATCAGTGGCTGGTCCGCCCGGACCTCGTGGGCACGGTGGCCGAGCTCCGCCAGTTCGGCATGGAGCGCCAGCACCGCATCCGCCGGACCGAAGGCGGACGCGTACCGGCGCCCGGAGCTGTTGGCGGCATCGGCCACCAGGGGGGCCAGGGCGGGATCGAGCTGGACCGGAACCAGGTTGGATCCGGCCCAGCACGCACCGGCAAGGATGCCGTCGTCGAAAACGCCGATGACCCCGGCGCCGCCGCTGGTGGGTGCCGCCGTTCCCGTGGCACGAAGGTGCGCCAGGATGAATACGTTGGTTACCGGGTCCTGCCCGGCGAGCGATGTCAGCGCGGGGGTGTCCTGGCCGTCGAGGGTACGGACAGAAAGCCCCGCGGGGTCTGCCGCGTCCTTACGAGACGCTAACCACGGGGCTACCCTTGATAGCATCTTCGCCATCGGCCTCCCCCATCTCTTCCGCGATACGCATAGCCTCTTCGATCAGTGTCTCAACAATTGCGCTCTCGGGAACAGTCTTGATGACCTCGCCCTTCACGAAGATCTGGCCCTTGCCGTTGCCGGAGGCAACACCAAGATCAGCTTCGCGGGCCTCACCGGGGCCGTTGACGACGCAACCCATGACTGCCACGCGCAGCGGGATCTCCATCCCTTCCAGCCCGGCGGTGACCTGTTCTGCCAGAGTGTACACGTCAACCTGGGCACGGCCGCAGGAAGGGCAGGACACGATTTCAAGCTTGCGCGGGCGCAGGTTCAGCGACTGGAGGATCTGGTTGCCCACCTTGATCTCTTCCACCGGCGGCGCGGAGAGGGACACCCGGATGGTGTCGCCGATGCCGCGCGAGAGAAGCGCCCCGAAGGCCGTGGCGGACTTGATGGTGCCCTGGAAGGCGGGGCCGGCTTCGGTGACGCCCAGGTGCAGGGGCCAGTCGCCTTTTTCCGCGAGCATCTCGTAGGCGGCCACCATGATCACGGGGTCGTTGTGCTTTACGGAGATCTTGAAGTCGTGGAAGCCGTGTTCCTCGAAGAGCGAGGCTTCCCAGACCGCTGACTCAACCAGCGCTTCGGGGGTGGCCTTGCCGTACTTCTTGAGGATGCCCGGCTCCAGGGAGCCCGCGTTGACCCCGATGCGGATGGAGGTGCCGTGGTCCTTGGCGGCGGCGGCGATCTCCTTGACCTGGTCATCGAACTTGCGGATGTTTCCGGGGTTCACGCGCACTGCCGCACAGCCGGCCTCGATGGCCGCGAAGACGTACTTGGGCTGGAAGTGGATGTCCGCGATGACCGGGATCTGCGATTTCCGGGCGATGATGGGCAGCGCCTCGGCATCGTCGGCGGACGGGCAGGCCACGCGGACGATGTCGCAGCCGGACGCCGTGAGCTCGGCGATTTGCTGCAGGGTGGCGTTGATATCCGTGGTGGGCGTGGTGGTCATGGACTGCACGCTGATGGGGAAATCAGATCCGACGCCTACCGAGCCGACCTTGATTTGGCGCGTCTTGCGGCGGGGGGCAAGGACGGGCGGTGGTGCTGACGGCATTCCCAGGCTGACCGAGGTCACGTGGACTCCTTGAGTTGAAAGGGTAAAAAGGCGGCTACGCGGCAATCCCGGCCAGCATGCCGGTTACCGGAGACCATTCGGTGATGCGGGTTCCGGCGATCACACCGGCTTCGGCGAAAGGGTCCTGCTTGAGGATCGAGTTGAGGGCGCCTTCATCTGACGCCTTGAAGATCAGCAGGGCACCCGCGCCGTCGCCGTAGGGGCCGCTGGCCACGATGACGCTGTCCTGTGCCAGGCCGCCTGTCCACTCCCGGTGCGCGGGGCGGACCTCATTGCGGGTTTCGGTGGAGTTGGCGGCATAAACGTACTCAACGGCAAAAACTGTCATACCGCTACCCTATCGCCATGGCCGCCCTGGTACCGTCCCAAGCCCCCAATGCGGGAGGATGCGCCGGGGCGGAGCGGACGGCACCCAGGGGGCTGCGGTCAGTGCAGGAAGAGGACTTTGACCGCGGCCGCGGTGCCGGCGGCCCAGAGCATGGAGGTGAGGGTCCCGATGATGAAACGCTCAGCCGCCACCGGCGTCTCCTTCAGCTCCGCGAACCTACCCAGGCCCTTGATGGCAACGATGTAGGCGATGGCCACGGGCTGGCCGGTAAGGATGGCAAGGCACACCCCCAGCCGCTCCAGCACGCCGATGATGGCCCCGCCGCGCAGGATGCGCTGGCTGGGTGCGGCGGGTTCGGCTGCGGGACCGTTCGACGCCGGCCGGCCGGGAGTAGCGGTCAGCTCACGGTCCACCGCCTGGTTGCCTGCGCCGCCGGCAGCGTCACGAGCCGGGTCTGGGTCAGGAACCGGGTCTGCGCCCACCGCCGGCACGGTGCCTCCGCGCGGCCCCGGGGATGCAGGGGAAGGGTCATCGACGGTGACGTCAGCCGACGGGTCCTCTTCCGCCGCCCGGGCTTCCTCCGCGGCCTTGGCGGCATCTGCCTTGTCGTCGATGGTCCGGGCGAGCTTGAACACCAGCGCAGTGACCGGCCAGCCGGCAAAGCCCGCCACCAGCAAGGCCACTGCCACCCACAGTGCGGTCACGTGTCTCCTTCAATCCGGTCCGCCGGCTTTCGCTGCCCAGGCCCCTGCCGCTGCGCAGGCGCCTGCTGCTGTTGCTGCGCAGGGACATCCTTTTCGGCCTGGCCAACCCGGGAGTCGGCAAAACCAAGGAGCATGGACGCGGCCGGCCTGGCTGCCCATTCTTCCTGCCACCCGGAGCGAAGCACGGTACGGCTCACCGACTGCTCCGAAATTCCGAGTTCAAGCGCCACGTGCTTCTGGCTTCCGTGCCGGCCCTGGCCCTGGCCCCGCGCGCCCAGGCGGCGCAGGGCGTCCACCACCCGCCACTGCGCTTCCGTGCGGTCCTGGACAAGCCGGCCCAGCAGCCGGAGCACCGCCTCCGCATTGGCACAAGCCTGCACCCCCTCCGCTGCAGCGACACCTTTGGCCGCTTCCCCTGCCATGATGCCGGGCACCACCGACAACGGCACCTGGGAACCGGCGCCCTTGGCAAGCTCAACAGCCTTCCGCGCGGCAACAAAGGCCGTTCCGGTTCCTTCCCGGGGACTGGCGTGGGGCGGCAGGACCACGGTCCCAACGCCAATGCCTATGTACCAGTGGCCGCCGCGGAGCGCGTGCAGGGCTATCTCCACCACGGCGGAGGCGTCCCGGACCACTCCCTGGACTTCATCCCCTACGGAGCGCTCGAAGACCGGCTGTTCCGGGTTGGGCAGCTCAAGGCCGGCAAGCTGGTCCAGCAGGGCCGGTACACGGTCCTGGTCACCGGTACTTCCGCGCTGGTCGATGGTCATGACGAACATCTCTCAACCATAGGCGGTTGAGAGTGATCAATCAATCAGATTTGGCTGATTTTTGAAAGTCAACCGATATGGGGCGATTATCCGAACAGGTTGACCGGCTTGACGATGTCCGCGTAGATCAACAACGCGCTCATGCCCATCAACAGCGCCGCGACCACGTACGTGACGGGAAGCAGTTTGGCGATGTCGAAGGCCCCGGGATCCGGCCGCCCGCGCAGCTTTGCCACCCGGCGCCGGACGCCCTCGTACAGGGCGCCCGCAACGTGGCCGCCGTCAAGTGGGAGGAGCGGGACCAGGTTGAACACCGCAAGTGCGAAGTTCAGGCCGGCCAGCAGTCCGACGAGGGTTGCCACCCGGGACTGCATCGGCACGGCCTCCATGGCTGCCACCTCGCCTGCAACCCTGCCCACGCCAACCACGCTGATGGGCCCGTTGGGGTCGCGCGGCTCTTCGCTGAACGCAGCCTTGGCCACGCCCACCACGCGGGCAGGCAGGTTGAAGACAACACCGGCCACCTGGCGGATGTTCTCCCCCGCCATGGGCAGGACGGACGACGCCGGCTGGGGCACCAGCGCCGTCTGCGCGCCGATGCCAAGGAATCCGACGTCCTGGTACTGGAGGTTGCCGGCGGCGTCGGTGGCCTGGCGACCGTCGGTTCCCATGACCGGCCGGGCCGACAGGACGGGGGTCACGGTGGTGGATACCGGGTTGCCGTCCCGCTGCACCGTAATGGAGACTTCCTTGCCGGCGGAAGCGCGGATCCATTCCGTCAGCTGGTCCCACCTGGTGACAGGTTTGCCGTCGAAGGAGGTGATGGTGTCATTGGGCTTCAGGCCGGCCGCGGCGGCGGGCGTCGGCTGGCAGTCGGTGGAATCGGGGTCGACGGTCTGCCCTGCGGCTACCTGGCACTTGGAGACGTCGGAAATGGTGGTGGTGGCCGTCGCCACGCCGAAGCCCATCAGCAGAACGGCGGTGAGCAGCACGCCAAGGATCATGTTCATGGCCGGGCCGCCCAGCATCACGATGACCTTCTTCCAGACCGGCAGGCGGTAGAAGACCCGGTTTTCGTCGCCGGGCCCCACTTCCTCGTGGGCCATGGAACGGGCCTCGGTGGCCAGCGTCTGGAACATGCCGGTGCTCGAAGGCCGGACCGAGCCGTCCTCCTTGTTCGGCGGATACATGCCGATCATGGAGACGTAGCCGCCCAGCGGCACGGCCTTCACGCCGTATTCGGTTTCGCCCTTTCGGCGCGACCACAGTGTGGGGCCGAACCCGATCATGTACTTGGTGACGCGGACCTTGAAGAGCTTGGCGGGGACCAGGTGGCCCACTTCGTGGAGCGCAATGGACACGGCGATGCCAAGGGCGACGAAGACAACGCCGAGGATGAAAAGTAGGACAGGGGTCATGGAGGTGCTGCTGCTTCCTAGAGACTGCTGACTGCTAAACGTTCGTGGGCCCGGGCGCGTGCCCAGCTTTCAGCATCCAGCACGGATTCCACCGTCAGCCCGGAGGAACCTGAGTGTTCGCTGAGCACACTGTCCACGGTGTCGACGATGTCGGTGAAACGGATCCGGCCGGCATGGAACGCCGTGACCGCTTCCTCGTTGGCCGCATTGAAGACAGCAGGGTAGGTGCTCCCCTGCTTGGCGGCGTCCTTGGCCAGCCCGACGGCGGGAAAGGCATCCGTGTCCAGCGGTTCGAAGGTCCAGGTGGCGGCCTGGGTCCAGTCGCACGGGACGGCGGCGTTGGGCACGCGCGCCGGCCAGCCGAGCCCCAGGGCAATGGGCAGGCGCATGTCGGGCGGGGACGCCTGGGCGATGGTGGAGCCGTCCACGAACTGGACCATGGAATGGACCACGGACTGGGGGTGCACGACGACGTCGATCCGGTCCAGGGGAATGTCGAACAGCAGGTGGGCCTCGATGACTTCCAGGCCTTTGTTCACCAGGGTGGCCGAGTTGGTGGTGACCATGACGCCCATGTCCCAGGTGGGGTGGGCCAGGGCTTCCCGGGGGGTGACGGCGTGGAGCTCTTCCCGGCTCCTGCCCCGGAACGGTCCTCCTGAAGCTGTGAGGATGAGCTTGTCCACCTCATCGGCAGTGCCGGAGCGCAGGCATTGGGCGATGGCGGAGTGCTCCGAATCGACGGGGACGATCTGGCCTTCGCGGGCTGCGGCCTTGACCAGGCTGCCGCCTACGATCAGGGACTCCTTGTTGGCAAGGGCAAGGGTGGCCCCGGACTTGAGGGCCGCGAGCGTGGGTGCCAGGCCGATGGATCCGGTGATGCCGTTGAGCACCACGTCCGCCTCAATCGCGGCGATGCGGGCGGACGCGTCCGGGCCCGCCACGATCTCCGGCCGGTACCCCTGGCGGCCTGCCGCAGCGGCGGCGTCGCTGATCAGCGCCGCCAGCCGGGCAGGATCTCCGCCGGCAATCCCCACCGCCGCGGCGCCGGTGTGGACCGCCTGCTGCGCCAGGAGTTCCAGGTTGCCGCCCCCGGCACTGAGCGCCACCACCTCGAACAGGTGCGGGGCGCCGTCGACGACGTCAATCGCCTGGGTGCCGATGGAACCGGTGGATCCGAGGAGGACGATTCTGCGTGGCTGCATGGGTTAAGTATCCCGCACCCGTCCGGGCCCCTTTGACGCCCCTGGCCCTGCTCCGCCCGGGCCCGATGGTGCACCTTGACCCCCGCGTGACCGGGCGTAACGTGGAATCCGTGGACTGGCTGTGGTGGTTTGACGCGCCGGAATACGGGTTCGCCCGGCAGGTGCTGCAACGGGGTGTGGCGGCGCTGTATTTTGTTGCGTTCCTGTCAACGATGAACCAGTTCCCCGCCCTGCTCGGCGAGCGCGGCCTCCTCCCGGTGCCCGGGTTCCTGTCCGCGTTCCCCCGCTTTCGCCGGCCTACGCTGTTCCGCTGGCGGTACTCGGACGGGCTGCTGCGCGGAGTCTGCGCCGCAGGGCTGGTGGTGTCGGCGCTGCTGGTGGCCGGAATCCCGCAGCTGGGCCCGCCCTGGGTGCCGCTGCTTGCGTTCCTGGCCCTGTGGCTGCTGTACATGTCCATCGTGAACGTGGGCCAGACCTTCTACGGGTTCGGCTGGGAAATGCTGCTCCTGGAGGCGGGTTTCACGGTGGGCTTCCTGGGTTCCAACCAGACGGAGCCGCCCCGGACCATCCTGATCCTGACCGTGTGGCTGGTGTTCCGGCTGGAGTTCGGCGCGGGAATGATCAAGATCCGCGGCGGCAGGGAGTGGCGCGACCTGACCGCCCTGTACTACCACCACGAAACCCAGCCCATGCCCGGGCCGTTGAGCCGGCAGGCCCACCTGCTGCCCAGGCCGCTGCACCGGATCGAGGTGGTGGGCAACCACATCGCCCAGCTGGTGGTGCCGTTCCTGCTGTTCGCACCCCAGCCCGTGGCAAGCGTCGCGGCGGGAGTGGTGGTGGTGACCCAGCTGTGGCTGGTGGCCAGCGGCAACTTCGCCTGGCTGAACTGGATGGCGATCGTGCTGGCGTTCGCGGCGGTCAGCGACCCCGTGGCGCACGCCGTGATCCCCGCCATCCCCGCGGACTGGAATGCCGCCGCGGGTGCCCGGCCGGAAACCCCGCTGTGGTGGCTGGCCGTGACCTTGGCGGCGTCGGTCCTGCTGCTGGTGCTGAGCTACTGGCCGCTGCGGAACCTCTTCTCCCGCCGGCAGCTGATGAACGCCAGCTTCAACCGGTGGCAGCTGGTCAACGCCTACGGCGCGTTTGGCACGGTGACCAAGCAGCGCATCGAGATCGTGGTGGAGGGCACGCTGGACGAGGACCCCGGTGACAGTTCGGACTGGCGCGAGTACGGCTTCAAGGGCAAGCCGGGGGACGTGCGCCGGATTCCGCGGCAGTGGGCCCCGTACCACCTGCGGCTGGACTGGCTGATGTGGTTCCTGCCGCTGCGGACCGTGCACGAGGAATGGTTCTACGCCTTCCTGGGCAAGCTGCTGGCGGCGGACCGGCAGATGCTGCGGCTGCTGCGGAAGGACCCGTTCGACGGCGCCGCGCCACGCTGGGTGCGCGTGCGCAGTTTCCATTACCGCTTCGCCAGCCGGAAGGAGTTCCGGGAAACAGGGAACCGCTGGGTGCGGACGCTGCTGTATGAGCCGATCCCGGCCACGTCCCTCCGGCGGCCGGAGGGATGGCAACGGTAGTTATGCCTCCACGGCAGCGCGCCGGACGATCTCCTGGGCGTGCTTGAGGATGGGGCCGTCGATCATTTTGCCCTGGTACTTGAAGACCCCGGAGCCCGCCGACGCGGCAGCGTCCAGCAGGGCGGTGGCTGCGGCCACCTCATCGTCCGAGGGCGCATAGGCCTTGCGGACCACGGCTGCCTGGCTGGGATGGATGCAGGCCTTGGAGCTGAAGCCGGAGGCCACGGCGTCGGCCGCTTCAGCAGCCAGCCCGTCGAGGTCCGGGATGGTGGTGTACACGGCGTCCACTGCTTCCTTGCCGTGCGCCCGCGCTGCCAGGAGCACTGACGAGCGGGCGTGCAGGGCCACTGCCCGGTAGCCGCCGTCGTCCGTCCGGCTGGACGTGCCGCCCAGGGAAGCCAGCAGGTCCTCAGCCCCCCACATCAGGCCCACCACATTCGGCGCCGCGGCGATCGCCGGGGCGTTGAGGACGCCCACCGCCGTTTCGCACAGCGCAATGACCTGGTATCCCTCCAGCGCCTTGAGCTGGTCGGCCGATTCTGCCTTGGCCAGCATCACGGTGCGGTAGGGCGTGTGCGCCAGGCAGTGCAGGTCTTTTTCGAAGTCCTCGGTGCCCACGGGGTTGACCCTGACAATGGTGCAGCTGGGCTCAAGCTCGGGCTCCACGCCGGTGGTGCCCAGCTGGGCCAGGATGGCGCCGCGGGCCCGCTGCTTGTCTGCCGGCGCCACCGCGTCTTCGAGGTCCAGTATGACGGCGTCCGCGCGGGCGGCGGCCTTTTGGTAGCGCTCGGGACGGTCGGCGGGGCAGAAGAGCAGGGCGGGGCCCATCACAAAGGTCATAAGGCTATTCTCCGACGTTTTGGCTGCTCTGCGCGTTCTGATGTGCCTCCCGGGTCCACATCAGGCAACTGCGGGTGGCACGTGCCACCACGGCGCCGTCCTGGTTGCGGCCGGTGTGCTCCATGGTAACGATGCCCTGGCCCGGGCGTGAGGCCGAAAGCCTCCTGCCGGTGACGACTGTCTCCGTATACAGCGTGTCCCCGTGATACAGCGGGTGCGGGAAGGAAACGTCCGTCAGGCCCAGCTGGGCGATGATGGTCCCCTGGGTCAGCTGGGTGACGGACTGGCCCACCATGGTGGCCAGGGTGAACATGGAGTTCATGAGCCGCTGCCCAAAGGGCTGGCCGGCGCTCCAGGCGGCGTCCAGGTGCAGCGCCTGGGTGTTCATGGTCAGGGTGCTGAAGAGGACGTTGTCCGTCTCCGTCACCGTCCGGCCCGGACGGTGCGCATACACCAGGCCGTCCTCAAGTTCGTCGAAGTACAGCCCGCGCTGCTCGATGACCCGCCGGCCGCCGTCTTCCGTGGGTTTACGGTCCGCGGGGTTGCCGTCCGTGGGGTTGCTGCCGGTCATACGGTGAGTTCCCGGTCTTCCTCAAACAGGTCCGCACCGGTGGCGGCCACTACATCCTCCACGGAGACGTTGGGGGCCAGTTCGCTCAGGACCAGCCGCGATCCGCTGCCGTCCCGGACGACGTCGATGACGGCCAGGTCCGTGATGATCCGGTCCACGCAGCCCTTCCCGGTCAGCGGGAGCGAGCATTCCTGGACGATCTTGGGGTTGCCGTTGCGGTCGACGTGTTCCATCATCACGATCACGCGCTTGGCCCCGAACACCAGGTCCATGGCCCCGCCCATGCCCTTGACCATCTTTCCCGGGATCATCCAGTTGGCCAGGTCACCGTTGGCGGCCACCTCCATGGCGCCGAGCACGGCCACGTCAACGTGGCCGCCGCGGATCATGCCGAAGGACGTGGCCGAGTCGAAGAACGCCGCTCCCCTGTTGACGGTGACGGTCTCCTTGCCGGCGTTGATCAGGTCGGGATCGATGGCATCCTCTGTGGGGTAGGGCCCGACGCCGAGGATCCCGTTCTCGGAGTGCAGCACCACTTCCACGCCCGCCGGGATGTAGTTGGGGATCAGGGTGGGCATCCCGATGCCCAAATTCACGTACTGGCCGTTGCGGAGTTCCCTGGCTACGCGTGCCGCGAGTTCGTTGCGGGTCCAGCCTTTGGTTTCCGCCGATGTGGAGTCACCGGGGCCGGAATACTGCCGGGAACCGGCCCGCCGGTATTCCGGGCGTACGGCTTCGGGCCGGGGCGCTTCGGGGCTGTTGGGATCCATGGTCATGCTCCTGCCTGGTTGAGTGCCACCGTCCGCTTTTCGATCCGTTTTTCCCCGTCCTGGGCCAGGACCACCCGCTGGACGAAAATCCCGGGGGTGTGGATATGTTCGGGGTCCAGTTCGCCGGGCTCCACAAGTTCCTCCACCTCGGCGATGGTGATGCGCCCTGCCATGGCGCACAGCGGGTTGAAGTTCATGGCGGTGGCGTGGAAGACCAGGTTGCCGTGCCGGTCGCCCTTCCACGCGTGCACCAACCCGAAGTCAGGTGTGAGTGACTCTTCCAGGACGTAGTCCACTCCCCCGAAGGAGCGCACTTCCTTCGGGGCGGAAGCAACCGCGATCCCGCCGTTGGCGTCGTACTTCTGCGGCAGGCCGCCGTCGGACACCTGCGTGCCGACCCCTGCCTTGGTGTAGAACGCCGGAATCCCGGCCCCACCGGCCCGCAGTTTTTCCGCCAGCGTGCCCTGCGGGGTGAGCACCACCTCGAGCTCGCCGGCCAGGTACTGGCGGGCGAACTCCTTGTTCTCGCCAACGTAGGAGCTGATGGTGCGGCGGATGCGGCCGTCACGGAGCAGGATGCCGAGCCCCCAGTCATCCACGCCGCAGTTGTTGCTGACGGTTTCCAGCCCCGAGGTGCCGGCCCGGTGGAGGGCGTCGATCAGGGCCACCGGAATTCCGCAGAGCCCGAACCCGCCCACGGCCAGCGACGCGCCGTCGGGGATGTCCGCAACGGCTTGGTCTGCACTGGCAACAACCTTGTCAATCATCATTGATCCTTTCGGGCCGGCTAGAGTCCCAGTTCGCGGGCGATCAGCATCAGCTGGACCTCCGTGGTGCCCTCCCCCACTTCAAGGATCTTGGAGTCGCGGTAGTGGCGTGCCACGGTGAACTCGTTGATGAAGCCATAGCCGCCGAACACCTGGGTGGCATCCCGCGCATTGTCCATGGCCGCCTCGCCTGCGACCATCTTAGCGATGGCCGCCTGGGTCTTGAACGGCTTGCCGGCCAGCATCCTTGCGGCCGCGTCGTAGTAGGCCAGGCGGGCCGTGTGCGCCCGCGCTTCCATCCGGGCGATCTTGAACGAAATGGCCTGGTACTTGCCGATTTCGTGGCCGAACGCCCGGCGCTCGCGGGCGTATTTGACGGACAGGTCGACGCAGCCCTGGGCGGCACCGGTGGCCAGTGCGGCGATGGCGATCCGGCCCTCGTCCAGGATGGACAGGAAGTTGGCGTAGCCGCGCCCCTCGGCGCCCAGCAGGTTTTCCTCCGGCACCCGGACGTCCTTCAGGGTGAGGGGGTGGGTGTCCGAGGCGTTCCAGCCCACCTTGTTGTAGGGCTTTTCGGCCTTGAAGCCGGGTGTGTCGGTGGGTACCAGGATGGTGGAAATCTCTTTTTGGATGGACCCGTCTTCGCGCTCCTTTTGCCCGGTAACCGCCGTGACGGTGACCAACCGGGTGATGTCGGTTCCGGAGTTGGTGATGAACTCCTTGTTGCCGTTGATGACCCAGTGGCCGCCCTCCCGCCGGGCGTGGGTCTTGGTGCCGCCGGCGTCGGAGCCTGCTTCGGGTTCGGTGAGCCCGAACCCGGCGAGCGCCTGGCCGGACGCCAGCATGGGCAGCCATTCCTGTTTCTGTGCGTCCGTGCCGAACCGGTACACCGGCATGGCACCGAGGGACACGCCGGCCTCCAGGGTGATGGCGACGGACTGGTCCACACGGCCCAGCTGCTCCAGCGCGAGCGCCAGGGCAAAGTAGTCCCCGCCCATGCCGCCATACTCCTCCGGGAACGGCAGCCCGAACAGGCCCATCTCCGCCATCTGCTTCACCACTTCATAGGGGAAGCTGTGCTCTTCGTCGTGCTTGGCGGAGACCGGGGCCACCACGTTGTCCGCGAAGTCGCGAACGGTGTCGCTGAGGTCCTGGTATTCCTCGGTAAGTTCAAAACCGGTCATGGTCAGGCTCCTTCGCCTTGCTGGGTGTCTGTGTCTGTGTCTGTGTCTGCGTCTGTGCCGGTGTCCTTGGAAGCGGGTTCCGCGCCGGTGGGATGCGGGTGGATGGTGGCCAGGATCTGATCCGCCTTCACAAGGTCACCGGTGCGGGCGGTCAGGTGGACCGTTCCTGCAAGGGGGGCCACCAGGTGGTGCTCCATCTTCATGGCCTCCACGGATACCAGGACCTCCCCGGCCTCCACCGCATCCCCGTCGCTGACCGGGACGGCCACCACGGTTCCCGGCATCGGCGAGCGCACCTCGGGGTCGGCCGCACCTTCCTGGCGCTGCACGGCTGCCAGTACCCGTTCCAGCCGTGCTTCACGGGTCAGGAGTTCCAGCCGGCAGGACCAGCCGCCGTTGCCGAGGAAGAGCTGGAGCGGCTGCCCGGGCGGTACGGCCACCTGGTACTCCCGTGCCTCCCCGCCGAGGGTCAGGACTGCGCTGCCGTCCTCCGCCAGGCTCAGCGCCGCGGCCTGCCGGGCGCCGCCGTCGACAGCAACCACGGCAGCGTCCGTGCCGGTGGGGCTTCCGCTGACCTGCACTGTTGCCACACCGCCGTCGGGCGTTCCCAGGCTGATCCGGCGCGGCGCGGGCGCACCAAGGCGCCACCCGCTGCGGGCCTGCCACGGTCCGCCGGCCGGCGCGGGGTGGTCCTGCGCCTCCCGGGTGAGGGCGTACAGGGCGGCGGCCACCAGTTCGGGGGTGCCGACGCGCCGGAATTCCAGCGCCGGCTGCTTCCGTTCGATCAGCCCGGTGTCCAGGTGCCCGGCGCGGACGTCGGAATCGTTGACCAGGAGCCGCAGGTACTCGACGTTGGTCTCAATGCCCAGCGCCGTGTAGCCGGCCAGCGCCGCGTCGAGGGATTCCAGGGCCTCAGTGCGGTCCGTGCCCCAGGCGATCACCTTCGAGATCATGGGGTCGTAATTCGCGGAGAGCTCCAGGCCCTCCACCAGGGATGAATCCACCCGGACGCGGCTGTCCGTTGCGTCCGGCAGTTCGTCCAGCTGGAGGACCGTCCCGGTGGACGGGAGGAAGTTCTTCTCCGGCACCTCGGCGTAGACCCGCGCCTCCACCGCATGGCCGGAAAGGCTGACGTCACCCTGCCGGACGGTCAGCGGTTCACCGGAGGCGATCCGTACCTGCCATTCCACCAGGTCGATTCCGGTGACCATCTCCGTGACCGGGTGCTCCACCTGCAGCCGGGTGTTCATCTCCATGAAGAAGAACTCATCCGGCGCATTGTCCGAGACCAGGAACTCCACGGTTCCGGCCCCGGTGTAGTTCACGCTGCGGGCGGCGTTGCAGGCGGCCTCGCCGATCCGCGCACGGACGTCCGCGCCGTTGGGGAGGCTTTCCAGCAGGGGCGAAGGGGCTTCCTCGATGACTTTCTGGTGCCGCCGCTGCAGGGAACATTCGCGTTCGCCGAGGTGGATGACGTTGCCGTGGCCGTCCGCCAGCACCTGCACCTCGATATGCCGCGGTGTGGTCACCAGTCGCTCCAGGAACAGGGTGTCGTCCCCGAAAGCGGCTGCGGCAACACGCCGTGCGGTGGCCAGGGCGGCGGGCAGGTCCGCCTGCTTTTCGACGACGTGCATGCCTTTGCCGCCCCCGCCGGCAGAGGGCTTGATCAGGAGGGGATAGCCGACGGCGGCAGCAGCGTCCACCAGTTCGCTGTCCGTCATGCCGGGCCTGGCAACGCCGGGGACCACCGGCACGCCATACCCTGCCACGTGGTTCTTGGCGCGGATCTTGTCGCCCATGACGTTCAGGGCTTCCACGCCGGGACCGATGAAGGCAATGCCGGCTTTTTCGAGGGCACGGGCGAAGTCCGCATTTTCGCTCAGGAAGCCGTAACCGGGGTGGACCGCGTCAGCGCCTGACTGCCGGCACGCCGCCAGGATGGCGTCGATGCTGAGGTAGCTTTCGGTTGCCGCGGCGGGGCCAATGCGCACGGCAGTGTCAGCCTCGCGCACGTGGCGGGCGCCGGCGTCGGCATCGCTGTAGACGGCGACCGACCGGATTCCCAGGAGCCGCAGCGTGCGGATGACGCGGCACGCAATTTCACCACGGTTGGCCACCAGGACGGCGCTGAAGAGGGGCCTGGTGCCGGCTTCTCCGGCCTGGGCGCCGGTGGTGCCTTGGTGCATGGCGGTATTGGTCTGCATGGTCATTGCTGGCTCACATCCGGAAGAGGCCGAAGGAGGTCTCCGGCAAGGGGGTGCGGGAGACGACGTCAAGCGCCAGGCCCAGGACGGTGCGCGTATCGGCGGGGTCGATGACACCGTCGTCCCACAGCCGGGCGGTGGAGTAGTAGGGACTGCCCTGGTCCTCGTACTGCCGGCGGATGGGCGCTTTGAAGGCTTCCTCGTCCTCTGCCGCCCACTCCTCCCCCGCCGCTTCGTACTGGTCCCGCTTCACGGTGGCCAGTACGCCGGCCGCCTGGTTGCCGCCCATGACCGAGATCCGGGCAGCGGGCCACATCCACAGGAACCGCGGCGAGTAGGCACGGCCGCACATGGAGTAGTTGCCGGCGCCGAAGGAGCCGCCGATGACCACTGTCAGCTTGGGGACGCGGGCTGTGGCAACGGCGGTCACCATCTTGGCCCCGTTTTTGGCGATGCCGCCCTGCTCGGCGTCCCGGCCCACCATGAAGCCGGAGATGTTCTGCAGGAACAGCAGCGGGATGCCGCGCTGGTCGCACAGCTCAATGAAGTGCGCGCCCTTGAGGGAGGACTCGCTGAACAGCACGCCGTTGTTGGCCACGATGCCCACGGGGTGTCCATCGATCCGGGCGAATCCCGTGACCAGGGTGGTGCCGTAGTCCTTTTTGAACTCGTGGAATTTACTGCCGTCCACCAGGCGGGCGATGACTTCGTGGACGTCGTAAGGTGCGTTGACGTCCGTGGGCACGGCGCCGTAGAGCCCTTCCGGGTCCGCTGCCGGTTCGACGGCGGGTTCCACCTGCCAGGCCGGCGCGGCGGGAGGCGGCAGCGTGGCAACGATGTCCCTGATGATCTGGAGGGCATGTTCGTCGTTTTCGGCCAGGTGGTCCGTCACTCCGGAGACCCGGGAGTGCACCTCTCCGCCGCCCAGTTCCTCGGCGGTGACGATTTCCCCGATGGCTGCCTTTACCAGCGGCGGGCCGCCCAGGAAGATGGTGCCCTGGTTCCGGACAATGACGGTCTCGTCACTCATCGCGGGGACGTAGGCTCCGCCCGCCGTGCAGGAGCCCATGACGGCGGCGAGCTGCGGGATCTTGGCCGCCGAGAGTCGCGCCTGGTTGTAGAAGATCCGGCCGAAGTGCTCCTTGTCCGGGAACACCTCGTCCTGCTTGGGCAGGAAGGCGCCTCCCGAGTCCACCAGGTAGATGCAGGGCAGCCGGTTTTCCAACGCGATCTCCTGGGCGCGGAGGTGCTTCTTCACCGTCATGGGGTAATAGGTTCCGCCCTTGACGGTTGCGTCGTTGGAGATCACCAGGACGTGGCGGCCATGCACCAGGCCGATTCCGGCGATCACTCCTGCGCCGGGTGCGTCGTCACCGTACATCCCGTTGGCCGCAAGGGGCGCAATTTCCAGGAAGGGGCTGCCGTCATCCAGCAGTTGGTCGATCCGGTCCCGCGGCAGGAGCTTGCCCCGGGCCACGTGGCGGTCCCGCGACTTTTGGGGCCCGCCCAGCGCCGCATCCGCCAGCTTCTTCCGCAGCTCCCCGGCGAGCGAGAGCTGCTCTTCCCGGTTGGTGCGGAAGGACTCGCTTGCCGGGTCGAGCCGGGTGGCCAGGGTCTCCATCGACGTTCCGTCCTTGTGTGGGTCCGGGCGGCCGCCAGGCCAACTCGGTTAGTGACTAATAACTGAAATTCAGGTTAGTCTCGATTAACTGTGATGTCCAACACATCGCCGCGTTGCTAGACTCTGGGCTGGCTCAAGGAGGAAAAGTGTCCAGCAATACAGCGCAGCCGGCCCCTGCCGCCCAAGCCCCTGCAGTCCAAGCCACCACAGCCCAGGCCGCCACTCCCCCCACGCCAACAACCCAGCGCGGGAGGGCCAAGGAGAACCGGCGGCAGGCTTTGCTGTCCGCTGCTGCCTCGCTGTTCGCGGCCAACGGCTTCAACCGGGTCTCGCTGGAGGACCTGGGCGCGGCGGCAGGCGTCAGCGGACCTGCGGTGTACCGCCACTTTCCGGGCAAGCAGGCAGTCCTGGCTGACTTGCTGGTCACGGTGAGCCAGGAACTGCTTGACGGCGGCCGCCAGGTGGTGGAGCGTACTGCCGACCCCCAGGCCGCACTCCGTCAGCTGGTGGAGTTCCAGGTGGATTTCGCCCTCGGCAAACCGGACGTGATCCGGGTGCAGGACCGGGACTTCACCAACCTGTCCGAGCAGGACCAGCTGGCCGTACGCACACTGCAGCGCAGCTACGTGGAGGTGTGGGTGGACGTCCTGGCCAAGGTCCATCCCGCGACCGACCACGCTGAGCTGCGGATGCGCGCCCATGCCACATTCGGCCTGATCAACTCCACCCCGCACTCGGTCCGCAGCCATGGCAGGCGCATGGCTGCCGGCGTCGCGCGTCCCTTGCTGGAACGGATGGCGCTCGCCGCCCTGACCGTACCCTCGGCCTGACCCGCCCGGCACCGGTCACCACACGAACGGCCCCGGCCCGCACAACCGGCCCCTGGCAGCACCGCTTATGCGGGCCGGGGCCGGTGATGTGCAGGCCAGGAGCCGCTACACCATGGTGAGCACCATGCCCGGCTCGGCCAGGATGGCCCCCACGTCCGCCAGGAACCGGGAGCCTTGCTCCCCGTCCACCAGGCGGTGGTCGAAGGACAGGCTCAGCGTCAGCACCTGGCGCAGCGCCACCTCGCCCCGGTATTCCCATGGCATGGTCCGGACCGCCCCCAGTCCGAGGATCGCCGCCTCCCCCGGATTGAGGATTGGGGTGCCTGCGTCGATGCCGAAGACGCCGATGTTGGTAATGGAGATGGTGCCGCCGGAGAGGTCCGCCGGCGTGGTCTTGCCCGCCCGCGCGGTTTCGGCGAGCGCCGTGAGCGCCTGGGCCAGCTGCGGGAGCGGGAGGGCCTCGGCGTCCTTGATGTTCGGAACCGTGAGTCCGCGCGGCGTAGCGGCGGCGATGCCCAGGTTCACGTAATTGAAGGTGACGATCTCCTGGTTTTCTTCGTCCCAGCGGGAGTTCAGTGCCGGGTTGCGGCGCAGGGCGATCAGGAGGGCTTTGGCGGCGAGCGTCAATGGGGTGAGCTTGATACCCGCGAATTCCCTGCTGGTCTTGAGTTTGGCCAGCAGCTCCAGGCTCGGCGTGACATCCACGGTCAGGAATTCGGTGGCATGCGGCGCGGTGAAGGCGCTCTGCACCATCGCGGCAGCGGTGTGCTTGCGTACCCCCTTAATAGGGGTCCGGGTCTCCCGCTCCCCCGACCTGGCTCCACCTGGGGACGCGGCCCCCTGCGCCTGCAGGGCAGGTTCCGCGGCGTGCCCGGAAAACTCCTGCACGTCCTCCCGCGTGATCAGGCCACCGGGACCGGTCCCGGGAACCTGGGCGAGGTCCAGGCCAAGGTCCTTGGCCAGCTTGCGGACCGGGGGCGTGGACCGGGGACGTTCGGCGGCCTTGCCCTCCACAGGTGCTGGTTGGACAGCTGCAGGCGCGACCAGGCCGGCCTCCGGGGCCATGGTTCCCCCCGCCTCAATCACCGGGGCAAAGTTCCGCGCCCGGCGCGTGGGGCGCCCGGAACCTTCGACGACGGCGCCGTACCCCACAAGGTTCGGTTCCCTTTTCGGGGTTTCCACCGCAGCCTCCCCGGACCCCGCGCCCGCGGCGCCCGACGGCGCCAAAGGTGCGGACCCGGCGTCGTCCGGAACTTCGAAGGAGACGATCGGCTTGCCCACCTCCACTACGGAACCGGGCTGTTCGTGAAGTTCCTTGATGACCCCGGCGAACGGTGACGGCAGTTCCACCACGGCCTTGGCGGTTTCAACTTCGGCGATGACCTGGTTCAGGCTGACGGTGTCGCCAACGTCCACCTTCCAGCTGAGGATTTCTGACTCGGTAAGTCCCTCCCCCAGGTCCGGGAGACGGAATTCCTTGATCATGGTGGCGCTCATCCTTCCAGTCCACTCAGGGAATTGGGGCGGCCAAGGGCACGGTCCACGCCGTCCAGGATGCGGTCCAGGCCCGGGAGGTGGTGCATTTCCAGCTTGGAGTAGGGGTAGGGAATGTCGAACCCCGTCACCCGGACCGGAGCGGCCTCGAGGTGGTAGAAGCACCGTTCGGTGATGCTGGCCGCCACTTCCGCTCCCAGCCCGCCGGACTGGGCAGCCTCGTGCGTGACCACCAGGCGCCCGGTCTTGCGCACCGAGGCCACCACCGGTTCGTAGTCCACGGGGGCCAGCGAGCGCAGGTCGATGACTTCAATGGAGATGCCCTCGTCCGCGGCGGCGGAGGCTGCGTCCAGGGCGGTCTTGACCAGTGGCCCGTAGGCAACGAGCGTGACGTCGTTGCCGGTGGTCAGCACCCGGGCCTTGTCCATGGGGAGGGCCGAGGCAGGATCTGCGTTCTCGTCCACCTCGCCTTTGTCGTGGTAGCGGCGCTTGGGCTCGAAGTACAGAACGGGATCGTCACAGGCGATGGCCTGCTGGATGACCGTATAGGCGTCCTGGGGGTTGGCCACGGTGACCACCCGCAGCCCCGAGGTATGGGTGAAGTAGGCTTCCGGGGATTCGGAATGGTGCTCCGGTGAGCCAATGCCGCCGCCGAACGGGACCCTGATGGTGATGGGCATTTTGACGGCCCCACGGGTGCGGTAGTGCAGCTTGGCAACCTGGCTGACGATCTGGTCGAAGGCCGGATAGATGAACCCGTCGAACTGTATTTCCACGACGGGCCGGTAGCCGCGGTAAGCCAGGCCGACGGCGGTTCCCACGATGGCGGACTCCGCCAGCGGGGTATCCACCACGCGGTGGGTTCCGAAGTCCTTTTGCAGGCCGTCCGTCACGCGGAACACACCGCCCAGGGCGCCGATGTCCTCGCCGAGGAGAACCACCTTGGAGTCGTTTTCCAGCGACTTCCGGAGCCCGGCGTTGATGGCGCGGGCAAAGGTCAACTGGGTCATCAGCGTGCACCTTCCTCTGAAACGGCACCTGCGGGATCGCCGAAGGAGGCCAAATACCGTGCATAGTGGTCCTGCTGGCGTTCCAGCCAGGAATTGGGCGTGCTGTAGACATGCTTGAAGATGTCCATGGGCTGAGGCTCCGGCATGGTGGTGCAGCCGCGGCGCATCTGCGCGGCCACGGTGTCGGCCTTGTCCTTGACGTGCTGCTGCAGCTCCCCGGTCAGCAGTCCCTTGCGCTCCAGGAGGCCGGCCAGCCTGCTGATGGGGTCCTTGGCGGCCCAGTCCTCCAGCTCATTGGCGTCCCGGTACCGGGTGGGGTCGTCGGCGGTGGTGTGCGGCCCCATGCGGTAGCTGACGGCTTCGATGAAGGTGGGGCCGCCGCCGCGCCGTGCGCGGTCAAGGGCCAGCCTGGTGGCGGCCATGACCGCCAGGACATCGTTGCCGTCCACCCGCAGGCTGGGGATTCCGAAACCGGTGGCGCGGTCCGCGAGCTGGATGTGGGACTGCAGGCGCACGGGCTCGGAGATGGCCCAGTGGTTGTTGGTGCAGAAGAACACCACCGGGACCTGGAAGCTGGCCGCGAACACCATGGCCTCGTTCACGTCGCCCTCACTGGTGGCACCGTCGCCAAAGTAGGTGACGGCCACGGCATCGGCACCATCGTTCTGGATGCCCATGGCGTAGCCGGTGGCATGCAGGGTCTGGGCGCCAATGATGATCTGCGGGGTGGCCATGTTGATGCTGTACGGGTCCCAGCCGCCGGAGGCGTTTCCGCGCCAGACCCGCAGGAGGTCCGTCAGGTCCACGCCGCGGCAGTAGGCCACGCCGTTCTCGCGGTAGCTGGAGAACACAAAGTCGTCTGCGCGCAGTGACCGTCCGGACCCGATCTGGGCCGCCTCCTGGCCCAGGAGCGGGGGCCAGAGGGCCAGCTCCCCCTGCCGCTGCAGGGCTGTGGCCTCAACATCAATCCGCCGGATGACGGTCATGTCCTCAAAGAGGGAGCACAACTGGTCATCGGTGATGTCCCGGACCCAGAAATCGAACTCTGGGTGGCTGATCCGTTCACCGGCCGGGGTAATCAGCTGAAGGAATTCCGGCCCGGTTTCTCCTGGATTCCCTGCGCTTTGGGGGGTGTTAGCGCCGTCATGGCCCGTTTGGTCTGTAGACACGATTGCCGCAACCTTCGAACGTCGTTGACCCGTGGTTTGCGGGCTTTTGGCCCCTGCCGCCACCGGCCTTCCGGGCGTCATTGCCCCAGATACTGTGACCCTACTCACAATGCCCAGAGGGTACAACCACCACCGCTGTTTCTGAGCAAAGTGCCCTGTCCCGCGCCCCGGCACCGTGCTAGCGTTGCGCATTATGCGAGCTTTGGATGGCACTGACACCCGCCTGCTGTCGGCGTTGGCGCAGGATCCGCGCCGTACCGTGGTGGCCCTCGCGCAGAAGCTTGGCCTGTCCCGCAATACCGTCCAGGCGCGCATGGCCCAACTGGAAAAGAAGCACGTCTTCCTGTCCTTCGAGCGGCGCCTCAACCCGGTGGCACTGGGCTATCCGCTGATGGCGTTCATCTCCGTCCACGTCCAGCAGCAGAAACTCGGGCGGCTTGCCGGGGAAATCGCCGCCATCCCCGAGGTCCTGGAGGGTTACGGGCTGACGGGGTCGGCAGACCTGCTGCTGCGCGTGGTGGCCAGGGACGCCGAGGACCTTTTCCGCATCAACGGCAAGATCCTGGCGTGCGACGGCGTGGAGCGGGCAGACACGGCCCTGGCAATGGGCGAGCTGATCCCCTTCCGGTTGCAGCCCCTGCTGGACCGCGGCTCCGAAGGCAGCTAGCAGCAGCGGAACCCCCGGTGCGGCACTTCAGGCACGACGGCGGCGGCCTGGGTTATAGGCTTGTTCCAGTCATCTGCCGGGCCGGGACGGTCCGGGGCAGTCCGCCGGCGCCAGAGCGCCTGTTCCACGAAAGGCCCACCCTTGAGCAGTCCCCAGGATCCGTACCGGCAGGGCCAGGCGGGCTTCACGCCACAGCAGTTTGGCCGGCTGCCGGAGCAGCCCGCGCCGTTCGGCCTTCCCGGGGAGCCGCCACGCCAGCGGAGCCGTCGGAAGCTGTGGATCATCCTTGGCAGCATTGGCGGGGTGCTGCTCCTGGTGATCCTCGGCATCGTGATCCTGGTGAACGTGGTGGGAAGCGCCACCAACCAGGCACGTGGCCTTGCGGATGATTTCACCAAGAAGGTGATTGCCGGGGATTCGTCCGGCGCCTACGACGAATACCTTGACCCGGACTTGAAGAAGCAGCTTTCCAAGGAGGCCTTCATCTCCGGCGTTAAGAGCCTGGAAATGGACAGTTCCTGCCAGCCGGCATACAACAACCTCAAGGTTGCCACCGATAACAGCGTGAAGTCCGCCGAGGTGGTGGGCCAGATCAGCTGCACCGGAAAGAAGGTTGACCTGGCCTACCGCTTCCAGGGCACCGACAAGCTGCTGATGACCAACATCAAGCTGCGCCCCGCGGCCTAGCCGGGACCAGCCGGACGGAAAATGCAAAGGGTACTGACCTTTTCACCCATCCGACCCCGGCAATGATCCGAATCGCTTCCGAGGGCCCCGTCCGGGGCCCACATCCGGCGGGACAACCCACCCGCCCTGAAGGAAGGATTCGGACCATGCGCAACTCACCCAACCGCCTCGTCGCCACCATTTTCGGAGCCGTCTACCTGCTGGTCGGCCTCCTGGGCTTCGCCGTAACGTCAGGCGTCGGTTTCGTCGCCACGGAAGGCGCGAACCTCATCATCTTCGAGGTCAACCCGCTGCACAACGTCATCCACCTGGCCATCGGCGCCGCGCTGCTCTTCGCCGGCCTCCGCGGGACTGACAGCGCACGCACCGTGAACTCCTCCGTCGGCGCCGTCTACCTCCTGGTGGGCATCGTGGGGCTGTTCCTGCTGAATTCGCCGCTGAACATCATCGCCCTGAACGGTGCCGACAACGTCCTCCACCTCGCCAGCGCCGTGCTCCTCCTCGGCGTGGGCCTGTCCCTGGACAAGTCCCCGGCCGCTGCCCGCGCCTAGCATGCCAAGGTCCGGCATGGTTTCGCTCCGGCCCACGGCACCGCCGGCCCACCCGGTGACGGTACAGTCCACGGCGCCCCAGGCGGACTCTTCGGTTCGCCTGGTCACCGGGTTCGCCGGCTTCGGTGCGGGCTCGGTCAACCTGGCCATCTCCTCCAGCTTCCTTGCAGCGGGCTCCCCTGGACCGGCAGGGCTTCTTGCGGGTGTGGCGGCTGGCCTGTGGGGAGCCGCTCTGCTGGCCGGAGCCGTGGCCTTCCTGGCCAAGGACCGGCTGGCCGGCAACCGGTGGGCGCGGTACGCCCTCGCAGGCGCGGCGGCGGCCCACCTGGCCGCCATCGCGTTCCCCACGTCCACCACCTCCGGGCTCAGCCTGACGCAGCTTTCGGCGCTCCTGCTGACGCTGATGATCATCGCCTCGCTCGGGTGGCTCCAGCGGCACAGTGGCCAGCAGGACAGCGCGCGGCAGCCGGCAGGGGCCGGCATGCGCCCGGGGAGGCTGTTGCTGGCAGCGTTCGCCGGCGCGGTGCTGGTGGCCGGAATTACGACGCCGGGCCTCGCCGCCTCGACGGCCGGCCAGTACGCCGTGCCGCATGGTGAACACGGGAACCTGGCACCGGGCGGCCACCACCAGCGCTGACCGCCCGCAGGAAAACCCACCGGGTCCGTCCCCAACGAAAGAGCCTCCGTGCCGCAGTCCGCGGCAGGAGGCTCTTCACGTTGCGCCGGAACAGGTTCGGCGCTGGTGGGTGTGGTCCCTGTTTCAGGCCCTCCCCGTTCCGGCGTGTCCCGGTTCGTGGAGTTTCCCGGTTTTAGTGGTCCACCGCCTTTTCGGCACCGATGCCGGTCAGCGAGCGGACTTCCATCTCGGCCTGCTTCGTCACGTCCTCCCGCCTCTTGTCCAGGGTGGTGCCCAGCCAGCCCAGGAAGAAGGCCAGCGGGATCGAGACGATGCCCGGGTTGCTGAGCGGGAAGAGGGCGAAGTTTGCCCCGGGGATCATGGAGGTCTTCAGTCCCGAGACCACCGGGGAGAAGATGATGAGCAGGATCGCCGAAGCGAGGCCGCCGTACATGCTCCACAGCGCGCCCTGCGTGGTGAACTTCCGCCAGAACAGGGAGTAGATGATGGTGGGCAGGTTCGCCGATGCGGCGACGGCGAAGGCCAGTGCCACCAGGAAGGCCACGTTCTGGCCGTTGGCGAAGATGCCGCCCAGGATGGCCAGGATGCCGATGACCACCACGGTTCGCCGGGCAACCCGGACTTCTGTGGCGGCGTCGGCCTTGCCCTTGGCGATGACATTGGCGTAGATGTCATGCGCGAACGATGCTGCGGCCGTGATGGTGAGGCCGGCCACCACCGCCAGGATGGTGGCGAACGCCACCGCGGAGATGAAGCCGAGCAGCAGTGGCCCGCCCAGGTGGAATGCCAGCAGCGGAGCTGCCGAGTTGACGCCGCCGGGGGCGCCCTTGATCGTGTCCGCTCCGACCAGCGCTGCGGCGCCGTAGCCCAGCACCAGGGTGAACAGGTAGAAGATACCGATCAGCCAGATGGACCAGACGACCGATTTGCGGGCTTCCTTGGCGGTCGGGACCGTGTAGAAGCGCATCAGCACGTGTGGCAGGGCGGCGGTGCCCAGCACCAGCGCCAGGCCGAGGGACATGAAGTCCAGCTTGGAGGTGTCCGACTTGCCGTACTGCAGGCCCGGATTGAGGACGGCCGGGTTCTTGGCGGTCTCCACGGCGCCGCCCAGCAGGGCCGAGAGGTTGAAGCCGTAGATGGCCAGGACCCAGAGGGTCATTACGGCGGCGCCGGCGATCAGCAGCATGGCCTTGATGATCTGGACCCAGGTGGTGCCCTTCATGCCGCCGATCAGGACGTACATGATCATGAGGGCGCCGACGACGATGATCACCAGGGCCTGTCCGCCCCAGTCGCTGATGCCCAGCAGGAGGGAGATCAGGCTTCCCGCCCCAGCCATCTGGGCCAGCAGGTAGAAGAAGCAGACCGCGAGGGTGGAGATGGCGGCGGCGATCCGGACCGGCCGCTGCTTCAGCCGGAAGGACAGCACGTCCGCCATGGTGAACTTGCCGGTGTTGCGCAGCAGTTCAGCCACCAGCAGCAGCGCCACGAGCCAGGCCACCAGGAAGCCGATGGAGTACATGAATCCGTCGTAGCCGTTGATGGCGATGGCCCCGGTAATTCCCAGGAAGGAGGCGGCGGACAGGTAGTCGCCGGCGATGGCGGTGCCGTTCTGCGAGCCCGTGAAGGAGCGTCCGGCGGCGTAGTAGTCGGCGGCGGTCTTGTTGTTGCGGCTGGCGCGGAACACGATCACCATGGTCACGGCCACGAACAGGCCGAAGATGCCCATGTTCAGAAGGGTGGTGTCCTTGAGGGCGGCGACATCCACCGCGGCGGGAATTGCGATCATTTGTTGGCTCCGCCCACTCGGTTTCCGTTCTTATCGAATTCGTGCCCCTCGATTTCGTGCCTGATCTCGGTGGCGATGGGGTCCAGCCGCTTGTTGGAGTAGTGCACGTACCAGCCGGTGATGGCGAAGGTCGAGACGAACTGGAGCAGGCCCAGGATCAGGCCGATGTTGATGTTGCCCCAGACTTTGGTGGACATGAATCCCACCGCGTAGTCGGCGAGCAGCACATAGGCGAAGTACCACAGCAGGAAGGCCACTGCCATGGGGAAGACAAAGCTGCGGTGACGCTTGCGCAATTCCTGGAACTGCCCGGTCGACTGGACTTGTTCAAAGTCCACGGACGCCGCTGCGTCCGGAGTATGGGCATCATTACCCATCGTTCCTCCTCATTGAGTTGCCGGAACACACCGGGCGGAGGGCCCCGGACTGCTGGACAGGGGGCCTGGCCGACAGCACCACGCAGGGGCACCGCAGATGTGACACCAATCACTTTGCCGCCCGCGCGCCGCTGTGTTCCAGCACTTCACCGCCCACTGTCGCTCAACGGTTGCGATGCTGCGGCAAGCGGCACCCGCCGCTACGCTGGGCACCATGCCGGACTCCCCCCTCCTCACCGCCGCGGCCGTTGCGGTGATCGCCATGGCCATTACCGTCGTCGTCGGCGTGGGCCTGAAGGTGCTCCGCTCCTTCCGTGAGCTGGGCACTGACGCAGAACGCGCCACGTACCACACGCTCCACGCTGCCTCCCAGGCCGGGCAGCACCTGCGCCGCGGGCTGAACCCGGCGGGCGCCGCGAAAGCCAGCCGCCAGCTGCGGGCCCTGCTGGCCTGCGATGCCCTGGCCATCACGGATACCAACGGTGTCCTGGCCTGGGACGGCGGTGCCGAGGACATCAGGCCACGCCTGATGGAACTCGCAGCGGATGTCCTGGCGTCCGGCCGGACAGCAGTTCTCTCCGCCGGTGCAGACGGAACCGGCGGCCACCTTGCCGGGGTCATCGCCCCGGTGCGCTCGGGCACCCGGGTGGTGGGCGCGGTGGCAGCTTTCGCCCCTTCCGCGGGGGCAGGCCTGGTCAGGGCAACGGGGGAAGTGGCCGACTGGGTCGCGGTCCAGGTGGAACTTGCCGAGCTGGACGCCTCCCGCACGCTGCTGATGGAAGCGGAAGTCCGGGCGCTGCGCGCCCAGATCAGCCCGCATTTCATCTACAACTCGCTCAACGCCATCGCATCCTTCATCAACACCGATCCGGAGCGGGCCAGGGAGCTGGTGGTCGAGTTCGCGGACTTCACCCGCTACTCATTCCGGCGGCACGGGGACTTCACCACCCTTGCCGAGGAGCTCCGCTGCATTGACCGCTACCTGCTCCTGGAGCGTGCCCGGTTCGGCGAGCGCGTCCAGGTTAGCCTGCGGATCGCCCCGGAGGTGCTGGGCACCGTCATCCCCTTCCTCAGCCTGCAGCCGCTGGTGGAGAATGCCGTCCGGCACGGGCTCGAGGCCAAGGCGGGTCCCGGGCACATCAGCATCACGGCGGAGGACGCCGGGGCCTTCGCCGAGGTCACCATCGAGGACGACGGCGTGGGGATGGATCCGGAGCATCTCCGGTCCGTGCTGGCGGGCCATACGGACGGGGACCATGTGGGGCTGCGGAATGTGGATGCGCGCCTCCGCCAGGTGTACGGCAACGATCACGGACTGGTGGTGGAAACGGCGCCGGGCGAGGGAACGCTGATCACCATGCGGGTGCCGAAGTCCCAGCCCGGGCATGATGCGTGAGGAGCGCTGTTCCGCTGGAAGTACCCTAGGAGAATGATTAACGTCCTCGTCGTTGATGATGAGCTGCCCGCCGTTGAGGAGCTGGCTTTCCTGCTGGGCAGGGACGAGCGCATTGGGAAGGTGCTGCGTGCCACGTCCGGCGCTGAAGCGCTTGCGGCCCTGTCCGCCGGCGGCATCGACGCCGTTTTCCTGGACATCCATATGCCTGCGGTGTCAGGCCTGGACATCGCCGGGGCCATCGCCCGCAGCAGCAATCCGCCGGCCGTTGTTTTTGTCACTGCCGATGAGGACCATGCCCTGGCTGCGTTCGAACTCGCCGCCGTGGACTACCTGCTCAAGCCGGTGCGCGCCGAGCGCCTGGCACGTTCCGTGGGGCGGATCAGCGAATTGCGCGACGGCGGGGCGGCACCGGAGATGATCACGGTGGACCAGGGCGGGACCACCAGGATGATCCGGCGCGACGACGTCACGTACGTCCAGGCACAGGGCGACTACGCGCGGCTGCATACCGCCGACGCCAGTTACCTCATCCGGGTGCCCCTGGCGGACCTTGAACAGCAGTGGGCGGATGCCGGGTTCATCCGTACGCACCGCTCCTACCTGGTGGCGCTGAAGCATGTGTCCTCGATGAAGCTGGCGGCCGACGGGCCGCGCGTGACGGTGGCCGGTGCCGGCCTGCCCATCAGCCGCCGGCACCTGCCCATCGTGCGGGAGAAGCTGGAGGCAACCAGGATCAGGCCGCACGCATGACGCGGGTCCGGGTTACGGCCCCGCGCGCGTCTGCGCGCACGGCGGTGCGGGGCACACCCCGCGCGCTCGAGTCGCGGGAAGCGGCGCAGGACTCCGAGGTGGGGCAGGTGTTTGTCCGGTCGCTGATCAGGTCCCAGCTGCGGCTGGCCCTGGTGGTGGCGGGCGGCTTCCTGCTGATCCTGGCCGCATTCCCGCTGACCCTGGTGGTGGTTCCGGGCCTGGCCGATACCCGGATCGCCGGCATCCCGTTCGGCTGGCTGCTGCTGGGCGCGGGAATTTACCCGGTGATCGGCTTGAGCGCATGGCTGTACGTCAGGACGGCGGCACGCAATGAGGCGCGGTACCGGGACCTGGCAGGGGAACAGTGATGCGCAGGTGAATGCCGGCGTCGCCATCACAGCGGTCGCGGTGGTGTCCCTCGCCACGGCCATCATCGGGTTTTACGGGCTCCGGATCTCACGCACCACCGGCGACTTCTACGTTGCATCCCGGACCGTGCGCCCCTGGTGGAACGCGTCGGCGATCGGCGGGGAATACCTGTCCGCAGCCAGTTTCCTGGGTGTGGCAGGCCTCATCCTGCTGTCCGGGACGGATGCACTCTGGTTCCCGGTGGGGTACACCGCCGGCTACCTGATGCTGCTGCTCTTCGTTGCCGCCCCGCTGCGCCGGTCCGGCGCCTACACGATTCCGGACTTCACCGAGTCCCGGCTCGCCTCCCGGACGGTCCGGCGCGTCACCAGCCTGGTGGTGGTGATGGTGGGGTGGCTGTACATCGTGCCGCAGCTGCACGGGGCGGCACTGACCATCCATATCGCCACGGGCCTGCCGTCCTGGGTGGGTTCCGTTGCCGTCGTGGTGGTGGTGTGCCTCACGGTGGTGGCAGGCGGGATGCGGTCCATCACCTTTGTCCAGGCGTTCCAGTACTGGCTGAAGCTGACGGCCCTGGCCGTGCCCATCCTGTTCATCGTCTTCGTGCTGGCCGGCCAGGGGGCGGAGCCCCAGTCCCTGCCCGCGGTCAACCCCACGGGCGTGGCACCTGCCGGGCTGTATCAGAACGTGTCCCTGCTCGTGGCGCTGCTGTTCGGCACCTTGGGACTGCCGCACGTGCTGGTGCGTTTCTACACCAACCCGGACGGGCACTCGGCCCGGCGGACCACGCTGATCGTCCTGGGCCTGCTCTCCGTGTTCTACCTCTTCCCCACGGCGTACGGGCTGGTGGCCCGGATGTTTGCCCCCGACCTGGCCCGCTCGGGGCAGCCGGACGCCATGGTCCTGCGGCTGCCCGGCGAACTCGTGGGCGGGGTACCGGGCGACCTGCTCAGCGCCCTGGTGGTGGCCGGGGCGTTCGCGGCGTTCCTGTCCACCACCTCCGGCCTGGTGGTCTCCCTGGCCGGCGTGATCAGCCAGGACGTCCTGGGCGGAAGCGTCCGCGGGTTCCGGCTCGCCGCCGTCGTCTCCGCCCTGGTCCCGCTCGGCTTTGCGTTCATGACCGGTTCCCTGGCACTTGCCGGCAGCGTTGGCCTGGTTTTCGCGTTCACCGCTTCCACGGTCTGCCCGGTCCTGCTGCTGGGCATCTGGTGGCGCGGCCTGACCGATGCCGGGGCCATCGCCGGCATGGTAACCGGCGGGGTGCTGTGCGGCGGGGCAATGATTGCAGGCGCAGTATCGGGTTCGGGCCTGACGCCGCCCTGGCTCGCGCAGCCGGCGGCGTGGAGCGTGCCTGCCGCGTTCGCGGTGATGGTCATCGTGTCCCGGGCCACTTCCCACCGGATCCCGGGCACCATGCCGCGGATCATGACCCGCCTGCACACCCCGGAACGGCCGCTGGCAACGGAACGGTGATCGGGAGGACAATAACGCCATGTCCATCGAGGACGGCGGCACGTCCCACCAGCACGGCGGGGTCCCTGCCTCCGTGCGGGCCCAGCTGCTCGCCACGGAGCACTGGGGCCTGCTGGCATCACGCAGTACCGCCCAGGGCGAGGTCCTGACCCGCATCAGCATGTTCCTGACGTTCACTTCGGCCAGCATTGTCAGCGTGGCACTGGTGGGCCAGGCCACCGGCTTTTCGGATGCCTTCGTCCTGCTGGCAGTGGTTGTCCTGTTCATCGATACCGCGATCGGGCTGCTGACCCAGCTCCGGGTGATGAACGTGGCCCATGAGGACCTGATGTACGTCACGGCCATGAACAGGCTGCGGGCCGCGTACGTGGACCTCGATCCGGGCGTGGCGCCGTACCTGATGGCCGCGCACCACGACGATGAGGCCGGTTCGGTGCAGACCTACTATTTCTTCGGCAACCGCGGTTCTTTCAGCCATGTGGCGGGCAGCAGCATGATCTTCATGACGACGGCGAACGCTGCCTTGATTGCCATTGTTGCCGGGCTGCTGGTAACCCTCGCCGGGGCAGGGACAGCGGGCGGCCTTATCCTGGGGGCCCTCTGCGGCGTGGCGTTCCTGGCGGTGTCCGCGGCGCGCGGGTACCGGAGCTACCGGGACGTGTGGCGCCGCTTCACGCCGCTTTCCCCCACCCCGCCGGCCGGGGACTGAAAGCCCCGGCAGCAGAGACGTGTCAGTCGATGGCCGCCATCAGCTCGACAACGCGGTCCAGGAAGGCATCCACCTGTGATTCCTCGTAGCCGTCGCGGCCCACTGTGGGACGGAAGACAGCGCGGCGCACGCTGTCCACGCTCAACGGCTTGTCCTGTTCGAGGTAGGCGACGAGCTCGCGGCACAGCCGGTCGACGTCGTCGGTGTTGTAGCTGCGAGCCTTCTTCTTGGTGGGCCGCCGGAAGCGGTCTCCGTCGGGCCGGTGCAGGCGGCCCCGGAGGATTCCGGAGAGGCTCCCGATTTCGCGCAGCCAGGCTTCCTCGCCCCGGGCCGCGATCAGTTCATCCCGCTCCCGGCGGGCGAAGGCGTCCTCAAGCCGGTCCAAGGCGGCGTCCACGACCGTGGCGGAGTAGCCGCCTTTGACGGGATCGAAGGACACGGCCCTCACGTCGGCGCTGTTGACGGGGTCGGTTGCGGCCTGGGGTGTTTCCAGGGAGATCCGTGCCCGCTGCAGGAACTGGTCAACCTGCCTGGCGTTGTACCCGTACTCGCTGCGCTGCACGCGCTCAAAGGACGCAGGGATCTGCCGATGAATGTCCAATGCCACTTCGTTTCCTTCAATGCTCTTCAGCGGTAGTGCTTCCGCACCAGTTTAGGGGGCCGCGATTGGTGCGGCCGCCCGGGACCATGTTTGTGTCGGGGGCCCGGCGCGCCGGGCTGGAGGGTCAGGCGCCGGCCACCAGGCCGTACAGGATGAACGCCACCGGCGAGGCGAAGACGATGGAGTCCAGCCGGTCCATCACTCCCCCGTGCCCGGGCAGGATGCTGCTCATGTCCTTGACGCCCAGTTCACGCTTGACCATGGACTCGGCGAGGTCGCCGGCGGTGGACGCGGCCACGGTTCCGACAGCGAGCACGGCGCCCACCCACCACGGTTTGTCCAGCACGAAGAGGGCTGCCAGCACGCCGATCAGCATGGCGCCTGCCACCGACCCGGCGAAGCCTTCCCAGGACTTCTTGGGGCTGATCTTCGGTGCCATGGGGTGCTTTCCCAGCGACGCGCCCACCAGGTAGCCGAAGGTGTCATTGGAGACCACCAGCAGGAGCATGACGGCGATCTCCCACGCGCCGATGGGGGCCATGCCGCCGGGCCAAAGCCCCAGCGGGGTGGTGCCTGCGGCGTGCAGCGGCAGCGCGGCGAAGCTGATGAAGAAGGGAACCCACCCCAGGGTGAAGACACCGGCGAAGATGCTGTTGGCCGATCCCGCTGCGCTTTCGATCGAGCGCCACAGCAGGACGGCCACCGCACTGAGCAGGAGCGCGAACAGCTGGCTTTCGATGCCGCCAAAGTAGGCGGCGAAAGGCATGGCCAGCGTGCCGGTCATGACCGGCACGATGGGCATCCTGGTGCCGTTGGCTTCCAGCGCCCGGTAGATCTCCCACACGCCAAAGACGGCGAAGGCCGTGACGATGGCTACGAACGCCAGCGGGAGAAACAGCAGCCCTCCGAGTACGGCGATAAGCATGGCCAGGCCCACCACGACGGCGGCGGGCAGGTTCCTTCCGGCCTTCGGCGTCGGGTTGCTCCTGGGCTGCTTCCCCCGTGTGCGCGCCCGTGGTGCGGGGGCCTGATCTGCCTGGCCCATCAGACTTCGAGCAGCTCTGCTTCCTTGCGCTTGAGCAGTTCGTCGATGCCGTCCACGTGTGCCTTTGTGAGGCTGTCCAGTTCCTTTTCGGCGCGGTTGCCTTCGTCTTCGCCCGCCTCGCCGTCCTTGACCAGGCGGTCCAGGGTTTCCTTGGCCTTGCGGCGGATGTTGCGGATGGAGATCTTGGCGTCCTCGCCCTTGGTCTTGACGATCTTCACGTATTCCTTGCGGCGTTCCTTGGTCAGTTCAGGAATAGTGATCCTGATGACGTTGCCGTCGTTGGACGGGTTGGCTCCGACCTCGGAATCGCTCAGGGCGCGTTCGATGTCCCGCATGGCGGTCTTGTCGAACGGGGTGATCAGGATGGTGCGGGCGTCCGGGATGGCGAAGGAGGCCAGCTGCTGCAGCGGCGTGGGCGAGCCGTAGTAGTCCACCAGGACCTTGTTGTAGAGGCCCGGGTTGGCGCGGCCGGTGCGGACGGCGGCGAAGTCTTCCTTGGCTACCTCTACCGCCTTGTCCATCTTTTCTTCGGCTTCGAGCAAGGTTTCTTCGATCACGGTCTCTCCTGACGGTTCTGGTGCAGTCCGGGGCGCCGGATCCATGCACTCACGTGGTTCTTTGTTGCTGGTTCCGTCCCCGCCCGGAAGGGCGGGGACGGAACTGTCCTGAAATCATCCTAGCCGCAGCTAGGCGGTGACCAGCGTGCCCAGCTTTTCGCCAAGGATGGCGCGGGTGACGTTGCCTTCACCCTCCATGCCGAAAACCACCATGGAGAGGTCGTTGTCCTTGCACATGGTCATGGCCGTCTGGTCCATGACGCGGATGTCGCGGCGCAGGGCATCGTCGTAGCTGAGGGTCTCCAGCCGCTCCGCGGTGGGGTCCTTCTTGGGGTCCGCGGTGTACACGGCATCCACCCCGCTCTTGGCCATGAGGACCACGTCGGCGTGGACTTCCAGCGCGCGCTGGGCGGCCACGGTGTCGGTGGAGAAGTAGGGCAGGCCTGCGCCGGCGCCGAAGATGACCACTCGGCCCTTTTCCATGTGGCGGATGGCGCGGCGGGGAATGTAGGCCTCGGCCACCTGGCCCATGGTGATGGCGCTCTGGACGCGGGTTTCCACGCCCGCCTGCTCCAGGAAATCCTGCAGCGCCAGGCAGTTCATGACCGTTCCCAGCATGCCCATGTAGTCGGCGCGGGAGCGGTCCATGCCGCTCTGGGACAGTTCGGCGCCGCGGAAGAAGTTTCCGCCGCCCACCACAATGGCCACCTCCACCTCGGGGACGGCTGCTGCGATCTGCTTGGCGACGTTGCGGACGGTCTCGGGGTCGACACCGAGCTTCCCACCGCCGAAGACCTCGCCGGAGAGCTTCAGGAGGACCCGCCGCCGGCTCTTTTCCGAATGCGTGACAGTGTTGACGGCTTCCATGATGCCTTCCCGTTGGTGACTCTGAAAAAAGGGTATCCTGCCGGATCCGGTGCCCGGAACCGGCCGCGGTCCAAATGGACTGGACTGCCAGCCGTTTGGGCGCATGCAAAAGGGGCGGCCACCGAAGTGGCCACCCCCTTGCAGTTTCGGCTAGGAGCCGACGCGGAAACGCGTGAAGGCGGTTCCCTTGACACCGGCCTCTTCGAGGACCTGTGCCACGGACTTCTTGGCGTCCTTGGCGAATGCCTGGTCAACCAGGACCTCGCCCTTGTAGAAGCCCGTCACGCGGCCTTCCACAATCTTGGTGAGGGCAGCTTCAGGCTTGCCCTCGGCCTTGGCGGTCTCTTCGGCGATGCGGCGCTCGGACTCGACGAGCTCGGCCGGAACGTCCTCACGGGTGAGGTAGTTCGGGGCCATGGCGGCGATGTGCACGGCGACGTCGTGGGCAGCGGCGGTGGCGGCTTCGCCTTCACCGTCGACAGCGAACAGAACGCCGACCTGGGCCGGGAGGTCCTTGGACGTCTTGTGCAGGTAGGCGTCAACCGTTGCACCCTCAACGCGGGAGATACGGCGGACAACAACCTTCTCGCCCAGGATGGCGCCTTCTTCGACGACAACCTCGGAGAGCGGCTTGCCGTCAACGTCGGTGGCCAGCAGGGTCTCGAGGTCGGCAGCGCCGGACTCGACGGCCACGGCCAGGACCTTGTCGGCCAGCTGGATGAACTTGTCAGCCTTGGCGACGAAGTCGGTCTCGCAGTTGACCTCGATCATGACGCCGACCCCGTTGCTGACCTTGGCGGCCACGAGGCCTTCAGCGGTGGAGCGGCCTTCGCGCTTGGTAGCGCCCTTGAGGCCCTTGATGCGGATGATCTCGATGGCCTTCTCGGCGTCACCGTTGGCTTCGTCAAGAGCCTTCTTGACGTCCATCATGCCGGCGCCGGTGCGCTCGCGCAGGGCCTTGATGTCCGCGGCAGTGTAGTTCGCCATGTGAACCCCTCTGTCTAGAAATGTGTGGTGGTGTACGGACCGACAGGACGGCAGCCCACGGAGGTGGGCTGCCATCCTGTCAGCAGCTCCGGCTGCTGACAGCGCGGAGAATCCGGATTTTTGCGTGTGTTACTTGGCGTCTTCGGCGGGAGCCTCGGCGGCAGCCGGAGCTTCCTCGGCGGCCGGGGCTTCAGCGTTCTCAGCCGGAGCGGCAGCAGCTTCTGCCTTGCTGCCTTCGAGGAGCTCGCGCTCCCACTCGGCCAGCGGCTCTTCCGGAGCTTCGGTGGCGCCCGTGCCGCGGTTGTTGCGGGCGATCAGGCCCTCTGCAACAGCGTCGGCAACAACGCGGGTCAGGAGGTTCACGGAGCGGATGGCGTCGTCGTTGCCCGGGATCGGGAAGTCGACTTCGTCCGGATCGCAGTTGGTGTCCAGGATGGCCACAACCGGGATGTTCAGCTTCTTGGCCTCGTCAACGGCGAGGTGTTCCTTCTTGGTGTCAACAACCCACAGCAGGGACGGAGCCTTGGTCAGGTTGCGGATACCGCCCAGGTTGGACTCCAGCTTGGTGAGCTCACGCTTGAGGAGCAGAAGTTCCTTCTTGGTGTAAGCGGAACCGGCGACGTCGTCGAAGTCGATCTCTTCGAGTTCCTTCATGCGCTGGATACGCTTGGCAACCGTCTGGAAGTTGGTCAGCATACCGCCGAGCCAACGCTGGTTGACGTAGGGCTGGCCCACGCGGGTTGCCTGCTCGGCAATTGCTTCCTGGGCCTGCTTCTTGGTGCCGACGAAGAGCACGGTGCCGCCGTGGGCAACAGTGGCCTTGACGAACTCGTAGGCGCGGTCGATGTAGGACAGCGACTGCTGCAGGTCGATGATGTAGATGCCGTTGCGCTCGGTGAAGATGAAGCGCTTCATCTTCGGGTTCCAACGGCGGGTCTGGTGTCCAAAGTGGACGCCGCTGTCAAGCAGCTGGCGCATGGTTACGACGGGCATTCCGGCGCTCCTTATTTTCCGGCAGGTCATTCATGAGAAAACCCGGAGGCTTCTTACCCTGCCAATAGTTGACGGTTGATCAGCGTGGCCCGGACGGGCCGTGCTCCTGGCATCCCCCGCCCTTCCCATCAGGACGAAAGCCTGACCGCAGGAAGCGCGATCCTCCATGGACGACGCCGGGGCGTTGGCTGCCGGAGGGCTGGATGCGCGTAGTCAGCCGCTGCTCCCCCACACTCCTGAATGAGATGTGCCGACGCGATCCGGACAGGGGGATGCACCGCGGGGGTGGACCACTGGGACGTAACGCGTTGAGGGCGCAGCAAACTGCTCCATCAAGTGTACTACAGGCACCCCCGCCCGCCGGACAGTCCGTGCCTGCCCGGCCGTTGTCCACATAGCCGGAACCGGCCCTGCCGGCGCGCGGTGCAGGCGGGCAGGCTGGTCGCATGAAGACATCAGTCCTGCTGGCCGCCTTCCTGCTGCTGCCGGCCTCGATTGCCACCCCGGGCGCGGGCCTTCCGAACAGCGCGGCCCTCCCCTACAGCGCAGCCATTCCGAACAGCGCAGCCCTCCCGAACAGTGCCGCCATCCCGAACAGTGCCGCCATCCCGAACAGCGCGCCCATTCCCAACAGCGCAGCCGGCTTCAGCCACGCGGCCGCCGCCCGGCAGGGAAGTACGACGACGGCCGCCCGGGCGGGTGCCGCCCCTTCCTGGCAGTGGCCCCTGGCACCGCGCCCGCCGGTGCTGCGCCCTTTCGATCCCCCGCCCAAGCCATGGCTGAGCGGGCACCGGGGCGTAGACCTTGACTTCGCCGCAGGCACGCAGGTCTTGTCACCCGCAGCCGGAACGGTGAGTTTCGCGGGCGTGGTGGTGGACCGTCCCGTGATCACCATCGACCATGGCGGCGGCCTGCGGAGCAGTTTCGAACCCGTGGAAAGCACGTTGGCCGTGGGCGCCGCCGTGGCCCGGGGCGAGGTCATCGGCACTGTGCTGCCGGGGCACTGTCCGGCGGCGCAGTGCCTGCACTGGGGCGTGCGGGAAGGAGAGGACTACGTCAATCCCCTGCAGTTCGTCCTGGACCTCCGCCCGTCCATCCTGCTGCCGCTGGCCGGTGGCCCATAGCCACGGAGAACGCAGGCATGGCCCCGGAGCATCAGTCAGCCAGACAACTGCCCGTGCGGGCGTCCCGCCTAGACGATGGCCGAGATCCCGGTGATGGCGCGCCCTGTCACCAGGGTGTTGATTTCAGCCGTGCCCTCGTAGGAGTAGATGGCCTCCGCGTCGGCGAAGATTTTGGCCATCCCGTAGTCGGTCACGATGCCGTTGCCGCCCAGGATGCTGCGGCCCAGCGCCACACTCTCCCTCATGCGGTCGGTGGCGAAGGCCTTGGCCAGTGCGGATTGTTCGTCCTTCGCCTCCCCGGCGTCCTCCAGCTGGGAGAGCCGGACCATCATGCCCATGGAGCTGACCGTGTTGCCCAGGATCCGGACCAGCTGGTCCTGGATGAGCTGGAAGGAGGCCAGGGGACGGCCGAACTGCCGGCGCTCCACGGCATAGCGGCGGGCAACATCGAAGGCGGCCATCTGGAGGCCCACGGCCTGCCAGGCAACTGACAGGCGGGTGACTTTGAGCACCTTGTTGACGTCGCGGAAGCTGTTGGCGTTGGCGAGCTTGAAGTGGTCCGGCACCACGACGTCCGTCAGGACGATGTCGGCATTCTGGACAGTCCGCAAGGAGATTTTGTTCTCGATCTTTGTTGCGCTGTATCCAGGCAGCGTGGTGTCCACCAGGAAGCCCTTGACCTGGTTGTCCGCCACGTCGCGGGCGTACACCACCACCCAGTCGGAGAACGTGGCATTGCCGATCCAGCGCTTTGCGCCGTTGAGGATCCAGTTGTCCCCGTCCCTGCGCGCCGTGGTGCGCGTTCCGCCGGCCACGTCGCTGCCGCCCAGCGGCTCGGTCAGGCCAAAGGCCCCGATCTTCTTCAGCGCGTAGATATCAGGAAGCCATTCGTCCTGCTGCTCCTTGGACGCCAGCAACTCAATGGAGCCGGTGAACAGTCCGTCGTGCACGCCCAGGAAGGTGGCGATGGAGGCGTCCGCGCGGGTGGCTTCGGCGTGCAGCATGCCGGCGAAGAGGTTGGAATACCCCTGCCTCCGCACCGGACTGACCAGGTCCAGCCCGGCAAGCTTCGGTACCAGGTCCATGGGGAACTCTCCGCGGTTCCAGCAGTCCACCGCAATGGGCTTGACCTCACGCGCCAGGAAGTCGCGGACTTCGGCCAGCCGGTCCTGCTCCTTGCCGGAGAGAAGCTGCTCGAAGGCGAAGAAGTCGCCGTCGGCGTAGGGAAGCTCTGGGAAATCGGCTGCGGAGGTGGCCATGGTTACCTTCTTTGATGATCAGCGCTGACCATGCCGCGGAGCGGAGCACGGTATGTTACTGGTGAGTAACATACCGCAGGGTGCTGGGTTAACCAAGAAAACCGCGGCCAACGAAAAACTCGTTGGCCGCGGTTGAGGTAGGGCTACTCGGACTTGAACCGAGGACCTTAGGATTATGAGTCCCGCGCTCTAACCAGCTGAGCTATAGCCCCCCAAGCCCCGGGAGCAGGTGTTCGGACGCCATGCTCCGGCAGGGCAAAAACACTCTAGCAAACCCGGGAAAGGGTTCAGACCACTTTGTCCTCGTAGGAGGCGCCGCGGTACAGGTCCTCGAAGGTCTGCAGCGTCCCCTGGATGCTGTGCGGCTCCACCAGCTGCCGGCTGGCGCGGCCCATGGCCTGCTGTTCGTCCTTGGGCAGTTCCAGCACCTGGGTGATCTTCTTGGCCAGGTCATCACTGTCGTTGGGAGTGAAGAGGTACCCGTTCTCGCCGTCGCGGACCAGGTGCGGCAGCGCCATGGCGTCCGCCAGGACCACGGGGGTGGAGGCGGACATCGCTTCCAGTGTCACCAGCGACTGCAGTTCCGCCGTTCCGGGCATGCAGAACAGGTCGGCCCGGATGTAGGCGGTACGCAGTTCCTCGTCGCTGGCCAGGCCCAGGAATTTGACCCGGCTGGTGAGGCCGAGCCGCCGCACCAAATCCTCCAGGGCGGAGCGCACTTCGCCGCCGCCCACGATCTCCAGGTGTACGTTCAGCTCCGGCGGCGTTTTGCCGATGGCCTCGATCAGCACGTCCACGTGCTTTTCCTCGGCGAGGCGGCCGGCGAACAGGACAGTGGGGTGGGCGTGCGGCTCGATGTGCTCACCGGGCTGCAGTTCATAGGCGGCGGAGTCGATGCCGTTGGACAGCGGCAAAACCTTGCGGAGGAAGGCGTGCTCGTGCATGGCGCGGGCGGCAAGCGGCGTGGGCGTTGTCACCACGTCCGCCTGGCCCATGACCTTGCCCATGTCCTTCCAGGAAACCCGCCCAATGATGTCCTTGAACCACTGCGGGAACGGCAGGAAGGGGTTGAGGTTTTCGGGCATGAAGTGGTTGGTGGCAATGATGCGGACGCCGCGCTTCACAGCCTCATAGAGAACGTGCTCGCCGATCATGTAGTGGCTTTGGATATGCACGACGTCGGGCTTCACCCGGTCGAAGAGGAGGCTGATTTCCTTCTTGATTTCCCAGGGGAAGCAGAGGCGGAAGCTCTCGTGGGTGAACGCCTTGTGCGAGCGGAGCCGGTGCACGGTTGCTTCCTCGCGGAACTCGGTGAAGCTCTTTCCCTTGCTGTCGCGGGACGCCAGGACATGGACGTTGTGGCCCCGGGCAGTCATTCCCTTGGCCAGCCGGTAGCCAAACTGGGCCGCGCCGTTGACGTCCGGCGGATAGGTGTCTGCGGCGATGAGGATGGTCAGGGGGCGCTGGTCGGCGGGCGTGGTCATGGGGAGTACTCCTGATGGTCACGGTGCGGACAGCGTGGAACTGACAGCACGGTTGGCCACTGGCGCAAGGCGCCGGGCTTCGTGGGATTGCTGGTTACGGACGGGAATGGACTAGTGGGACGGCCTGCCGGCGGCCTTCCGCGCGTCCTTCTTGCGCTTGGTGACCTCCGGGTGGTGCCGGGAAAGGGCGATAACCCCAACGATAGCAAGGGCGGCAGCCGTTCCCATCGCAATGGCCATGACGGCATGGACGTCGGGGCGCAGTTCGCCCAGGATGATGACGCCAATGGCAATGCCCACCATGGGGTCCACCACCGTGAGTCCGGCGATCACCAGGTCCGGCGGACCGGTGGAGTACGCACTCTGCACGAACCAGGACCCCAGGCCGCCGGCCGCGATGATGGCCACCACCGAATACCACTGGACATTCAGCAGGAAGAGGCCATTCGGATCCAGGAGGTGCTTGCCGATGATCCGGGTGAGGACTGCCACAAAGCCGAACAGGATGCCGGCGCCGAGGATATAGATGAACGCATTCATCCGGTGCTTGAACGTCACGGCCAGCGTGCCGAACAGTCCCACCGCCAGGGCCAGCAGCAGGACGATGGTGAGCTCATCCTCCGGGCTGACATGGTGGTTCTCCTGGGTGACGTTGACCGCCAGGAGGACGAAGAGCGCCGATCCGGTGACGCACGCGGCAATGGACACCGCCGTGGCGCGGTTGATGGTCAGGTCCTGGTCCCGGGCATTGACCACAGTGGTGATCACCAGGGCAATTGCGCCGATGGGCTGGATGACCGTGAGCGGTGCGGAGACCAGGGCGACGGCATTCATCGCCATGCCGGTGCACAGCAGCAGGAGTCCAAGCATCCACCGCGGATTGCGCAGGAGGCGCAGGAAGCCATTGGAGCTCAGGGCCAGGCCGCCGGTATCGGCTTTGACGGCACTGCCCTGGCGCTGCGCACCCAACGCAAGGCAGAAGGCGCCAAGCACCGCCAGGCCGACGGCAAACCACACCATCAGCCGTTCCCGCCGTCGTGCTGTTTCAATGCCCGGCCCTTGCGCAGCATGGCCCGGAAATAGTTGTACGCGGCAATCCAGTGACCCACCAGGCCCAGGCCCAGCACCACCCAGGCGGTGGCGAAGAGCTGGTCGGAGAACCCGGTGTCCAGCCGGGAAAGGACCAGCAGCGGCGTGCCCAAAAGCAGCAGCCCGGTCCGCACCTTGCCGACCACGCTGACCGGGAGGTCCGGGTGGCCGCGGAAGAGGGAGAGAGTCAGTACCAGCAGGACGGCATCGGGAACCACCAGCGCGGCCAGGTACAGCCAATGCACGACGCCGGCAATCACCAGGGTGAAGGCCACCGCCAGCAGGGCAAGGCGGTCGGCGATGGGGTCAAGGACCCTGCCCAGCTTGGAGGCCTGGTCGAACCGGCGGGCGATGTAGCCATCAATCCAGTCCGTCCCAGCCATGACAGCCAGGACGATCACGCCGGCGCCGTATTCCTTTTGGGCCAGGACCAGCCAGATGAAGAGCGGAACACCCATGAACCGCACCACGGTGAGCAGGTTGGGAATGGTGGCCACGCGGTCATGGTCCACCTGGGGACGGCCGGGGCGGGCGCCTGCACCTATGAACTTCACCCGTCCCCCTCTCCTTCCTGCTGCGCCGCGGCGCGGTCTTTCGGTTGTGCCTTCACAGGCGGAAACAGCGTCCGCCTGGTGTTGCGTGGCGGAAACAGGGACCTAGCTGGCGCGCAGGAGCCTGCGCAGGAGGACCACCAGGACCGTACCGGCGGCAACGAAGGCCGTCAGCGGCTTCCAGCGCCTGGGCAGGTCAGCGGAGGCGGACAGGGCCGCAAACCGCTGCCCCGCCTCGTCCATACCGCGCTGCGCCAGCACCTGGCCTTCGCGTGCCTTGACCTGGGCCGCGGCAAGCACGTAGCGCGCCTGGGTCTTGACGTCCAGTTCCGTTCCGAGTTCGTCGCGGACCTCGGTGAGGTGGTGGCGGCGCTGGCTCAGGCGGCGCACCAGCTCGGGTTCGGATGCGTGCGGGAACTCCTGGTCGTGCCGGGCGGCCTTGGCTTCCTTCTCGGCTTTTGCCTTGGCGGCTGCCTCGGCCTTGGCCGCCTTCGCAGCCTTGGCTTCCGGGCTCTCCGGATCCAGGATGGCCGGGTTGAAGGCCGAGCCTTCGCGGGCGACCCCGATATCGTGCCTGATGCCACGGATGGTTTCCTCCGGCATCAGCGGCATGGCCTTCTTGAACCGGGCCAGGCCCACCAGGCCTCCGACGAGGGCTATCAGCAGGAAAGCGGCGGAAACCAGCAGGGCTGCCAGCCACGCGGGCATGATGGTGGCCAGCCCCATGATGGCAGCGACGATCAGGCCGACCACCAGCAGCGCCAGGAAGAGGAGCGCCACGGCGAAGAAGGCCGCGGCCACCCCCACCTGGACGCCCTTGCGCTTGAGTTCAATCTTGGCGAAGGCGATCTCGTCGTTGAGCTGGCGGGGGGCCAACCGGAAAAGGAGTCTTGCCGTCCCGGGCAGCGCAGTGATACGCAATCCCGGGCTGGTACGCCCGCTGTGACGTCCGCTCATCGGTTCCGCCTTACTGGTTCATGGGTCCATACTGCATCCGTTTAGTGCGGAAATGTGCAGCCGCACAGTCCACGCCACCAAAACTACCATTCAGGTTCAGGGCGGACTTGGGGGCTTGCCGGACGGCGCGGCCTACAACGCTGCAAAAACCGCCATGGCCGGGCCTAGGATTGTTCTCCGTGACCAATCCCCCCAATCCGGGCGACCTGCTGACCCGCCGCCGAAAGCTTCTGTACATCCTCCTCCTGGGCGCTTTGACGGCCCTCGGTCCGTTCACCATCGACCTGTACCTGCCCGCCTTCCCGGCGCTGGAGGCAAGCCTGGGGGTGACCGAGGCCCAGGTCCAGCTCACCCTGGCGGGCACCACGGTCGGTTTCGCGTTCGGGCAGCTGGTGGTGGGTCCGTTCAGCGACAAGTTCGGCCGCCGGACTCCGCTGATCCTGGCCACGGCGCTGCACATCGCAGCATCCCTGGGCGCGGCCTTGTCCACGGACATCACCACATTGGGGATCTTCCGTGTACTGATGGGGGTGGGCGCGGCCGGCGGCGGCGTGGTGGCCATGGCCATGGTGCGGGACCTGTTTTCCGGCTACGCCATGGTGCGGATGTTCTCCCGGATGTCACTGGTCAACGGGCTTGCGCCCATCCTTGCCCCCGTCATCGGTTCACAGCTGCTCCTGGTGATGCCGTGGCCGGGCATCTTCGTGTTCCTGGCTGCCTACGGGACTTTGGTCATCGTGGCCGCCCTGCTCCTGGTCCGCGAGACGCTTCCGCCGGAAAAGCGGGGCCGGAGCGGAATGACCGCCCGGCAACGCTACCGGGCGCTGTTTACGGACCGGATCTTCGTGGGGCTGCTGATGGTGGCGGGCTTCAACTTCGGTGGCCTCTTCACCTACCTGTCGGCCTCGCCGTTCCTGTTCCAGGATGTGTTCGGGTTCTCCGCCCAGCAGTACGGACTTCTCTTTGGCATCAACTCCCTGGGCATCGTGGCCGGCGTGCAGACCAGTTCGCGGCTTATCAGGATTGTGCCTCCGCAGTGGATCCTGGCGGGCGCCACGGCCTGGATGTTCCTGATGGCCATGCTGATCGTGGTCTTCGACCGGGCAGGCCTGGGGCTGTGGGGCGTGATGGTCCCGCTCTGGTTCTACATCATGGGCACCGGCTTCATGTTCCCCTGCGTCCAGGTGCTGGCCCTGGCCGGGCACGCGGCCCAGGCGGGAACGGCAGCCTCGCTGCTGGGCGCGGCCACGTTCCTCATGGCCGGGCTCATCTCGCCCGTGGTGGGCTGGCTCGGCATCACCAGCGCCGCTCCCATGGGAGCCGTGCAGGCGGCCTGCATCCTGCTGGCGATCGCAGCACTGTGGCTTGTGGTGCGGCCGCGCACGGTACCCTCGATCCACTGAGACCCACCTCCACTGTGGTCCGTGATTTCGGCCTGCGTGGCCCTGTCCCCACTCCCCCTCGAAAGGCAGCCTGTGAGCCGCACACCGCACCGGAATGGCCGGGGACTTTTCCTCGGGGCGGTGCTTGGCGCCGTCGTGGGTTATTTCGCCGGCCGCGCCCTGGGCAACCCCGCCTGGGGCATCATCCTGGGGACGCTGGCAGGCGCGGCGATCCTGTATCGGGTGAATCCGGGGTCCCGCGGCCGCCGCTGAAGGACGTGCCGCGATTTTGTTGTGGCAGGCCGGTGCGGCATTCCCTGCCGCCAGGCCCGCTCCCGCGATAAAATGATGCCGTGCCCAACTGGCAGAACCAACCGCCACTTCCGGCCACATGGCAACGGTGCGACGCCCGGATCCTGCCACTGTGGTGGGATCGGCTGTGTGCGCAGGCCGGACAGCAGTCCGCGGCGCTGTACGCGGCGGGGTTGTTCACGGAAGACCGCCGCCGGCCCATCGCCCAATGGTTCAATCCGGCCTTCAATGCGGCCCTGCTGGTGGCCCCGGAAACCTCGCCGGAATGGCCGGTGCAGCGCTTCGGGATTTTCTACGCTCCCCCGGACTCAGGCTTTGTGAGGATCCACTCCGCGCCGCACGAGTGGAGCCCGCGTGAACCCCGGAAGTCGCCCACGGAGCAGGAAGCCTTCCAGGCGGCCATCGCCGAGGCGGAAAGGTTCCTGCAGGTGGAAATGGATTTCGTCTGAACAGACTCCCACCCCGCGGAAAGAAAAATCCCCGTTCCTCCATGTGGAGGAACGGGGATTTTTCGTTGCGCTCCTCCTGCTGGACTTGAACCAGCAACCCTTCGATTAACAGTCGAATGCTCTGCCAATTGAGCTAAGGAGGAATGAAGCAGGTATGACATTAGCAAAGGATTCCGGCCGAAGGGAAATCGGCGGTTTTCCGGGTCCGGGCGGCCCCGCCGGGAAACAAAAATCCCCGTTCCGGAGGCCGGAACGGGGATGGAAGCTCCTCCTGCTGGACTTGAACCAGCAACCCTTCGATTAACAGTCGAATGCTCTGCCAATTGAGCTAAGGAGGAATGAAGCGGGTATTAGCCTAGCAAACTCTTGGCACGGAAACGAAATCGGAGGGCCGTGACCTGGCCCACCTCCGCGTCCGCAGACCGGGCCACCCCTACGACTCAGCGCGCAGGGCCCGGCGTTCCATTTCCAGCATCATCAGCTCGCGGTTGAGCCGCTGGTAGGTCTCCGGGTCCGCCGCCGCGTCAAGGCGCTGCAACTGGCCCATCTTGTCCGCTTTGACCCGGGTGATCTGGAGTTCGAAAAGCCGGGACAGGATGTCGCGGCAGTACTTCAGCACCGCTTCCTCGGTGTGGGCCGGCAGCGGCACGACGGCGAGCTCGGATACCAGCGGCCGGAGGGGTTCCGGCACCTCGTGCATGACGTGCTCCACCCACCGCACCGGATCGACGGTCAGGCCGGGACCAGTAGCGCGCATGGCGTCATGGACGGCCTGGAAGGCAGGGATGGCGAACCGGGCAGCGGCAAAGCGGTCCCACACCCCGCCGGCCAGCAGGGAGGGCTGCTGCAGCGCCACCTCGAGCGCCTGCCGCTCCATGGAAGCCACGGGATCGCGCGGGTCCGGGCGGTGGAAGGAGGGGACAACGCCCGACGACGGCGCGGCAGCTAGGCCGGGTGCCCCCGCTTGGGCAGGGGCCGGGCTGGAGGGGCCGCCTGGCTGCGGCTGGCCCGGGGCCGGGGGGCGTCCGGTCTCGCCGCGCTTTCCGGCGTTCTTCACTTCGGCGTTGACCATCCGCAAGACCTCATTGGGGTCCGGCATCCCCAGCCAGCCGGTCAGGGCCTGGCAGTAGCCCGTCCGGGTGGAGGCGTCGCGGATGGCCGCCACCACGGGCACGGATGCCTTGAGGCCCTGGACGCGGCCTTCAACGGTGTCCAGGTTGAACTGCTTGAGCGTGCTGCGGATGGCGAACTCGAACAGCGGCCGCCGGGACTGGATCAGGGCGTGCACCGCCTCGTCCCCGCGGCTGAGGCGGAGATCGCACGGGTCCGCGCCTGTGGGTTCCACGGCCACATACGTCTGGGCGGTGAAGCGCTGGTCCTCTTCAAAGGCGCGCAGGGCTGCCTTCTGCCCGGCGGCGTCGCCGTCGAAGGTGAACACCACTTCTCCCCCGGTGCCGTCGTCTGACAAAAGCCGGCGGGCGATCTTGATGTGCTCGGTACCGAAGGCGGTGCCGCAGGTGGCTACCGCCGTCGTAATCCCTGCAAGGTGGCAGGCCATGACGTCCGTGTAGCCCTCCACCACCACCAGCTGCCTGTCCTTGGCGATGCTCTTCTTGGCGAGGTCGATGCCGTACAGGACCTGGGACTTCTTGTAGAGGGTGGTCTCCGGGGTGTTGAGGTACTTGGGGCCTTGGTCGTCCTCATACAGCTTGCGCGCGCCGAAGCCGATGGTGTCACCGGCCATGTCCTTGATGGGCCAGATGAGGCGGCCGCGGAAACGGTCGTAGATGCCCCGGTTTCCTTCGCTGAACATTCCGGTGAGCTTGAGTTCGGCGTCGGTGAAGCCGCGGCCGCGCAGGTGCTTCAGGAGGGCGTCCCACCCCTGGGGGGCGTAGCCGCAGCCAAAGTGTTCCGCGGCGGCCCGGTCGAAGCCGCGGCCAAACAGGAAGTTGCGGGCCGTTGCGGCGCCGGGCGTGAGCATCTGGGCACGGAAGAATTCGTCCGCGATCTTGTGTGCGTCCAGCAGCCGCTGGCGGCGGCCCACTTCCTCGCGGTTGGGGCCGGTTCCACCGTCTTCGTAGCGGAGCTCGTAGCCGATCCTGGACGCGAGCTTCTCCACGGCTTCCTGGAAGGAGCTGTGGTCCTGCTTTTGGACAAAGGCAATGACATCGCCGTCCTCGCCGCAGCCGAAGCAGTGGTAACGGCCTACCTGGGGACGGACGGTGAAGGACGGCGAGCGCTCGTCATGGAAGGGGCACAGGCCCTTGAAGGTTCCCAGCCCGGCGCCCTTGAGCGTGACGTAGCCGTCAACCACTTCCTTGATGTCCGTGCGCTGGCGTACTTCGTCAATATCTTCACGTTTAATCAGCCCAGCCACACAGCAATCTTAGTGTCACCGGCCCGGGGTCACCGCCCGGGCACCCGCGTCCCGGGTTCCGGTGTCCTCCCGTCGAGCAGGCTGAGGGCCAGCTTGGGGCAGAGGAAGACGGCCTCCTGTGCGGCTTCACGGTCGGCGTCACGCAGCGGAACGTCGGTCCTGTCGCGGCCTGTCTTCCCGCGCGCCACGGGGTACCCCCAGTCGTCCCGGTCCAGCACCCCGGGAAGCAGTTCGGCGCACAGGCCGCGGCCGTCGCAGCTGGTCCAGTCGATATGCAGGTGGGTTTTCATGCCGCTGCGCCTCCCGGGCCCGTGCAGTATCCGGAAAGGTGGGCGCGGAAGTCTGCGGCAAAGACCTCCAGGGCACTGCTGACCAGCCCGGTGGTCCCTTCCGGGTGCCTGCACGCGCCCCGCCCGGAGACCAGCCGCCCCAGCCGGTCCAGTTCGGAGGCAAGGCGGGGATTTGTTTCCCCTCCGGCGATCCGGTTGAGGACGGACGCCATGGCCGGCAGCCCGAACATGCAGGGCCCGCACTGCCTGGCGGACTGGTCGGCAAGGTAGCTGACGATCCGCGCCGTCGCCTGGATGCCGCAGGTCTGCAGATCCAGGGCGTGGATCACTCCTGCGCCCGGCCGGGCGGTCCGGTCCGGCGGCCCCACGGGTGAGAGCGCGTGCGCCGCGGGCCGCACCCAGCGGCCGTGGTAGCCGCCCACCAGGACGGCGGACAAGGCGGCAGGGTCCATGCCCGCTTCCTGCAGGACAGCCGAAAGCTGCGCACCGCCGGGCACCTCCAGCACCACATCCCGTACCGGGGCAGGCCCGGAAACGGACACCAGCCGGGTACCCGGGTCCGCCGCGGTGCCCGCCTGGCGGAACCATTGCGCCCCGTAGCGGGCGATCAGGGCAACCTGGGCGAGGGTTTCGACGTTGACCACCAGTGTGGGCCGGCCGTTGAGGCCGGATTCGCTGAGGCGCCGGCGTTGGTCGGTGGGGACAGCGTTGCCGTTGCCGATCATATTGACGACGGCGCTCGACTCGCCGGAGATGAAGGTTTCGGGTGCCTGCACTACCCGGATCCGGTTGCCCCGGGGGCGTTCGCCGATGGCCTGCTGCACGCGGGGCAGGCCGGCCGCCGGTGCGTAGACGTACATGCTTGCGCCGCCAAGGGCCGCGGCCAGGGCGGCCAGCCCGTCGATGACGAGGTGGGGCGCGTGGGCAAGGAGGGTGCGGTCTTTGAAGCTGAGCGGTTCGCCCTCGGCGCCGTTGGCGATCACCACCGGCCGGGCCGCAAACAGGCCCTTCCTGCCGGACCCGGCAGCGGCAGTGGCCTTGCGCCAGGTTTCGAACGCGGCTCCGCCCCGCCCGGTCAGTCCAGCCTCCCCGAGCGCCTCCAGCAGGCCGGCTCCGGCGGCGTTCGGCTCCCAGGGTCCGAAGGTGTCGAGGTGCTGTTCCAAGCCTGCGTCAGGGCCTGCTGCCAGGAGCCGCGGTTCCTGCCCTCTGTTGTCCTGTATGGCGTGGAGGGGCGCGGTCGGGTAGGTGTCCTTGGCGGGGCTCACGGGAGGTTTCCTTGCCGGGCGTGGGAGGTTTCGAGGAAGGAGGGGCTCAGCCGCCACAGCAGGGCCGCAGCTACGGCCACCGCGGACGCCGCGGCCAGCAGGAGGAACCAGCCGCTGGAGACGTCGGTGCCGTTGCCCAACGCGTGGGCCATCGCCACCGGCCAGACGCCGTAGCTGAGCCAGTGCACGGCCTTGAAGCTGCGCTGCCCGATCCGGTGCCGCAGCAGGCCCGTCGCCACCACGGCCAGGACAAGGTCCAGCGCCACGGTTCCCAGCCCCTGCCAGAACGGCTGGAAGGAGCCCAGGAACGGCACCACGATGTCCACCGGGTTGAGCTTGGCAAAGGAGTCAAGGAGCAGGGACCCCACATGCAGTCCGAGGAACACTGTGGCGAGCAGGGCGATGTTCCGGTGCAGGAGGCTGATGGAGAACCGGGGCAGCACCAACAGGGGCCGGCCGGACCGGTTGAGGATGCCCAGCAGCACCGACGCGGTGAACAGTGCCAGGGACACGAACCCGCTGACCCGGCCGAACGCCCACATGGCCTCATCCATGGCCGCCACCCCCGGGAGTATTGCTTTCTCCGGTGTTCCCCACGGGGTTGCAGGTTTCCGCCGGCCAGCCGCCGGTGGTGGCGACCCTGCCCCGGCTGTCAACCAGCCGGGCAGCAATGCCTTCGGTCCGCAACCAGTCCAGGGCAGCGAAGCCGCGGACAATGGCCGCGGTACTGAAGGCGTTCGCTTCCAGGCAGGTGGGCGCTGCGACACTCACCGAGCGCCAGACCGGCTCGGCGGGGAGGCCAAAGCGGGGGTCAAGGATGTGGTGGACCTGCATCCCCTGGTGCTGCCAGCGGCGTTTCTGCGTACTGGACGTGGCCACGGCGAACCCCGGGGCCAGGGAGATGTACTGGACAGGGTCGGCGGGAAGGTCCTGCACCATGATCTGCCAGTGGCCGGGCTTGCCGTCCTCCTGCGGTCCGGGCCCGGCGCTGGCCAGGTCACCGCCCAGGCCCACGAGCACCCCGCAGCCCAGCTCCCGGCAGACAGCTGCGGCCGCAAGATCGGCCGCGACTGCCTTTGCTGACGCCCCCAGGTCCAGGCGGAGGTCGTCCGGCACGGTGAGGGTCCCTGCCCCGAGCTGGAGGCGGGACCAGCCGGGGGCCCGGGGCGTCGATCGATGCTGCGGTACCGGCTGGGATGGCACAGCCTGCTGCGGTACCGGCACACTGGTAAGCCCCGGCCTGCCCTGCATTCCCGGGCCGTGGCCCAACGCGGCCAGGTCGGCTCCGAGAGTGGGGTCAACGTCGCCGCCGGTCATCCGGGCAGCGTCCAGGGCACGTTCAAGGAGCAGCCGGAACATGGGGCTGATGCTTACACCCCGCGCCATGCGGGGCTGGAGCCTCATCAGTTCCGAATCTTCGCGGAAGCGGCTGCAGGCGAGGTCAACCTCCGCCACGGCATCCCGGACAATGTCCCCGGCCGCGGCAAGCAGTGCCGGTTCCGTGACCGTGACCGAGGCCTCAAGCCCCCAGACAGTCCAACTGGTTTGCGCTGTGCCGTGCGGAGATGCTGTGCCGTGCGGGGGTGCCGTGTGTTCGGCGGTCCTGGCAGCCGGGGCACCGGGACCTGCCATTGCGGAACGTGCCACGTCAAGACCCCGAGGACCGGCCGGGGACGGTACCGCCGTTGCCTGGCTGGACCGGCGTGGTGCTGCCGTAATTGCCGTAGCTCTTGGAGCGGCGGGGGCTGCTGTCCTGGCGGGTCCCGTAGTCATCGTCGTCGGAGCGGGCAGGACCGGTTTTAGAGGTGCTTCCCTGCGTGCTGGTGTCCGTGGCGGGAGTGGTCCTGGCGATGACGGACGGCGTTGCGGCGTACACGGCAGCTGCCGCGACCCCGGCAGCGGCGAAGCTGCCCACACCCACGGCCGCGGTGATCCCGGTGGCCAGGCGCTTGCCCCTGCTGCGAGTACTCATGACCAGCTCCCGTTCCTAGCGGCCTGTCTTTCCTCCCATGGTGCGCTTCGTTCCTGTGTAGATGCTTTAAGGAAGCTGTTGATCGGGCGGACGTCCGGGCGGGAGCCAACGGCGGGTCACCAGAGCGAGGGCAGGCTCCCCACCAGGCGCTCGTACATGGCCAAGGCCGATCCATCTGTGAGTGAGGCCACCTGGTCGATGACCACGCGAAGGCGCGCGCCGTCGTCGTCCGCCGTCCGCCAGTCCGCCGCGAACATCGGCTCCAGGTGCCGGTCACCCGTGGCGCTGAGGGCGGTCACCAGGGCATGGAGCACTTCCCTCTGCCGCTCGTAGATGGGTTGCCGGTGCTCCGTGGTCATCACGAAGGTGGTGGCCAGGCCCTTCATCACCGCGATCTCCATGACGGTTTCGTCGGGAACCATCAGTTCGGCGCTGTAGCGGGTCAGGTTTTCCGGCCCGTAGACGGCGCGGGTGGTTTCCAGGGCACTCTGGCAGAACCGGCCGATCAGCTGGCTGGTCATGTTCTTCAGCGCCGCCATGGATTTGCGGCTGCCGTCGGCCTCGCGCACCCAGACGTCGGTGGCCTCCAGCCGGGCGAGGGCGGCGTCAATGGCGGCGGGGTCGTTGTGCGGCAGGTACCACTGCTTGGCGTAGCCCACCACGCGTGCGCGGTGGTCCGGGTTGTCCATCCAACGCAGCTGGAAGTGGCCGGCGACGATCGCGTCCTCCACGTCATGGACGGAGTAGGAGATGTCGTCCGCCAGGTCCATGACCTGGGCTTCGAGGCAGGTCCGGCGTTCCGGAGCACCTTCGCGGAGCCAGTTGAAGATGGGGAGATCATCCTCGTAGGCGCCGAACTTGCTGGTCCGCTGCCCGTGGATCACCGGTGCTTCCAGCGCTGACCATGGGTATTTCGACGCCGCGTCAAGGCTTGCGCGGGTGAGGTTCAGTCCGGCGGGCTGTCCGTCGGCGGTGAGCACCTTGGGTTCGAGCCGGGTGAGCAGCCGGAGGGTCTGGGCGTTGCCTTCGAAGCCGCCGATGGCGTGGGCCACCTCGTTCAGTGCCGATTCGCCGTTGTGGCCGAAGGGCGGGTGGCCGAGGTCGTGGCTGAGGCAGGCGGTGTCCACGACATCCGGATCGCAGCCCAGGGCCCGGCCCAGCTCGCGGCCCACCTGTGCCACTTCCAGGCTGTGGGTGAGGCGGGTGCGGACAAAGTCGTCGGTGTCCGGTGCCACCACCTGGGTTTTGGCGCCCAGCCGGCGCAGCGCAGAGGAGTGCAGCACGCGGGCGCGGTCGCGTTCGAAGTCGGAGCGGTAGGTGCTCTTGGGCGGTTCCTCCACCCAGCGGGCGGAATCGTGCGTGTCGTAGCCCGGCAGCGCCAGGGCTGCGGTGGGGGTGCCCGCGGGCGGGTGTCCGGCCAGGGATGCCTCAGCCACCGGAAACGTCCAGCTCTGCGGCCGCGATGTCCTTGGACTGGTCCTCGTTGAGTGCCCGGGAGTCCAGCCAGTCCTTGGGCAGGGCGGGCCTTTTCGGCGAGCCGGCGCGGCCGCGGGGGCCCTCGGCGTCCACTCCGGGGTAGGGCGAGTCCAGGTCCAGCTCGGCCAGCGTGTCCCGGAGCACCTCCAGGCTGGTCACCAGCGCCAGCCGGGTGCGCAGTTCCCCTCCCACCACGTAGCCCTTGAAGTACCAGGCGATGTGCTTGCGGATCTCCCGCAGTGCCTTGCCTTCGTCGCCGAAGGTTTCCACCATCAGTTCAGCGTGGCGGTACACGCCTTCAGCCACCTGGCGGAGGTTGGGGCGGTGCCGGACGTCGCTGCCTTCGAACGCGGCCTGCAGGTCGCCGAACAGCCAGGGCCTCCCCTGGCAGCCGCGGCCCACCACCACGCCGTCCACGCCGGTTTCGCGGACCATCCGGACGGCGTCCTCAGCGGACCAGATATCGCCATTGCCCAGCACCGGAATGTCCGGAAGGGCTTCGCGGAGGCGGGCGATGGCGGACCAGTCGGCCTTGCCCGAATAGAACTGCGCGGCCGTCCGGCCGTGGAGCGCGACGGCGGCGACACCGGCGTCGCGGGCGATCCGGCCGGCGTCGAGGTACGTGAGGTGGTCGTCGTCGATCCCCTTGCGCATCTTGATGGTCAGCGGAATGTTGCCCTTGGAGGCTTCCTTGACGGCGGTCTGCACGATCGAGGTGAAGAGATCGATCTTCCAGGGCAGGGCCGAGCCGCCGCCGCGCCGGGTCACCTTGGGGACGGGGCAGCCGAAGTTGAGGTCGATGTGGTCGGCCCTGTCCTCCTCCACGAGCATCCGCACGGCAGCGCCGACCGTGCCGGGGTCCACGCCGTACAGCTGGACGGAGCGGACCTTTTCGTCGTCGTCGTGCGAAATGATGCGGAGGGACTCGGTGGTCCGCTCCACCAGCGCGCGGGACGTGACCATCTCCGCCACATACATGCCGCCGCCGTACTCACGGCAGAGCCTGCGGAAGGCGGAGTTGGTGATGCCGGCCATGGGAGCCAGGATCACGGGGGTGTCCACCGTGATGGGTCCCAGCTTCAGGGGCGGGAGTTCCAGCTTGGGGGCGGGAGGAGTTGCAGCAACAGTCACCTGTCCATTGTTGCAAAGCCGGGCAAATCGGTGATCCCGTCCAGTGCCAAAGTACCTGTCCCCGGTTTCGGACGGCTGTAAGCGTGGCGCGGGGACGGACAACCAGCCAGGAAGTTTGAAGGAGACTTGCCCATGCTTTCCGACACCGCATACCCCGTGATCCAGGCGACCCTTCCCGTCGTCGGCGAACATATCCAGGAGATCGCCTCCCGTTTCTACAAGCACATGTTCGGCGAACACCCCGAACTGCTCAACGGCCTGTTCAACCGCGGCAACCAGGCCGATGGCCGGCAGCAGCAGGCGCTGGCCGGTTCCGTTGCCGCGTTCGCCGGATTCCTGGTCAACGACCCCACCCACCTGCCGGGCCACCTGCTGTCCCGTATTTCGCACAAGCACGTCTCCCTGGGCCTGAGTCCTGAGCAGTACCAGGTGGTGCACGACAACCTAATGTGGGCCATTGTGGATGTCCTGGGCGACGCCGTGACCCCTGAGGTGGCCGCGGCCTGGGACGAGGTCTACTGGCTCATGGCCAACATGCTCATCAACAAGGAACGCGGGCTCTATGACGCAGTCCGGCTGAGCCCGGAAACTGTCTGGCGCACCTGGCGGGTGGCCGAAAAGATCCAGGAAACCGACGACGTTGTCAGTTTCGTGGTGGAGCGGACCGACGAGAGGGAGGTCAAGCCGTCGCTGCCGGGACAGTACGTCACCATCCGCATGCAGATGCCCGACGGCGTCCTGCAGCCACGCCAGTACAGCCTCACCCAGGCCGACGACGGCCAGCACCGGCGGTTCGCCGTCAAGCGCGTGCGCACCGAGGGTGCGCCGGACGGTGAGATGTCCAGCCTCCTGCACGACCACGTCAATGTGGGCGACGAGGTCACCCTCTCCGCGCCCTTTGGCGATGTGGTGCTGGAATACACTGACCGGCCCGTGGTGCTGGCAAGCGCGGGCATCGGAGTCACGCCCATGGCCGGCATGCTGTCCCACCTGGTCAAGTCCGGTTCGCAGCGGAAGGTCCTGTTCCTGCACGCGGACGACTCCCCTGCCTCCTTTGCATTGCGGAACCAGGTGACGGCCGACCTCGCCGCGCTCCCTGATGCTTCCCTCCATACCTGGTTCCTCAACCCGGACGGCGGGGGTTCTTCGGCCGACGGCAGCGTGCATTCCGGATTCATGAACATCAAGGACGTCCAGTTGCCGTCCGACGGCGAGTATTACCTCTGCGGCCCCATGCCCTTCATGCAGGCGGTGCGGACCGCCCTGGTGGGCGCAGGAGTGCGGGCGAAGGACATCCAGTACGAAGTCTTCGGCCCGGACCTTTGGCTGGCCGATTACCAGTAACCCACCGGAGGCAGTGAGCGCAGATCCAGCCTCGTTTGGACGCCGGTTATACCGTCCAGCCTTGGGTTTGGAAGCAGCTCAGCCGCGGTCCGCCCGCCGGCCCCGGCGGGTGGCGGCCTCTTCCGTGGGCAGGACTCCGGGTTCGGCGGCGGTGCGCCGGCTGCGTTCTTCAAGGGCGGCTGCGGCGAGCGCCCCGTTGTCCGCGACGTCGTCCGCGTGGCTGTGCCCGCCGTCGTCCGCCACGCTGGGACCCAACGCGCCGGCTCGTGCCGCGCTGATGCCTGTCGCCTTGACCACAAGCACGGCGATGAGGGTGGTGACCGGGATGGCCAGGACCAGCCCGATGGAACCCACGAGCGTCCGGATGACTTCCTCGGACAGTTCGGCGCTGGTGAGGGTGTCCATCAGGGGCCGGTCGTAAAGCATGACGATGATCAGGATCGGCAGCGCCGCGCCCGCGTAGGCGAAGGCGATGGTGTACACCGTGGAGGCGATGTGGTCGCGGCCGATCCGCATGGCGGAGGTGAACAGCTTCCGGGCGCTGCTGGCGGGTGCCAGTTCGTACAGCTCCCATACGGCCGAGGACTGGGTGATGGTGACGTCGTTGAGGACGCCCAGGCCGGAGATGATGAGTCCGCAGAGGATCACGCCGGAGATGGAGATGTTGGAGGACGTGTTCACCAGGGTGGCGGCGTCGTGGCTGCCCACGCCGGCCAGGTTGGCGGCGTGGGTGGCCCAGGCCGCCAGCAGGGCGGTGATGGCCAGCCCGAAGATGGTGCCCAGGAGTGCCGTGGACGTGCGGGCGGAGAATCCGTGGGCGAAGTACAGGACCCCGATCATGATCACGGTGGATCCCACCAGTGCCAGCAGCAGGGGCGGTTTCCCTTCCACCAGGCCCGGGAGCAGGAAGTTCGCCAGTACGAAGTATGCGCCCACCAGGCCGATCAGGGCCCGGAGCCCCCGCCACCTGGCGACGGCGATGACCACCACGGCGTAGAGGACGGCGAGCAGGACAATGGGCATGGTCCGGACGAAGTCCACGAAGATGTAGGCCGGGGACCCCTGCGACCCGGTGGCGCCCTGGGCGTTTGAAAGGTTCAGGTACCGGATCTGGTCGCCGGGTTTGACCCCGTGGGATGCGGCCACGTCTGGGTTGATGACCACCTTTACCGGGCTGCCGCCCTTGTCCGGTTCGGTGAAGGCGAAGGTGCAGTCCGAGCCCTTGCCCGGCGCCTGCTGCGGGGCCTGCTGGGCGGGTTGCTGCTGGCCTGTTGGTTGTTGGCTGGTGTCCATGCAGCTCCCGGTGACCACGTTCTGGATGGTGCCGGTATCGAAGGTGACCCCGGGGGCGGTGGAGTACGGGTTGGCGAGCGAGACCCCCTCCTTGCTGCCGGACGGCCACAGCGCGGCCATCCCTGCCAGGGTCAGCAGCGCCAACGGTATGAGCACCGCAGCCAGGATGCGGTTCGCCTTGCTGCGGGCAGCCATCGCCTGGGGCATCGGCTCCGAATGATCCAAGGAAGCGTGGGAGTGACCGGCGCCCATCAGCAGTACAACCTCATGGTTGAACTCTACGTGCGGCGCCTTAGGGTTTATAAATGGACCATCGGGATGGGGAGGAACCAGTCATGGACAACCGTGGTGCACAGGGGGCCGGCAGCAGGGAAACCGGTACTAGTGGGGCTGGGACGGGTACCAATGGGACACCGGACAGCGGCGCAGTGCGGGCCGGGCAGGCGCCCCTTCTTCCCGCCCACCGGCCAGTGCTGAGCGTCCTGGAAGCATCCGGCAGCACCAGGGGCGTGGTCCTGGTCCTGCACGGCGGCAAGGCCCACAGCCGCGAACCGGTGGAGGCGCGGCACCTGAGCCCGGCCAGGATGATTCCTTTCGCCAGGCACCTGCACCGTGCCGGCCGGAAACACGGACTGGCCGTCTGGTCCCTGCGCAACAGCGTCCGCGGCTGGAACGGCCCGGACATGTCCCCGCTGCAGGACGCCCGGTGGGCCCTGCAGCAGATCGCGGAACGCCACCCCGACGTTCCCGTTTTCCTGCTGGGCCACTCCATGGGCGGGTTGACCGCCGTGTGCGCGGCAGACCATCCGCAGGTGGAGGCCGTGGTGGCGCTGGCGCCCTGGCTGGGCCCGGAAACTCCGGTGGAGAGGGTCAACGGCAGGAAAGTCCTCATCATCCACGGCACCACCGACCACATGACCAGCCCCTCACAGTCGCTGGCCTTCGCGCGCCGGGCTTCCGCTGACGCCGCGAGCATGCAGTACGTCTCACTCAAGGGCGTGGGGCACTTCATGCTGCGGAAGGTCCGCGTGTGGCAGACGTTGGCCACCGGGTTCGTCATCAAATCCTTTGCCGAGAGCACGGGCGCCGGCGTCCAGCCGTCCCGCGCCTTCACGGAACTGCTGCCCGAGTCCTCCGTCCACGTCACCCTGTAGGCCGTCCCGTGCCCTGGCGTCCCCCGGCCAACGACCGCTTCTACCGCCTGATCGTCCGCACGGGCCAGTTCCTGCGCTGGGCCCTGCAACTGGACATTCAGGCCTCCGGGCTGGAGCACCTGCCTGCACAGGGACCGGCCCGCGGTCCCTCCCGGAAGGCCGTCCGCGGGCACGGCGCGGTGTTCGCCGTGACGCACTTCGGCTACGTGGATTTTGCGGTGGTCGAACTGCTCCTGTGGCGCCGCACCCGGGCCCAGTTGCGGTTCCTGGTCCACCAGGGCGCGGCGGACCACTGGCTGGCGGGGCCCGCCATCAGCGCCAGCGGCCATGTAGTGGTGGGATATACCGGCCGCGCAGACGCTTATGCCGCTGCCGTGGCCAGGCTGCGGGAAGGCGAATACCTGGCAGTGTTCCCCGAGGCTGGGGTCAGCAGGAGCTTCACCGTCCGCGAATGCCGCACGGGGGCTGTCCGGATGGCGGCGGAGGCGGGGGTTCCGGTCATTCCGGTATCCATCTGGGGCGCCCACCGCATCCTGACCCGGGGTCACGGCTTCTCCTTCCGCCGCAGCTGGCGGGCGCCAATCCGGGTCCATGTGGACGAGCCAGTGGTATTTCCGGCCGGCGTCGACGTTGAGGCGGCAACGGAAGCTTTGCGCGGCACGCTGCAGGCCGGAATCGACCGCTGCATTGCCGGCTTTCCGCTCCGGCCGGAACCCGGGGCATGGTGGATGCCGGCACGGCTGGGCGGCGGTGCACCAACTGACGCCGAACGGCAGCTGCTGGACGCAGCCGACGCAGCCACGGGCCGCCGTCGTGCTCCCCGCGGAAAGTACCAGTCCAAGTAGGTAGCGCCAAGTGTCGTTTTGAGGGGTCAAAACGACACTTGGCGCTACCCAGTTGGGGCGGGGCTGGTTAGTCGGAGACCACCAGGGTCTCCGCGCCCGCCAGCCGGGCTTTGCCGCTCTCCAGGAGGGGCTCGACGGCGGCGCGCAGGGCCGTCATGGAATCGTCCAGTTCAAGCATGACCGGGTGCTGGTAGGCGATCAGGGCGAGCATGTCCCGTACCGCCTCGGCGGCATCGTCAGCATCGAGCGAGGGCTCGTGGCCAACGAAAACGTCCGTGGGCGTGTCCACGCCCGGGCCCACCTCCGCGTTGGGTGCGTCGTCAGGCCCGGCGGGGGCGGCGTAGCTGACCGCGAACGCCCGGATGCGGCCCTTCTTGCTGGGTGCCACACCCTGGCCGAACGCGGATTCCGGCTGGGCGCGGAGCACGATGGCACCGTGCGCACCGGTGAGCTCGTCCAGGAAGAGCTTCTGCACCTGGCCCACGGAGAGGACCCCCGGGGAGTCCCAGCCGTGGATGGAGGTGTAGTAGCGGCCCACCACGTCAGTCAGCTCCACTGAGCCGGTGGCCAGGTCCATGACGATGTCCGAACCGGCGTTCTCACCGTCGATGGGGCGGCCGCCGTGGTCCTTGTCCGGGAACACGGGCAGCCGGAGGGCTCCCGGCTCCACGATGACCAGCCGGGAACGCTGGATGGGTGCCAGCCCGGCGGCTTCGGCGAAAGCGGCGCCGGGGCTGCCCGGCTCTACCTTGGCGCGGAGCTTGGAAACCCCCGACGGCGCGTTCCCGGCCTCGCGGCGCAGCATGGCCAGGAGGGTGGCACCGATGCCGTTGCGGCGGTGGTCCCGCGCGACTTCAACGTACGTCCACAGGCGTTCCGGGTGCAGGGAGGCTTCATAAACGACCCCGGCGGCGACGGGGATACCGACGCCGTCAACAACGTCCTCGGCCACGATGCAGCGGCGCCACGGGGTGCCGTTCCCTCCATTGGAGGACACGGCGAGGGCGCCGCGGAACTGGCGGGCCTGCGCGGTCTCCGGACCGCCCCAGATTTCCAGCAGGGCAAGGTCGTCGCCGTCCCGCCATTCGCGGTATTCGATGGCCATGCTCAGGCGCCGATCAGCCGTGCCGCCAGGTAGCCTTCCACCTTGTCCAGGGAGACGCGTTCCTGGCTCATGGTGTCCCGCTCGCGGATGGTGACGGCCTGGTCCTCGAGGGTATCGAAGTCCACGGTGATGCAGAACGGGGTGCCGATCTCGTCCTGGCGGCGGTAGCGGCGGCCGATTGCGCCGGCGTCATCGAAGTCGATGTTCCAGTTCTTCCGCAGCTGCGCACCCAGGGCCTTGGCCTTCGGGGACAGGTCCTCGTTGCGGCTCAGCGGCAGCACGGCGGCCTTGACCGGCGCCAGGCGCGGGTCCAGCTTAAGTACCGTGCGCACGTCGACGCCACCCTTGGCGTTGGGGGCCTCGTCCTCGGTGTAGGCGTCCACCAGGAACGCCATGAAGGAACGGGTCAGGCCGGCCGCGGGCTCGATGACGTACGGGGTGTAGCGCTCGTTGGTGGCCTGGTTGAAGTAGCTCAGGTCCGTGCCGGAGGCCTTGGCGTGGGTGGAGAGGTCGAAGTCGGTGCGGTTGGCGATGCCTTCCAGCTCGCCCCACTCCGAGCCCTGGAAACCGAAGCGGTACTCGATGTCCGTGGTGCCCTTGGAGTAGTGGCTGAGCTTTTCCTTGGGGTGTTCGAAGAAGCGCAGGTTCTCCTCGCGGATGCCCAGGCCGGTGTACCAGGCCATGCGCTCGTTCATCCAGTACTTGTGCCACTCTTCGTCCGTGCCGGGCTCGACGAAGAACTCCATCTCCATCTGCTCGAACTCGCGGGTGCGGAAGATGAAGTTGCCGGGGGTGATCTCGTTGCGGAACGACTTGCCGATCTGGCCGATGCCGAACGGCGGCTTCTTCCGGGAGGTGGTGAGCACGTTGTTGAAGTTCACGAAGATGCCCTGCGCCGTTTCGGGCCGCAGGTAGTGCAGGCCCTCTTCGCTGGCCACCGGGCCAAGGTAGGTCTTGAGCAGGCCGGAGAACTCCTGCGGCTCGGTCCACTGCCCGCGGGTGCCGCAGTTGGCGCAGGCGATGTCCTTCAGGCCGTTCTCGGCGGGGCGGCCCTTCTTTTCCTCGTATTCTTCCTCGAGGTGGTCGGCCCGGTAGCGCTTGTGGCAGGACAGGCACTCCACCAAGGGGTCGGAGAAGACCTCAACGTGGCCGGATGCTTCCCATACCTGGCGGGGCAGGATCACCGAGGAGTCCAGGCCCACCACGTCCTCGCGGCCGCGGACCATGGACTGCCACCACTGGCGCTTGATGTTTTCCTTCAGTTCCGCGCCGAGGGGGCCGTAGTCCCAGGCAGAGCGCGAGCCTCCGTAGATCTCACCGGCCTGGAACACGAAGCCCCTCCGCTTGGAGAGGGAAATGACCTGGTCGAGGACGGATTTTGCTGCCATGGGGTAACTCCAATTTCTACAGGGCCGCTGGGTGCGGTCCGCGGGTTGTCAGGCCCGGCGCTGCCTTGCACCTGGGGCGCAGGGCAGCGGGTCGGGGGCGGATGAAGGAAGATCGTGGAAAAGCTTGTGTCCTAGCGTACCGGCCGCTGCCTGCGCAGCGCGCCCCGGGGCCACGGCAGGGTGGCCAGGACAATGGCGCCGAGCGTGAGCAGGGTTCCCAGCACGGTGGCCGGGGCCACGACGGTGCCCGGGGCGGGCAGCGCCAGGTCCAGGGCCAGCGAGCCGAGCAGTTGGCCCGCGATCATGCCCAGCCCGGTGACCAGTACGCCCAGGCTGCGGACCAGGAGGGCGCCCAGCCCAATGAACACGCAGCCCATGGGGCCGCCCAGGTAGTACCACCACTCCCCCGGCAGCGGGTTGGCGGGGCCGGCCACCGCGAGCTTCACGGCCAACGCGACCCAGAGCACGGTGCAGCCGGCCACGAAGTTGACCAGCGTGGCGGCAATGGGAGTGCCGTAGTGGAGGGTGGCGGTGCCGTTCATGGCCTGCTGGAAGCTCATGAGGAACCCCGCCGCCACGGGCAGCAGGATGGGAAGCAGCAACCCGGCGGCCCCGTCCCCTGAGCCTCCACTGCTGAACCGGGGCGACACCGCCCACGCGACGGCGGCGATGGTCAGGATGCAGCCAATGATGCGGATGCCGGTGACGGATTTCTTTCCAGCCGGCCCGATGCCCAGCCGGTCCACCAGCAGGCCGCTGACAGTCTGTCCGGTGACGGTGGCCACGGTGAACAGTGCCACACCGAGGATGCCCACGGTGAAGGACTGGGCAAAGACGAACAACGCACCGATGGCACCGGCCACCACGTAGATGCGGGGAAAGGCACGGTTGCGGACGGCCGGGATGATGGCGGCCAGGCCTGCCCGTCCCCGCGGCAGGACCAGGGAAATGACGATCATGACCAGCAGGCCTGTGCTGAAGCTCACGGCCGCCGCGGCGATTCCGTCATTGAGGCGGGCGCCCAGCGCCCCGTTGATGCGGCCCTGGACGGGGATGGCCAGGCCGGAACCCACGGCCAGGGGCAGGCCTGCAAGTGCCGGCAGGCGCGAAGGGGAGGTCATTGAATCCACCTTAGTTCAGGCATTATTGCTCTATGAGCAACCCCATTGAGGACGTCCCCATCCGCGACAGCATGATCCGGCTTGGCCAGCTGCTGAAGCTCGCCAACCTCGTTGAGGACGGGGTGGAGGCCGCTGAGCTCATCAAGAACGGCCTGGTCAAGGTCAACGGCGAGATCGATGACCGCCGTGGCCGCCAGCTGCACAACGGAGACACCGTCACGGTCAACGGCCAGAGCGTCCGGGTGGTCGCGCCCAACGCTGACTGACGGCGCCGGCGGGGCGCCCGGGACGCCCAAGCCGCCGCGCGCCGTCGTACGTCCTATTTGTTGAGCACTTCGTGGGTGAGGAACTCCCCCACGTGCCCGATCTCCTGCTGGTTGATGCCGTGCCACATGCCGGTGTAGAGCACCTTGGTGAGCTTGACGTGCTTGCGCACCCAGCCCATGGTGAACTCGATTTTGTCCTGGGTGATCACGGGGTCCTGCTGGTCCCGGCCCCAGAACATGGGCACGGTTCCGTCCAGCTCGGCGTCCTTGAACGTGGGGTCATCGGCGGCGTCCACCACGAAGCCTGACAGTCCGACGACGGCGGCGAAGTCCGTGGGCCGCTGGCGCAGGAGCGTGGTGGCCATCGCCATGCCCATGGAGAAACCCAGCAGGGTGACGGACGGATGCCCCACCCGGATGGTGTCGATCCACTCCAGCACGTAGGCCGAAGCCTTCTTGACCCGTTCCAGCGAGTACTCGATCGAGGCCGTCAGCGGGAACCAGGTGAAGCCGGGGCCCATGGCGATCGGCGCCCGCAGCGACGCTACGGCGAAGTCCCCGGGCAGCAGGTCGGCCAGGCTGAGCAGGTCCTGCTCATTGGCGCCGTAGCCGTGGAGCAGCACCAGCAGCGGCTTGCCGGCGCGCTGGTCTTCCGGATGGGACCACAGGACAACGGGGGCAGGAAATACTTCGGCGTCAGTCATGGTTTCCATTCTTACAGTTACCGGAAAGTAACAACCTACGTTCGCGTAGGCAGCAAGACGGAAGGCAGGATAGGACCGTGACTGACGCAAGTGCCATCCAGACCCCGTCCGCGCACCCCGGTTCCCACCCCTGGACCCGGTATGTGGCGATGGGCGACTCCTTTACCGAGGGCATCGGCGACCCCGAACCCTCAAGCCCCGGCGGCCACCGCGGCTGGGCCGACCGCGTTGCCGAAGAGCTGGGCCGCACCCAGCCGGATTTCGCATACGCCAACCTTGCCGTCCGCGGCAGGCTGCTGCAGCAGATCGTGGACCAGCAGCTGGCCCCGGCCCTGGAGCTGAAGCCGGACCTGGTCACCCTCTCCGCCGGCGGGAACGATCTCATCCGCCCCGGAGGCGACCCTGATGCCCTGGCCGAGAAACTCGACTCCGTGGTCCAGATCCTGTCCATGGGCGGCGCCACGGTGGTGCTGTTCAACGGGCCGGACACGGGTTCCTCCGTGCTGGGCAGGATCCGCAGCAAGGTGGCCATCTACAACGAGAACCTGCGGACGGTGGCAGCCCGGCATGACGCGGTCATCGCGGACATGTGGTCGCTGCGGCAGCTGAGCGACCCGCAGATGTGGGACCAGGACCGCCTGCACTTCTCCCCCTTGGGGCACCACACGATTGCCGCCATGGTGCTGGACGCGCTGAACGTTCAGCATTCGCTGGAACCGCTGCAGCCCAAGCCTCTGCCGCCGCGCACGTGGCGGGAGGCCCGGAGCGGGGACTTCGTGTGGGCACGCGAATATTTCGTGCCGTGGGTGCTGCGCCGGCTGCGGCGCCAGTCCTCGGGTGACGGGGTCATGGCAAAGCGGCCGACGCCGGGTCCCATCTTTGGCCCGGGCGTCCCGTTGGGTTCCGGCGAGGGTCCGTTGGGAACCTCGGAACCCAGCCGCCGGTAACGCTTCCGGGGTTAGGCTGGAAGGACAACACTCGAGAGGCGCGGCACCGTGAGCAGCTTGTTTTTCTGGATCATTATCCTGTCCTTCGTTGTCCCCATGGCCATGCGGGCGTACCGGCGATCCATGGCACGGCGGGACCGGGGCCAGGGCTTGCCCGGCCCGTTTCCGGGTCCGAACCAGTTCCCTGGTTCCAACCAGTTCCCGGGCTATGGCCAGTTCCCCGGTTCCGCCGGGCCGCAGAGCAACCAGCCGCGGGACGGGTACACCCAGCAGGACTACTTCTCCGGCGGCTTCGGCCGGCCCGGGCAGCAGGGCCAGCCGCCCGTGCCGTACCAGTACGGGCAGCCGCCCATGACGGACCCCCGTTACGGCGCTGGGTCGCAGGGCTTCGGGCAGGAACCGCCCTTCCAGCAGCTCGGGTACCAGCAGCCTGGCCAGGGGTACCAGCAGCAGGGACCGGAGCAGTCTTCCGGACCCGCCACTCCCCCGCCACCCTCAGGCCCGCAAGGATACCGGGCGCGGAAACTCGCGGAGCTGGACCAGCAGTACAGCAACGGTGAGCTGTCCATGGAGGAGTACATGAAGCGCCGCGGCGACATCATGAACGGCTAGCCGCCCTGGTGCTTAGCAGCCCCTCCACACAACAGGCCGGGGACCGAATGACGGTCCCCGGCCTGTTGTTTCTTAACCCGGTCTGGTGTTGTTTAATCCGCGTGCCAGGTGGTGGTGCTTAATCCACTTGCCTAGTCCACTTGCGGGAAGCCCAGGTCGATCACGGAGGTGAACGGGTCCGGCCAGCGGGTGGTCACCACTTTGCCGCGGGTGTAGAACCGGATGCTGTCGGGCCCGTACATGTGGGTGTCGCCGAACAGCGAGTTCTTCCAGCCGCCGAACGAGAACGTGCCCACCGGGACCGGGATGGGGACGTTGACGCCCACCATGCCTGCCTCAACGTCGAACTCGAACTGCCGCGCCGCCCCGCCGTCGCGGGTGAAGATGGCCGTGCCGTTGCCGAACTGGTTGTCATTGACCAACTGCACCGCGTCGCTGTAGGTGTCCACGCGGACCACGGACAGGACCGGGCCGAAAATCTCGTCGTCGTACACCTTCATGCCCGGCTTGACGTGGTCCACCAGGCTGACCCCAATGAAGAACCCGTCGGAGTCGAACTGCTGGGAGCGGCCGTCCACCACCACGGTGGCGCCTTCGCCTTCGGCTCCGGAAACGTAGGATGCCACCCGGTCGCGGTGCTCCGCGGTGATCAAGGGGCCCATCTGGGAGGCCGGGTCGGTTCCCGCACCGATCTTCAGGTCTGCCATGCGGCTGGATATCGCCTTCACCAGGTCGTCGGCGATGTTGCCCACGGCCACCAGGACGCTGACGGCCATGCAGCGTTCACCGGCGGAACCGTAGGCGGCGGAAACCGCCGCGTCGGCAGCCATGTCCAGGTCGGCGTCGGGAAGCACCACCATGTGGTTCTTCGCGCCGCCCAGGGCCTGCACCCGCTTGCCGTGCTCAGCTGCCCGCTTGTAGATGGACTGGGCCACGGGGGTGGAGCCGACGAAGCTGACTGCCTTCACCTCAGGGTGCTCGAGCAGGACGTCGACCGCTTCCTTGTCCCCCTGGACCACGTTCAGGACCCCGGCCGGCAGGCCCGCCTCGGCGAAGGCCTCTGCGATGAAGACGGCCGCCGACGGATCCTTCTCGCTGGGCTTCAGCAGCACCGTGTTGCCGCACGCCAGGGCGCTGCCGATCATCCACAGCGGCACCATGGCCGGGAAGTTGAACGGGGTAATGCACGCCACCACGCCCACCGGCTGGCGGACGGAGTGCACGTCGATGCCGCTGGAGACCTGCTCCGAGCGTTCGCCTTTGAGCATGTGGGACAGGCCTGTGGCGAAGTCGATGTTCTCCAGGCCGCGGGCAATTTCACCTTCGGCGTCGGAGAGGACCTTGCCGTGCTCGCTGGTGAGGATCGCCGCGAGCTCTGACTTTCGCTGGGTGAGGATCTCGCGGACCTTGAAGAAGATGGTGGTGCGCTTGGTCAGGCTGGTGGCCCGCCAGGCCGGCAGCGCGGCGCGGGCTGCGGCGATGGCTTCCTCTGTCCGTGCCGCCGAGGCGAGCGCCACCTGCTTCTCCTGCTGGCCGGTGGCGGGGTTGAAGACCGGACCGAAGCGGTCGGCATCGGTGACGCGGGCGCCGTTGATGTAGTGCGGAATCGTTTCCAAGGGTGTCTCTTTTCCTGCGGTTCTTGCGGCGTGGTTGGTTGGACTGCGTGTCTACGTTGGACGGCGCGGTTAGTTGGACGGCGTCCCGTCGGCGGGCTGGAGCGAGCCGTCCACGAGCTTGATGATCATGGAGCAGTCCTTGCCCGCATCACCGGCATCGATGAGTCGCTGGAACAGCTGCTGGACGTGCTTGCCGATTTCCAGGGGCGTGCCGGTGTCCTCGGCGGCGCTGATGGCCAGGCCGATGTCCTTGTTCGCGAGCTCGGTGGTGAATGTGGGTGCGAAGTCGTTGTTGGAGGCCGCGGTGGGAACCACTCCGGGGACCGGGTACCAGGTCCGCAGCGCCCAGGAGTCCCCCGACGAGACCGAGGCGATGTTCCAGAAGACCTGCTTGTCCAGGCCCAGCCGGTCAGCCAGGACCGCACCCTCCGCGGTGGAGGCGAGGTTGATGAAAAGCATCAGGTTGTTGCAGATCTTGGCTGCCTGGCCCGTGGTGGGACCACCGGTGGGAATGATGTTTCCGGACATGGGCCCGATGTAGCCCGACGCGTCTTTGACGGCACCCTCTTCACCGCCCACCATGAACGTCAGGGTTCCGGCCTCGGCACCGCTCATTCCGCCGGACACCGGGGCGTCCACGAAGCGTAAGCCGGCGGCAGCAGCGGCGTCGTGCAGTTCCTGCGCGGAGGCGATGTCGATGGTGGAGGAGTCGATGAGCAGCGTGCGGGTATCCGCATGCTTCAGAACACCGTCCTCCCCGAGGTAGACGGCGCGGGCGTGTTCACCCTTGGGCAGCATGGTGAACACGGCGTCCGCGCCGTCCACCGCTTCGGCGATGCTGGCTGCACGCTTGACGCCGCCTGCCTGGGCGGCTGCCAGTGCCGCGGGGTTAAGGTCGAAGCCGCGCACATCGTGCCCGGCCTTCACCAGGTTCACCGACATGTGGCCGCCCATGTTGCCCAGGCCGATCCATCCGATAACTGCCATGCGTAAGCTCCTTTGCTTCCATTCCGGCGTTACTGCCGGCATGTCTGTGTCTACGATCACACCCTGCTAGAGTGCAATCAAGGGGAAAAATTACAGACGCTCTGTGCATTGATGCACACAAGAGGAAGGCCGCCCGTGGATTCGAGACGGTTGCCCAGCCCCGACGACCTGCTCATCCTGCTGACCGTGGCGCGCCTGGGCCGGTTCAATGCGGTGGCCGAGACCCTGGGCACCACACACACCACTATTTCCCGCCGGATCCTGGCCCTGGACAAACAGTTGGGCGGGCGTACCCTGGAGCGCAGCCCGCACGGCTGGGAATTGACGAAGCTTGGTGCGGCCGCGGTAGAGGCGGCGGAGGCGATCGAAAGCACCCTTGGCTCGTTGTCGGGCCTGATCAGCCAGGACCAGAGTGCCCTTGCCGGCCTGGTCCGGGTCGCCACCACGGACGGAGTGGGAGCCGTGTTCGTCACCCCGTCGCTGGTGCGGCTCCAGCAGCAAAACCCGCAGCTGAACATCGAGATGCTGAGTGCCACCCGGAAAGTCAGCCAGAACCGGTCAGGGGTGGACCTGGAGATCGTGGTGGGCCGGGCCGACGTCAGCACCGCGCAGACCATCTTCCTGAGCAACTACTACCTGCGCCTCTACGCCAGCCCCGGCTATGCCGCGCAGCACGGCCTGCCGGAAACGCTCGACGACGTGGGGCAGCACGCGTTTGTCTCTTACGTGGAGTCTGCGCTCCAAGTGGCGGAGCTTGGGCCCCGCTGGTCATCACAGCTTCCGACGCCCAGGACAAGCTTCCAGGCCACGAGCGTGTTCGCCCAGGTGGAGGCGGTGCGCCAGGGCGCCGGCATTGGGCTGCTGCCGAACTTCATGGTGGGAGACCGTGAAGATTTCGTCCCCGTCCTGCCAGGTGATTTTGAGCGCCAGCTGCCCATCTGGGCCGTTGCACGGCCGGAGTCGCTCCGGTCAGCGCGGGTGCAGGCCGTGATCGCGGCCCTGAAGGACGAGGTGAAGGAGCGCTCGTTGCTGCTCGCCGGGTGAGGAGCCGGGCCGGGTGAAGAACCGGGCCTGACAGTTCAGGCCCGGAAGAGCCGCCGCACTACCTGTCCCGCTGCGAGCGCATCAAGGCCCTCGTTGATCTCGCTGAGTGGCCGGGTGTCGGTGTGCAGCAGCTCAACCGGCAGTTTGCCGTCCCGCCAGTACCCGAGGTACCTGGGGATGTCCCGCGCTGGAACGGCGTCGCCCATGTAGGAGCCCAGCAGCCGCTTGCCGGCCCCGGCGAACTGCAGGGCCGGCACCGTCAACTCTGCGGAGGGGTGGGGCAGGCCCACGGAGACCACCGCGCCACCCCTGGTGACCCGCTGCAGGCAGGATGCGATGACACCGGCTGAGCCCACCGCTTCAATGGCGACGTCGACGCCGTCGCCGGCTGCTTCCTCAATCAGCCGCCCTGCGTCCTCCGGCGTCCCTACCGCGGTGGCCCCGGCGTTGCGGGCCAGCTGGTGCTTCCCCTGGTTGGGGTCGATGGCGATGACGCTTGTGGCCCCTGCCAGGCGGGCCGCCATCACGGCGGACAGGCCCACCGCCCCCAGGCCGAACACTGCCACGGACTGGCCGGGGCCGACTGCGGCGGTGTTGAACACCGCTCCCATTCCGGTGAGCACGGCGCAACCAAACATCGCCGCCACGGTGTCCGGGACGTCGTCGTCAATCACCACCACTGATTCCCGCGCAACCACCGCGTAGTCAGCGAAGGCGGAAACGCCCAGGTGGTGGTTGATCCGCTCCCCCGCCGGCGTACGCAACAGTGCCGGACCATGGAGCAGGTCTCCGGATCCATTCACCTCAGCTGCCCGGTGGCAGAGCGCGGGCCTGCCGGAAAGGCAGGCCCGGCACTGGCCGCAGCTGGGCACGAACACCAGAACCACATGGTCCCCCACGGATACGTCGGAGACGCCGTCGCCCACGGACACCACCCGCCCCACGGCCTCGTGTCCCAGGGCCATGGGAAGGGGCCGGACGCGTGAACCGTCCACGACGGACAGGTCCGAATGGCACAGGCTTGAGTAGGTGATGGAGACTCCGAGCTCACCGGCGCGCGGCTCCGGCTGCTCCAGCTCCTGCACCAGCAGGGGCCGGGACTCGGCGTAGCTCTGTTTTCCCTCGGCGCTGGCCGGGGCGGGAACGGTGGAATAGAGGACGGCGGCTTTCATGTGCCTACTTCTTGCTGGCAGCGAGCAGGTCTGCCGTGCCCTTGGCGTCGGCCGCGTCAACGTCGTGCAGCGAGATGCCCCGGGTTTCCTTCAGGAAGAAGACCGCGACGGCGGTGATGGCACACGCGATGAGCAGGTACACCGCCACCGGGACGGAGGACTTGTAGGTACCCAGCAGGGACGCGGCGATGATCGGCGCCAGTGAGCCCGCCACGATGGACGTCACTTGGTATCCCAGGGAGACGCCGGAATACCGCATCCGGGTGGGGAACATTTCCGCCATGATGGCGGGCTGCCCGGCATACATGAAGGCGTGGAACACCAGGCCGATCATGATGGCCGCCAGGATGATGACATCGTTCTTGGTGTCCATCATGGGGAAGGCAAAGAAGCCCCAGGTGGCACCCATGATGGCGCCGGCCATGTAGACGGGCTTGCGGCCGAAGCGGTCCGACAGCTTGCCCACCATGGGCACGACGGCGAAGTGGACGGCGTGCGCAAGGAGCAGCAGCAACAGGATCCGCGTGGTGTCAGCCTGCACCACCGTCTTCAGGTAGGTGATGGAGAACGTGACCACCAGGTAGTAGAGGATGTTTTCCGCGAAGCGCAGGCCCATGGCGGTGAAGACGCCGCGCGGGTAGCGCCGGAACACCTCGGCCACGCCGTAGCCCTTATGGCCGGCGTCCACCTCTTTGCGGGCCTCCAGGAAGATGGGGGCGTCGTTGACCTTGGTGCGGATGTAGTAACCGATGATGACGATCACGGCGGAGAGCCAGAACGCCACGCGCCAGCCCCAGCCCAGGAACGCGTCCTGCGTCAGCGTGGAGGAGAGGACGAACAGCACGGCCGTGGCCAGCAGGTTGCCCAGCGGCACTGCCGATTGCGGCCAGCTGGCCCAGAAGCCGCGGGACTTGCTGGGGCTGTGCTCTGCCACGAGGAGCACGGCGCCGCCCCATTCCCCGCCCACGGCGAAGCCCTGGGCGAACCGCAGGAAGACCAGCAGCGCGGGCGCCCAGTAGCCGATCTGTCCGAAGGTGGGCAGGCAGCCCATGAGGAAGGTGGAGACCCCCACCAGGATGATGCTCAGCTGCAGCAGCTGCTTGCGGCCGAACTTATCGCCGAAGTGGCCAAAGACAATGCCGCCGATAGGGCGTGCGACGAAACCGACGGCATAGGTGAGGAAGGCAGCGATGATGCCGTCCAGTTCCGTGCCGGCGTTGGGGAAGAAGGCCTTCCCGAACACCAGGGTGGCGGCCGATGCGTAGAGGAAGAACTCGTACCATTCCACGACCGTGCCGGCCATGGAGGCCGTCACCACTTTCTTCAGGCCTGAGGCCTTGACGTCGGTTTCCTCTGTACGCCTTGCGGCGGAGCTTTCCGTACTCATGCGAACTCCTTCGGCGTCGTCGTCGACACCACGGGGACCAGTCAATGGCAGACGGGTGTGATGCACACCACGAAAGCCGGATTCGATGAGTATGGTCTGCCTGCGGCGCAACCTCAACGCCGATTAGTGCAGAACGCATCTGCAGGAATGCACATTAAGGGCTGTGCGCCAGGCGGCGCCTAGACCAGGAAGCTGTTCCGCAGCCGGCCGCCCAACTGCCCGATCTCGGTGAGGAACCCGTCGTGCCCGATCGGTGCCTGGATGACATGGACGTCCACGTCCCCGGGCAGCGCCTGGGCCAGTTCGTGGGACTGCGACGGAAAATAGAGCCGGTCCGAGTCGACGGCGGCCACGAAGAACCGTGCCGTGGAGGCGGCGAGGGTTTCGGTCAAGGTTCCCCGTCCCCGGCACACATCGTGGCTCATCAGTGCCTCGGTCAGGGCGATATAGCTGTTGGCATCGAAGCGCTTCACCAGCTTGTTGCCCTGGTGGTCCAGGTAGCTTTCCACCTGGTAGCGGCCGCGGGAGGCAAGAACTTCCCCCTGCAGGGGCGACTCGGGCGCCTGGGGTGCCCGGCCGAAGCGGCCTTCCAGTTCGGCAGCCGACCGGTAGGTGATGTGGGCGATGCGCCGGGCGAGCGCCAGCCCGTCTTCCGGGCACGGACCGCCGTAGTAGTCCCCGCCGTTGAAATTGGGGTCCTGCCGGATGGCCAGCGTTTGGGCCTGCGCGAAGGCAATCTGTTCGGCAGTACTGGCGGCTCCCACGGAGATCACCGCGCAGCGCTGCACCCTTTCCGGGTACGTCACCGCCCATTCCAGGGCGCGGGCGCCGCCCATGGATCCGCCGAGGACGGCGAACCAGCTCTTGATGCCCAGCTGGTCCGCGAGCCTTGCCTCGGCAACGGTGCTGTCGCGCAGCGTGACGAGGGGAAACCTGGAGCCCCAGGGCTTTCCGTCCGGCGCGGGCGATGACGGGCCCGTAGATCCGTAGCAGCCGCCAACGATATTGATGGACACCACGAAGAAGCGGTCCGTGTCCACGGGAGCGCCGGGGCCGGCCAGCTGTTCCCACCAGCCTTCTTCGTCGGTGTCGCCGCGGGTCACGTGGGTGCTGCCGGTCAGCGCATGCTCGATCAGGATGGCGTTGCTGGCGTCCGCGTTGAGCGTCCCCCAGGTTTCGTAGGCCAGGGTGACGTCCGGGAGGTATCCCCCGGCTTCGAGTTCCAGTCCCCCGATGGAGGCGTAACGGACGATTCCGTGTTGGGGGATGGTGGTTCGGGCGACGGTAACCGTCATGGCAAGACCTCTTCTACGCGCTTGCCTGCCGTCGTCTGACCGGCAGGCCAGGTCCTCACCCGGGGCACCCCACCGCGGATGGAGGGTTGCCGGCCAGCAAGCCGGGGCTGTCACTGGCACTCATGACCTGGTTCGAGTGTACGAAACACCCCCCACTCCAGGCCAAGAGTATGACTGGTTGTGACTTCCCGGTTCGCCGGCCGGCACATGCTGCGACGCTCGCGTTTGGGGCTACGCGTCGGCGCCCTTGGCTGCCCGGAAGCCTGCCTCCAGGTCGGCCAGGATGTCGTCGATGTGCTCCAGGCCAACGGAAAGCCGGACCAGGCCCGGGTGCACGCCGGCCACAACCTGCTGCTCCGGCGAGAGCTGGCTGTGCGTGGTGGACGCGGGGTGGATGACCAGGGAGCGGACGTCGCCGATGTTGGCCACGTGGGAATGCAGCTCCAGGGCGTCGACGAAGCGCTTGCCCGCCTCTGCCCCGCCGGCCAGGTTGAAGGCCACGACGGCGCCCGTCCCCTTGGGTCCGTACTTGCGGCCACGCTCGTACCAGGGGCTGGAGGGCAGCCCCGCGTAGGCGACGGATTCGACGTCGTCCCTTGCCTCCAGCCAGCGCGCCACTTCCGTGGCGTTCGCAACGTGGCGCTCCACCCGCAGGCTCAACGTCTCCAGGCCCTGGGAAATCAGGAACGCGTTGAAGGGCGAGACGGCTGAGCCGAGGTCGCGCAGCAACTGCACACGGGCCTTGAGGATGTAGGAGAGGTTGGCGCCGAGTGCGCCGCCTTCACCGAGATCGCGGGCGTAGACCAGGCCGTTGTACGTGGGGTCCGGGGTGTTGAAGCCGGGGAACCGCTCCGGATCCTTGCCGAAATCGAACTTGCCGGAATCGACGATGACACCGGCGATGGCCGAGCCGTGGCCGCCCAGGTACTTGGTGGCCGAGTGCAGGACAATATCCGCACCCCACTCCAGCGGGCGGATCAGGTACGGCGTGGACAAGGTGTTGTCCACAATGAGCGGAACCCCGGCCTGGTGGGCCACCTCGGAGATGCCTTCAATATCCAGGACGTCCTGGCGCGGGTTGGACACCACTTCACCGAAGAAGAGCTTGGTGTTGGGCTGCACGGCATCGCGCCACTGGTCCAGGTTGTCCGGATCGGCCACGAAGGTCACCGAGATGCCGAACTTCTTCAGCGTGTGCGCAAACAGGTTGTAGGTTCCGCCGTAAAGGCTGGGGCTGGCCACGATGTGGTCGCCTGCCTCGGCGATGTTCAGGACAGCGAAGGTTTCGGCGGCCTGCCCGGAGCTCAGCAGCAGCGCGGCCAGGCCTCCTTCGAGGCTGGCAATCCGTTGCTCGACGGCATCCTGGGTGGGATTGCCGATGCGGGTATAGATGGGCGCAAGTTCAGCCAGGGCAAAACGGTTGGCGGCGCTTTCAGCGCTGGGAAACACGAATGACGTGGTCTGGTAGATAGGCAGGGCGCGGGCCCCCGTGGCGCTGTCCGCCGCCTGGCCTGCGTGGATCTGGCGGGTTTCGAAGGACCATCCGTTGGACATCCAAATCTCCTTTGACATGGGCCCGGCATGCTCACCGGCAGTACGGGCCGCGCTTGCTCCCGGCTGTTGCCGGGGAGCCAGGTCTTCACCCGGGGCACCCCACCGCGGATGGAGGGTTGCCGGCCAGCGAGCCGGGGCTTGGCGCTGGCACTCATGACCTGGGCCCAGTCTAGGAACCGGACGGTTGCCGTGGACAGCATTGTGACGAACATGGTCTTCCGGCCACTGTCTCGGCCGAATAACGGGGGCGCCGGGCGCCACAAATACTAGTAAGGGTGCCCTTAGCTGAGAGCCTGATCACAAAGTGCCAAGATGTTCGCATGCGCATGGATCACGTCTCTTACGCCTGTGAACACGATGGCCTCGCGGCCACTACCGAACGTATTGCAACTGCCCTCGGCGTTGAGGCAGTGAAGGGTGGCGTACACCCCCGCTTCGGAACCCGGAATATGATCATCCCGCTCGCCGGCCACAAGTACCTCGAAGTCGTTGAGGTCCTGGACCACCCGGCATCGGACAAGGCACCGTTCGGACAGGCAGTACGTGCCCGCTCCGCTGCTGGTGGCGGCTGGATGGGCTGGTGCGTCGAAGTGGACGACCTCGCCCCCTTCGAGGAACGCCTGGGCCGCGCCGCCGTGAACGGCAACCGCAAGTTCCCGGACGGCCGCGAACTGGTCTGGAAGCAGATTGGCATCCTGGGCCTCATCGCCGATCCCCAGGTGCCGTACATGCTCAAGTGGGAGGGCGATCCCTCGCTCCACCCGTCCCACGCGTACGAGAGCAACCTCAAGATGAGCTGCCTGACCATCGCCGGTTCCGCCTCGCGCGTCACCGAGTGGCTGGGTGAGCCGGTGGAGAAGCCGCTCGAGGACGTTGCGGTGGAGTGGGTCGCCCCGCACGGAACCCCGGGCATCCTCTCGGTCACCTTTGAAACCGCCAACGGAGCCGTCACCATCTGACCCTCCCCCGTTCCTCCCCGGATCACTTCGGGGAGGTCCCCGGGTTGTGCCCGGGCAAACTTCGGCCGCCATTGGGTGGTGACAACGGCGTCACCACCCAATGGCGGCCGAATTAATTTAAGAAGCTGCCCCCTGCGCCGCTATGAAGGACGCCAGCATGAACCGTGCACACTTTGGATGTCAGTGCCTCGTTGGATGATGTGGGCATGGGAATCAGCGGTGGTGTTGAGGTGGTTTTGGAGGGTGTTCGTGCCTCTGTTGCTGCCATCGATGCGCTGGATTTCGAAGATACTTCCCTGGCTGCCGGCGCCGGCATTGGTTCCCGTGTTGACGTGCTTCAACGGCGGTATGAGATCCGGCTGGAACGGCTGGAGGTTGCGGCCCGGCTGGAGGCGCAGCTCGCCGCGATGAAGGCGCTGGATACTGCCGAAGCCGTTGCCTTCCAGCAGGCGATGACGCCGCCGGACGCCACTGTCCAGGACCGCACTTACGCGGACATGTCGGTGGTGGAGGAGATCGCCGGGGTGCTGACCATCAGCTCGGCGGCCGCGGGCGCTTTGGTGGAGCACTCACGCCGGATCTGCTCCCTGCCGCTGGTGTTCGATGCACTGTCCGCCGGGGACATGTCCTGGCAGCACGCCCGGATTGTCGCCGATGAGACTGAAGGCCTCACCACCGAGGGCGCCCTGGCGTTGGTGGCGCACTTCTTCGACCCGGCTGCACCCCAGCCCGCCCGCGGCGCGGCCCCCGGCGAGCTTGTTCCGTCCCGGTTCCGGGCGAAGGTGCGTGGTTGGCGGGAACGCCACCACCCCGACTCGATCGAGAAGCGCCATGTAAAGGGTGTGGCTGACCGGCGGATGGAATACACCCCGGACAAGGACGGTATGGCCTGGATCTCCCTCTACTTGCCCGGGGACACCGCGTGCGCTATCTGGAACCGGACCACCGCGACCGCCCGCGGCCTCCAGGGACCAGACGAACCCCGCACCCTTACCCAACTCCGCCCCGACATCGCAGCATCGCTGCTCCTCGGCGCCGGCCACGCCGAGGAAGACGGTCCCGGCCTCGGCATTCAGGGCACGGAGGGTGTCACCGGGGTCGGGAAGGTCCCTGCGCCGCGGGCCGATGTCCTGGTCACCGTGCCCGTGTTCGCCCTCCTCGGAGCCACCGACGAACCCGCCTTACTGGACGGCTTCGGACCAATCCCGGCGTCCATGGCACGGAAACTTGTCGCCGACGGGGCGGAATCGTTCTACCGGGTCCTGATCGACCCCCGCGACGGGGCACCACTGGAGATCGGCCGGAAAAACTACCGGCTCACCGAGGCCATCAAACGCTGGATCAGGATGCGCGACACCAAATGCACATTCCCCGGCTGCACCAACCGCACCCCCGACAACGAAACCGACCACCTACAAGCGTGGCAACACGGCGGCACCACCAACGTCAGCAACCTGGCCCAACTCTGCCCCAAACACCACCGGCTCAAACACCACACCAGATGGACGCCAGATCCGGCCAACAAGAATGAACCACCCGGCTGGACCTCACCCACAGGCAGGCACTACAACCCAGAACACCCCGACCCCGAACCGGCCCAGTGGCCATCGGGAAGCTTGCCGGTCGATGCTGTTGCGGCGCCCGTCGAAGCATCAGCTCGGCCCGGATCCATGGCTGGACTTGATGACACTGCCCGGCTTAGTGACACCGTTCCGCTGACTACGGCGCCACCATGGCGCGGGCCGCACCTATCGGAGGATCCGTTGTGGCAAGAGTTCCTTGCGGGGATGCCGGTGTGGCCTGATCCGCCTGTCGAAGAACCGCCAGGTGAGAACATGGTGGACCCCAGCGAGCTTTGCCCCACTGATCCCTTGTGGGATGAGTTCCATGCAAAGTTTTTCGAGCTGCCCGCTGACCCGCAGGCGGACTGGCAGCTGCTGCTGGGCATGTGAATGTGGGTGGTGTTGGGCATTGCGGGGACACAGCACTTGTGCCGCTCAGGTAGCCCCTAAGTCCCACTGCCAGGCCTCGGCGGCGCTATCCCAGCCCCACGGCCTTACCGAAGAGGCTGAAGCCGACGAATGCCACAATGTCCAGCAGCGCGTGGGCGATGACCAATGGCATGACGCGCTTGGTACGGGTGTAGAGCCAGGCGAAGACCACCCCCATCACCGCGTTTCCAATGAAGGGACCGAAGCCCTGGTAGAGGTGGTAGCTGCCACGCAGCAGCGAGCTGACGGCGATGGCGAGGGGCGTGCTCCAGCCGAACTTGCCGAAGCGGTCCAGGAGGTAGCCCACCACAATGACTTCCTCGAGCACCGCGTGGCGCATCGCCGACAGGATCAGGACCGGAACAGTCCACCAATACGAGTCCAGTGCGCTGGGAATGATGGCGGTGGTGATGCCGAGGGCCCGGCCGGCCGCGTAAAGCCCCAGGGACGGTATGCCAATCAGCGCGGCGAGCCCGACGCCCTGCAGGAGGTCCCTCCCGGGCCGGGCGAAGTTGAATCCGAGCTTTTGGAATGCCGAACCGGAGTTGCGTGCGTTGCCGGGCGAAGCCTGCCGCTGGTCGGTGAGGAAGTAGAGAACCAGCAGTACTGGAACCAGCGCAAAGATGATATCCAGCAGCTGGTAGGTGAGGTCGAAGTACTCGCGGGTGCTCTGCGACCGGTTCAGGGTGGAGGTGCCCTCGGCCAGCGGGGCGCGGGTCATCTTGTCGAGCAGCTGCACCACGGAGTAGACAGCGGACTGGCCCAGGGACAGGCCCAGGACGATCCAGACTTCGAGCCGCAGTCGACGGCGGGAGGGAACCAGCATGTTCCCATCTTGCCTTCAGTTTCTGGATCCGGCCTGATGGAGCGGCAGATGTTGGACAGCACGGCACGCGGGCCGCGCACCGCCCAAGGGGTTTAGGCGGGTGCGACGATCACTTCCGTGCCGTTGGCTTCGAACGCTGCCTTGTCGCGCGCAGAAATGCCGGAATCGGTGATCAGCCGGGTGAAGTCATAGCCATCCATGGTGGCAAAAGCCCGCACGCCAACTTTGGAGGAATCAGCCAGGACGTAGGACACCCTTGCGCGGGAAGCCAGCAAGGCGTTGACAGAGGCTTCCCCCTCCCCCGTGTTGGTGGGTCCCACCTCCGGATCGATGCCGTTGACACCGATGAAGGCGATGTCCAGCACCACCTTCTGCATGATGATGTCCGTGTAAGGGCCCACGAGTTCATACGAGCGTGGGTTCAGGATGCCGCCGGTCACCATCACCTTGATGTTGGGCCGCACCGCCAGCTGGCCGGCGATGTTGATGGCATTGGTCACCACTGTCAGCGTCGGCTGGTTGGAGGGTGCGTTCAGGTCCTCGCGGGTGGCCAGGATCTGCGCAAGGGCGGTGCTGGTGGTGCCACCGCAGAGACCGATCACCGCACCCGGCCGAATCAAGGCAGAGGCGCACTGCGCGATCTGTTCCTTGGCTTCGGCATGGTCGTCGCGGTTGTAACGTCCGGGCAGGTCGTATGCGAGGGCGCCCGTGGTGGCGCCGCCGCGGGTCCGCGTCAACAGGCGTCGCTTGGCAAGGCTGTCCAGGTCGCGCCGGGCTGTGGCAGGGGAAACGTTGAGGGTGCTGACGATCTCGTCAACCTCCACCTGCCCGGTCCTGGCCAGCAGGTCAAGAATCGCTGTCAGCCGGTCGGTACGCGTCATACAAGCGGGCCTTTCGATACATCAGCCACCACTCCTGATGACGTTTCCTGATTATAACCCTAGGGAAACAATCAGGAACAATCAAAGTGGCGCCTATGATTACCGTTCCCGGGTTCCGGCCCGCCACACAGCGTACGTCAGCGGCATCCCCGGCCGGTAAGCGAGGTGCGTCGCGGACGGTGCGTTCAGTAAGTGCAGGTCGGCCCGGTGTCCGACGGCGATGGACCCCACGGCGCGTTCGCCGTCGGCATCCCGCCCGGCTTCCTTGTGCAACGCCAGCGCGCCGCCGTAGGTGGCGGCACGGACAGCCTCGTGCACGCTGAGGCGCATCTGGAGCACGGCCGTCGTCACGCAGAAAGCCATGGAACTGGTGTACGACGTGCCCGGGTTGCAATTGGATGCCAAGGCCACCTGCACACCGGCGTCGAGGAGTTCGCGGGCGGGGGCCAACGGCTGGCGGGTGGACAGGTCGCAGGCAGGAAGGCAGGTGGCAACAGTGCCCCGCTCCCCCGTCCCCACGGCAGGGTCCCAGCCCGACCAGGACGCAGCCAGCGCTTTCACATCCTGCGCTGCAAGGTAGTTGACGTGGTCCACGCTGGCCGCGCCCAGCTCCACGGCGAGCTGCACACCGGGGCCTTCACCGAGCTGGTTGCCGTGCACGCGCAGCCCCAGCCCGGCGTCACGGCAGGCCACCAGCACACGGCGTGACTGCTCCGCGTTGAACGCGCCCTCCTCGCAGAAGACGTCAGCCCACTGGACGTACGGGCGGACCGCGGCGAGCATCGGCCCGCAGACCAGGTCCGTATAAGCCTCCGGATCCTGCCCGGCAGGCACCAGGTGCGCGCCGAGGTAGGTCACCTGGTCCGCGATGGTGGAGGCAATGCGCGCGCTCCGGGCCTCATGCTCAACGTCCAGTCCATAGCCGGTCTTGGTTTCCAGGTAAGTGGTGCCCTGGGATACGGCCTCGGCCACCCGCCCCATGGCCAGGCGGGTGAGGTCGAAATCGGACGTGGCACGCGTCGCGTTCATGGTGACGGCGATGCCGCCGGCGGCGTAGGCCTCCCCCGCCATCCGTGCCTCGAATTCTGCGGTGCGGTCCCCGGCGAACAGCAGGTGGCTGTGCGAGTCCACCCACCCCGGCAGCATGGCACGGCCGCCGGCATCGACCCTGTCATCCGCGGCGGGAGCATCGGCCGCTGCCCCAATCCAGGAGATCCGTTCGCCCTCGACCACCACCGCCGCGTCCTTCAAAACCCGGTGTTCCAGGTCCTGCGTCATCAGCTCGGCGATGTTGGTGATCAAGGTGCTCATGGAATCATTCTTCAGCGTCGGATGGACCAGCGTGTGGCTGCCAGGGCCTGTGCTGTCCGGGATTCCGGACCGTCGGCAGCCCCATCGGCGGGGGCGGCACCGCCGGAAGAGTACAGCGCGGCAAGAATCTGCCCCGCTGCCAACTCGGCCATCGCGGCAGAGGTCTGGAAGCCATAGCCGCCCTGCCCTGCCAGCCAGTAGAACCCGGCAGCCTCGGCGTCGAACCCGGCCACCGGCACCCCGTCCGCGGCTTCCGTGCGCAGGCCCGTCCATGCCCGTCGGATGCCGCTGATCCCCAGGCTGGTGAACGCATTGAGCTTTTCCACCAGGCGTTCCACATCGCCGGGACTCGGCCGCGCATCTTCGGGCCCGCTGGGCACAGTCTCCGAGGGAGAAATCAGCACGTCCTGCCCGTCCGGCCGGAAATAGAACGTGTTGTCCGCCGCTGCCACCATGGGGGTGGCGGCGGGCAAGGGATGGTCGACGGCGGCAATCGCCGCAGTGCGCCGGTACGGCTGGAGTCCCAGCTTCTCGACGCCGCTAAGCACCGCCAGTTCGTCCGCCCAGGCGCCTGCCGCATTGACCAGCACGGAGGCCTCAAAACCCTCTGCACCGGCACCCACCTGCCACCCGGAACCCAGCCGTTGTGCCGAATGCACGCGGGCACCGGTGATGATGTCGGCTCCGGCGGCGAGCGCCCGCTTGCGGTGGTCCTCCAGCAGCAGGGGCGCATTGCAGCCAAAGGAGCCGGTATCCAGTCCGGCGGCTTCAAAGGTTCCCGGGACCAGCGCAGGGCACAGCTCAAGGGCACGGTCCACGGCAATGGACTGCATGTGCCCGCTGGCCTCCGCGGCGACATCCTCCGCAGAGCCCACCAGCATGAAACTGCGCTGCGTCAGGACGGGTTCGGGCGATTCTGCGTCGCGGGCTGCGAGCAGCTCAAGGGTCCGGACGGTAAGCTCCTGCACCACGGGAGGCCCGTAGCTTGGGATCAGCTGGCGGGCGGAGCGGGAGGACGTGTGGTACGCCAGTTCCTGCTCCGCCTCCACCAGCGCAACGCTGCAGCGGCCGGCGAGGGCGGACGCCAGGGACAGGCCGGCGATGCCGCCGCCCACAATCAGGACATCGTAGTGTGCTGCCATTCGTCCATCCTGACAGAGTTCCTGCGAACTGAAACCCCGCCGTCGGGGAGTCCCGTCAGGCTGCTGCCTCGGCCCGGCTGGCGACGAAGGCACCTACGCACGCTTCGACGTCGTCCGCTGAGTGCGCAGCGGAGAGCTGCACCCGGATCCTGGCGGCACCGCGCGGAACCACCGGAAAACTGAAGGCAGTGACGAAGACGCCGTGCTGCAGCATCCGGTCCGCCACCTTGGCCGCCATGACGGCGTCGCCAAACATGACCGGGACAATGGCGTGCTCGCCGGGAAGCAGGTCGAAGCCCTCTTCGGTCATCCGGCGGCGGAACAGCCCGGCGTTTTCGAACAGGCGGCGGCGAAGGTCGGCCGAGTTCTGCACCAGGTCAAGCGCCTTGAGGGTCGCGGCAACAATGGCGGGAGCCAGGGAATTGGAGAACAGGTAGGGCCGCGCCTTCTGGCGCAGCATGGCCACGATCTCCCCGCGTCCGGAGACGTACCCGCCGGACGCTCCGCCCAGGGCCTTGCCGAAGGTGCCGGTGTAGATGTCCACCCGGTCGGAGACGCCGGCGTGCTCGGGAGTGCCCGCACCGGTGGCGCCCATGAAGCCCACCGCGTGGGAATCGTCCACCATGACCATGGCGCCATACTTTTCGGCGAGGTCGCAGATGGCCTCAAGCGGGGCCAGGTAGCCGTCCATGGAGAAGACGCCGTCGGTGACGATCAGTGTCCGGCGGGCGTCCTGAGCCTCCTGCAGGCGCGCCTCGAGTTCGGCCATGTCCTGGTTGGCGTAGCGGTAGCGGCGGGCCTTGCAGAGGCGGATGCCGTCGATGATGGAGGCGTGGTTGAGCGCGTCGGAGATCACGGCGTCGTCCGGGCCCAGCAGGGACTCGAACACGCCGCCGTTGGCGTCGAAGCAGCTGGAGAACAGGATGGTGTCCTCGGTGCCCAGGAACGCGGAGACCTTGGCTTCCAGTTCCAGATGGAGGTCCTGGGTGCCGCAGATGAACCGGACGCTGGCCATGCCGAAGCCGCGTTCATCCATGGCGGCCTTGGCGGTGCTGATGATGTCCGGGTGGTCAGCCAGGCCCAGGTAGTTGTTGGCGCAGAAATTGAGCACGTCAGCTCCCGGGCCGCCAATCTGCCCGGCGGTGATGTGGCTGGACTGGGGCGAGCTGATGCTGCGTTCGGTCTTGTACAGTCCCGCGGTGCGGATCCCGTCCAGTTCTTCGCGCAGCTGGTCCTTGATGGAGGTGTACATGGGGTTCCTTACAGTCGGGTCCAGTCGAGGACAACTTTGCCGCCCACGCCGCTGCGGGCGATCTCGAAGCCTTTTTCCCATTCCGTGGCGGGCAGCGTGTCCGTCACCACGGCGGAGATCCCGGCGTGCAGCACCGGATTGGAGGACAGCATGGCGCTCATGGCGTACCAGGTTTCGTACATTTCGCGGCCGTAGATGCCCTTGAGCGTGAGCATGTGGGTGACCACTTTGCCCCAGTCGATGGTGATCTCCTGGCTGGGCAGGCCCAGCATGGCGATCCGGGCGCCGTGGTTCATGTTGTCGATCATCTCAGGCAGGGCCGAGGGGTGGCCGGACATTTCCATTCCGACGTCGAAGCCTTCGCGCATGCCCAGCTCGCGTTGGGCGTCGCGCACCCGGGTGGTGGAGACGTCGATGGCGAGATCGGCTCCGAGCTGCCGTGCCAGGTCCAGCCGCGGCCGGGACACGTCCGTGATGACGATCTTCCGCGCTCCGGCGTGGCGGGCCACGGCGATGGCCATGAGGCCGATGGGGCCTGCGCCGGTGATGAGCACGTCCTCGCCCACCAGCGGGAAGCTGAGTGCTGTGTGGACGGCATTTCCGAAGGGGTCGAAGATGGCACCGAGTTCGGGCGTGACGGAGGGATCATGGTGGACCCAGACATTGGTTTCGGGGATCACGACGTATTCGGCAAAGGCGCCATCGCGCTGGACTCCCACGCTGACCGTGTGGATGCACATCTGGCGGCGTCCGGCACGGCAGTTCCGGCAGATGCCGCAGACCACGTGGCCTTCGCCGGAGACCCTGTCCCCGACCTTGACCTCCCGGACGTCCTCGCCCACTTCAACCACTTCGCCGTAGAACTCGTGGCCGGCAATCAGGGGGGCTTCGATGATCCCCTGCGCCCAGGCGTCCCAGGACTGGATGTGCAGATCCGTGCCGCAGATTCCGGTGGTCATGACCCGGATCTTCACGTCAGCCGGGCCTGCTGCGGGTTCGGGCCGTTCGACGAGCTCGAATCCGGCGTGGGGGCCGGCTTTATACAGGGCCTTCATTGGCATCCTTACTGCTTGGCATTCAATCTGCGGGGTACGTCCCCATTGAAGCCCTGCCAATGCTTTAGCACAACAGGGATTTTCTCAATCGACGATGTAGCAGTCCTAATGATTAGAGTGGACGTATGGAGGTTCATCAGCTTGAAATCCTGCGGGAACTGGGCGCCCTGGGCAGTGTGAAGGCCGTGGCCGATACGCTCATGGTCACCCCGTCGGCAGTATCGCAGCAACTGGCGCACCTGCAGCGCACCGTGGAGGTGCCGCTGACGCGCAAGGAAGGCCGGAACCTGGTGCTCACGGAAGCCGGCCAGGTTCTCGCTGACGCGGGCGCCGCCGTCGTCAGTGCCATGGCCGACGCCCGGGGCGCGCTGGGCACTTACCACGGCTCGCCCGCCGGGAGGGTGACCGTCAGCGGGTTCCACAGCGCCGGGCAGGCCCTGTTCGCGCCCCTGGCCCGCATGCTGGACCGGCCGGAGCACCCGCGGATCGAGCTGTCCGACGAGGACGTCGCGCAACAGGACTTCCCGGCCCTCACCGCCCGGTACGACCTGGTGCTGGCGCACCGCATGGACCACAGTCCCCGCTGGCCGGCGGAGCGGGTCGCGGTGATCCCGCTGGCGCATGAGCCGCTGGACGTGGCGCTCCCCGCCGGCCATCCCCTGGCCCAACAGGAGACGGTCACGGCGGACGACGTCGGCACAGAGGCCTGGGTGACCAGCCACCCCGGCTACTCCCCCGCCGATGTCCTGTCCGCCGTCGCCGCCGTCTCCAGCCGCGAGCCTAATATCGTGCACCGCATCAACGACTATTCCACCGTGGCGGCACTCGTGGCCGCCGGCGGTGTGGTGGGGCTGCTCCCCAGATACACGGCGGGCCCGGTCCTGAACCCGGACATCGTGCTGCGACCCCTGGAGGGGATCAGCACCCGCCGCAGGATCGACCTGCTGGCCCGGCCGGAGAACCTCAAGCGCCGCTCCGTGGTGATGGTCTGCGAGGCGCTGGAGGACATCATGGCGGGGCTGGTGAAACAGGGCTGAGCCGGCCGGCGTACTGGAGGCTACGAGTCCTGGCCGTCCTGGTGGTTGCCCTTGCCCATCTTGTGTCCAAGTCCTTGGCCGTTACCCGGCACATGGCCCGGCCCGCGTCCCAACCCACGCCCCAGCCCCAGTCCGGGCCCGTCACCGGCGCCCTTCACGATCCGCGTGGCCGTGGCTTTGTCCCCGTCCTTGACGCCGGCGATGCGCACGGTGTCCCCGGCGGCGATGTCCGCGATGGTCCCGTCCGTCGGCTTAAGCCGCTTGCCGTCGTCGGACTTTCCACCGGGGCTGGGCGCTCCTCCCGGGCTTGGCGTTGCACCTGGATTGGCGGCCGGAGGAATCGTGGTCACCTTCGTGTCGCCATTGACGGTGTAGGTCTGGGAGAAGCCGTCCCCGCTCTTGACGGTGATGCCGGTATCGCTGACCGACTCCACGGTCCCGTTCTGTTCCAGGACCGTCTGGTAGGTGCCGTCGGGCTTCCTGGCGACGCCTTCGCCGTGCAGGAGTTGCCCGCGCTCGGCCTTGCCAGGCTTATGTGGCCCCGGGGCGCTGCCTGAGTTGCCGGGCGCTGTTTGTGATGATGGTGAGGGCGACGGCGTGGGTGCGGGCGTCCCGGTTGCCGGCCAGGCGAGGGCGGCCCCTGTCCCGGTAAGTGCCACGGCCACGGCACCGGCCAGCACCGCCTTGCGCATCCTCATAGGTTCCCGGACCACCATGGTTGTTCCTCCCGCACGCAGCCAGGGCACCGGCGCCCTGTGGGCTCCAGTGTAAGTCCGCCGCAGGCGCCCAACCACGGGTAGTTTCACTGAGCGCCGCCTGAGTACTTAACGCGGAACTGGGTAGCACCAGGTGTCGTTATGAGGGTTCAAAACGACACCTGGCGCTACCCAGTTGGGTCCTGCAGGGGTGTACTAGACGGTGACGCCCAGCTTCTCCAGGATCAGTTCCTTCACGCGGCCGGCGTCGGCCTGTCCACGGGTAGCCTTCATGACCCCGCCCACGATCGCGCCGATGGCCTGGACCTTGCCGCCACGGATCTTGTCCGCGACGCCGGGCTGCGCGGCGAGTGCGGCGTCGATGGCTTCCAGGAGGGGCCCATCGTCGGATACGACGGCGAGGCCGCGCTTCTCCACGATCTCCTCCGGGGTGCCCTCACCGGCGAGTACGGCGTCCAGCACCTGGGAGGCCATCTTGTTGTTGATCTTGCCCGCCTCAACCATGCGGCTCAGCTCCACCACCGTGGCAGCCTCGACGCCCAGCTGGCCGGGATCGACGTCGGCAGCCTTGGCGCGGCCCACGATCTCACCCATCCACCACTTGCGGGCCACGGATGCGGTGGCGCCGGCGGCGATGGTTTCCTCTATCTCGTCCAGGACGCCGGCGTTGACCACGTCGCGGAATTCGAGGTCGGAGTAGCCCCAGTCGGCCTTGAGGCGCTTGCGGCGCTCGGCCGGCGGCTCGGGCAGGGTGGCGCGCAGTTCCTCCACCCATTCCCGGGAGGCCACCACGGGAACCAGGTCCGGTTCCGGGAAGTAGCGGTAGTCGTCAGCGTCGGACTTGGCGCGGCCGGAGGTGGTGGTCCGGGTGTCCTCGTGCCAGTGGCGGGTTTCCTGGATCACCGGTTCACCCGAGTCCAGGACAGCGGCGTGGCGCTGGATCTCGTAGCGGACGGCGTGTTCCACGGCGCGCAGCGAGTTCACGTTCTTGGTCTCGGAACGGATGCCGAACCGTTCGCGGCCGTGCGGGCGGAGCGAAACGTTCGCGTCGCAGCGGACGTTGCCGCGTTCCATCTTCGCGTCGGACACGCCCAGGTTCTTCACGATCTCCCGGACGGCCGCCACGTAGGCCTTGGCCAGTTCCGGTGCACGGGACCCGGCGCCCTCGATGGGCTTGGTGACGATTTCCACCAGCGGAACACCGGCACGGTTGTAGTCCACCAGCGAGAAGTCGGCGCCCTGGATCCGGCCGGTGGCACCGCCCATGTGGGTCAGCTTCCCGGCGTCCTCCTCCATGTGCGCGCGCTCGATCTCCACGCGGAACACGGTGCCGTCCTCGAGCTCAACGTCCAGGTAGCCGTCGTAGGCGATGGGCTCGTCGTACTGGGACGTCTGGAAGTTCTTGGGGGTGTCCGGGTAGAAGTACTGCTTCCGGGCGAAGCGGCAGGATTCGGCGATCTTGCAGTTCAGCGCCAGGCCGATCTTGATGGAGGACTCGATGGCCGTCTTGTTCACCACGGGCAGGACGCCGGGCATACCCAGGTCCACCTCGTTGACGTTGGTGTTGGGCTCGTCGCCGAAGACGTTGGGGGCGGAGGAGAACATCTTGGTCTTGGTGTTCAGCTCCACGTGGACCTCGAACCCCAGGACGGGATCGTACTTCTCCATGGCCTCTTCGAAGCTCAGGATGTCATCAGTGCTCATTATTTTGCCTCCTGGGTTTCGAGGGTTCCGGCAACGGCAAGGTCGGGAGCCTGGGCCAGCAGCGGGCCGCCCCACTTGGCTTCGAGCAGCGATTCAAGGACCGCACCCACCCGGTACAGGCGGGCGTCCTCGCGGGCCGGGGCCAGCAACTGGATACCGACAGGCAGCCCGTCCTCGTCCGCCAGGCCGCCAGGCAGCGACAGGCCGGGGACGCCGGCAAGGTTGGCCGGGATGGTGGCGACGTCGTTGAGGTACATGGCCAGCGGATCGTCCAGTTTTTCGCCGAGCGGGAACGCCGTGGTGGGGGCGGTGGGCGAGATCAGGACGTCAGCCTGCGCAAAGGCGGCCTCGAAGTCCCGCTGCACCAGCGTGCGGACCTTCTGCGCGGAGCCGTAGTAGGCGTCGTAGTACCCGGCGGACAGGGCGTAGGTGCCCAGGATGATGCGGCGCTTGACTTCGTCGCCGAAGCCGGCGGCGCGGGTGGCACCCATCACGCGTTCGATGGTCATGGGGCCCTCTTCGGGGAGGACGCGCAGGCCGTACCGGACGCCGTCGAACTTGGCCAGGTTGGATGAGGCCTCGGACGGCATGATCAGGTAGTAGGCGCCCAGGGCGTACTGGAAGTTGGGGCAGGAGACCTCAACGATCTCCGCGCCGGCTTCCTTGAGCAGCTCCAGGGCGTCGTTGAAACGGTTTTCGACGCCGGCCTGGTAGCCCTCGCCGTGCAGTTCCTTGATGATGCCGATCCGCAGGCCCTCGACGTTGCCGGTCTTCGCGGCGGCAACGAGGTCCGCCAGGGGTTCGGGCAGCGAGGTGGAGTCGCGGGGATCGTGGCCGCCGATGACCTGGTGCAGGAGCGCGGAGTCCAGCACGGTGCGGGTGACGGGGCCGATCTGGTCCAGGGAGGACGCCATGGCGATGGCGCCGTAGCGGGAGACGCTGCCGTAGGTGGGCTTCACACCAACGGTTCCGGTGACGGCGCCGGGCTGGCGGATGGAGCCGCCGGTGTCCGTGCCCAGGGCCAGGGGCGCCTCGAAGGCGGCGACGGCGGCAGCGGAGCCACCACCCGAGCCGCCGGGGATCCGGTCCAGGTCCCAGGGGTTGCGGGTGGGGCCGTAGGCGGAGTGCTCCGTGGAGGAGCCCATGGCGAACTCGTCCAGGTTGGTCTTGCCCAGGATGGGCATCTTTGCGGCGCGAAGGCGTTCGACGACGGTGGCGTCGTACGGGCTGTGCCAGCCTTCGAGGATCTTCGAGCCGGCGGTGGTGGGCTGGCCGATGGTGACGATCAGGTCCTTGACGGCGATGGGGACGCCGGCCAGGTAGTGCAGTGCTTCTGCTTCCGCTCCGCCGGCGGCGCGGATGGCGTCCACCTCGGCGGCGACGGCGAGCGCTTCTTCCGCGTTGACGTGCAGGAAGGCGTTGACTTTCCCGTCGACGGCGGCAATGCGGTCCAGGTGGGCCTGGGTGGCTTCGACGGCGGTGACTTCGCCGGCGCGCAGTTTCTCGGCAAGCTGTGCGGCGGACAGCCGGATCAGGGTGCCGGCGCTGGTGTTCTTGTCAGTCATGTCTATGCCTCATCCAGGATGGCCGGAACCTTGAAACGGTTGTCGTCGGAGTCCGGGGCGCCGGAGAGTGCCTGTTCCGCCGTGAAGGTGTGGCCTACGACGTCGTCGCGGAACACGTTGGTCAGCGGAATGGGGTGCGAGGTGGCCGGCACGTCGTCCCCTGCGGCCTCGCTGACGGACTTGACCGAATCCACGATGACGGCGAGTTCGCCGGCCATCCTGTCCAGCTCTTCGGCACTCATCTCGATGTGAGCGAGCCGCGCGAGGTGCGCGACGTCGTCACGGTTGATCGCAGCCATGGATCTCCCCTGCAAAGTTCGAATTGTTTTCCGATCCAGTCTAGTGCGGAAACGCAGATGCCCGTCTGACATCCCCCAGCGGGCGTCAGACGGGCACCTTCGATACCCGGCCTGCCTCGGGGACAGGAGCACGGGCAGCTATAGACTAGCCGATTCCAATGGCTCCGGTAAGCATGCCGACTCCGAGCATTACCAGGGAGATGACGGCGGTGCGCCACAGGACCTTTTTGTGGTGGTCGCCCAGGTCCACCTTGGCCAGCGAGACCAGCAGCAGGATGGCCGGAACCAGCGGGCTCTGCAGGTGGAACGGCTGGCCGGTGATGGAGGCACGGGCCATGTCAGCGGCGCCGACACCGTAGTGGGCAGCGGTTTCGCTGAGGACGGGCAGGACGCCGAAGTAGAATGCGTCGTTGCTCATGAAGAACGTCATGGGAATGCTGAGCACACCGGTGATGACCGCCATGAACGGGCCCATGGAGGTGGGGATGATCTGGACCAGCCACGCGGACATGGCTTCCACCATGCCGGTGCCCTTGAGGACGCCGGTGAGGACGGCGGCGGCCATGACCATGCTGACCACGGCGACGATGGACGGTGCGTGCGCAATCAGCTGGGCGCCCTGGTCCTTGACCTTGGGGAAGTTGACCAGCAGGGCGATTGCGGCGCCCACCATGAACACGAACGGCAGCGGGATGATGTTGGCGACGAGCACCACCATGACGGCGACGGTCAGGGCCAGGTTGAACCAGAACAGCTTGGGGCGCAGGGTGCTGCGGTTGGGGTCGAGCGCGGTGTCCGCCATGGCGGAGTCGTGCTCGTCCACCAGGGTTTCGGTGCGGTCCAGGACCGCCACCGAACCACCGGCGGGGGCTGCTCCGCCGGGGTTGCCGCCCTTGCGGCGGCCACTTCCAAAAGCGCCGGTTCGGGAAGCGCCGGTGCCTGAGGCACCTGTGGAGGTGCCGCCGTCGAACTCTTCCGCAGTGTCCGGCACGCCCCAGATCTCGGGGGCCGTGGCGCGGAGGCGGTTGCGTTCCTGCAGGCCGAGCAGCCAGGAGAAGGCGAAGACGACCACCAGGCCGGCCACGAGGGACGGGATCATGGGGACGAAGACGTCGTTGACGTCGATCTTCAGGGCGGTGGCGGCGCGGGCCGTGGGGCCGCCCCAGGGCAGGATGTTCATGGTGCCGTTGGCCAGGCCGGCCACGCAGGTGAGGACCACGGGGCTCATCTTGAGGCGCAGGTAGACCGGCAGCATCGCGGCGGTGGTGAGGATGAAGGTGGTGGACCCGTCGCCGTCCAGGGACACGGCGGCGGCCAGGATGGCGGTGCCCAGGACCACCTTGGCGGGGTCGTTGCCCAGCTTGCGGAGGATGAACTTCACCAGCGGGTCAAAGAGCCCGACGTCGATCATCAGGCCGAAGTAGATGATGGCGAACATCAGCAGGGCCGCGGTGGAGGTCATGGACTTCATGGAGTCCATCACCATGTCGCCGATGCCCAGGCCGGCACCGGCGAACAGGCCGAAAACAGTAGGGACAATGATCAACGCCAGCACTGGCGTCAACTTCTTCGTCATGATCAGCACCATGAATACCGCGATCATGGCGAATCCAAGTATTACCAGCACAGCCGGCTCCTTCTTGTGAACAGCGGCACAGCGGTGTGACGCGTGCTACAGACTGTAGGGTGGCGGCCGTCACGGCAGTGCCTTTGGCTCAATTGATTGGCATACTGCTTATTGGGAGCATTTTGCTCATTGTGCTCACAGCGCTTAGGCGCCGAAACCATGGCCCGCCGCCACCCGTCAAGGAGGATGAATGCAGCGTTCCGCGCCCCTGCAGCCGCTGCGGTTTTCCACCCAGACGCTGTTGCTGCAGCTGGCCGTGGTGCTGCTGGTGGTGCTGCTGAGCACCTCCGTGCACGCGTGGCTGACGTATGACCGGGTGGGCAGCGATGCGGAGAACCAGGCCCTGACGCTGGCCCGGACCGTTGCCTCCGACCCGGAGGTCCGTGCCGATGTGCTGGCCATCAGCGGACAGCCCGGCACTCCCCCGGCAGCAGAGCTCCTGGCCGGGCCACTGCAGGCATCCGCCGAGGCGGCGCGGACCAGGACCGGCGCCTTGTTCGTGGTCATCACGGACGAAACGGGCATCCGGCTGGCCCACCCGGATCCGCAACGGCTCGGTGAGAAGGTCAGCACGGACCCCTCCGAGGCGTTGTCCGGGCAGGAGGTCACCACCCGGAACACCGGAACACTCGGCCCGTCCGCCGGCGCGAAAGTTCCGGTCTACGCACCCGGCACCGGCGCGGTGGTGGGCGAGGTGAGCGTGGGTTACTCCATGGAAACCGTGGCCCAGAGCGTGGCCCGGGACATCGGGCCCGTGGCACTGACCGCCGCGGGCGCCCTCCTGGCCGGCGTCCTGGGCTCCTTCCTGCTGCGCCGGCGCCTGCAGCGCCTCACCCTGGGCCTGGAACCGGAAGAGATCAGCACGCTGGTCCATGACCAGGTGGCGGTACTGCAGGGCGTGGACGACGGCGTCATCGGCGTCAGTGCCGACGGCCGGATCAGCGTCTTCAACGCCGCCGCGCAGCGGCTGCTGGGACTGCCGGACCTGTCGGGATCCCGCTGGGAGGACGCGCCCGTCCCGGAACAGCTGAAGTCCCTCACGCGCCCCGGGACCGGGGTTGCGGGCCCGGCGGTTGCCACCGGCGGATCAAACCAGGATGCTCTCGAGCTGGTGGCCGGCGGCCGGGTGCTGGTGGTGAATGCGCGCAAAGCCCTGCACCGCCGGGAGGACCTGGGCTGGGTGGTCATGCTGCGTGACCGGACGGAACTGCAGGAGCTTACGCGGCAACTTGACGCCGTGGGGACCATGTCCACCGCCCTGCGCGCCCAGCGGCACGAGTTCGCCAACCAGCTGCACACCCTTGCCGGCTTCCTGGGCATCGGGCAGCACCAGGAAGCGCGTGACTACCTGGCCGGGCTCGCCGCCACCGGCCCGCTGAAGTTCCCGGTGGACCAGGCCGAGCTGCTGCAGGACCCGTACCTGCAGGCCTTCGTGGGCGCCAAGGGCGTGGAGGCCGACGAACGGGGCGTCGCACTGCGCATCGGGCCGGAGACCCTGGTCCGCGGGCAGGTGACGGAGGCCCAGGACGTGACCACGGTGCTGGGGAACCTGCTCGACAACGCCGTCAACGCCGCCGTGGCGGGCTCGTCTACGGACCGCTGGGTTGAGCTGGAGGTACTGGATGAGCCGGGCGACGACGGCGGCACGCTGCACGTCGTGGTGGCGGACTCCGGTGACGGGCTGGCAGAAGGCACCGACACGGAGGCCGTGTTTGCCGAAGGTTTCACCACCGCTTCCGGCCCGGTCCGCGCCGGCGGCGGCCAGGGCTTCGGGCTGGCGCTGGCCCGCCAGCTGGCACGGCGCCGGGGCGGCGATGTGAAGGTGCTGGACCGCGGCGCCAGGGGTGGGCCGGGCGCCGTGTTCATGGCCACCCTTCCGCACACGACGGCAGGGAGCCCTGCCGCGAAGACCACGGGGGAAGCCGGAAAGGAAACGAATGGCTGACGATTTTCGGGTCCTGATCGTGGACGACGACTTCCACGTGGCCAAGCTGCACGCCGCCTACGTGGATTCGGTGGCGGGGTTCCTGGCGCTGGCCCCCGTCGGAACGGCGTCGCTGGCCCTGCAGGCGATCCACAGCCTGCGGCCGGACCTGGTGCTGCTGGACGTGTACCTTCCGGACGCCTCCGGCCTGGACCTGCTGCAGCAGCTGGATGTGGACACGATCATCCTCAGCGCCGCGTCTGATCCCGCGTCGGTCCGGGTCGCGTTCCGCCGCGGCGCACTGGGATACCTGCTCAAGCCCTTCACGGCGGAGTCACTGTCCCAGCAGCTGCGTTCCTATGCCCGGTACCGGCGCCTCCTGGGCCAGCCCGGGGCACTGGACCAGGACGCCGTGGAGCGCGCCAAACGCGCGCTGATTCCGGGGGACGTCACGCCGTCGTCGAAACCACGCTCCGCGACGGAGGCCGCGGTACTGGAATCGCTGGACCCCGGCGAGCAGTACTCTGCCGCCGAGGTGGCCGCCCGGGTGGGCGTTTCCCGCGCCACCGCCCAGCGGTACCTGTCCTCGCTGGCGGACGACGGCGCAGTGGACATCCAGCTCCGCTACGGCACCACCGGCAGGCCCGAGCACCGCTACGGCCTGCCGGCACGGTAGGGCCGGAAACTTACTCGCTCTTCTGCGCGACCAGTTCGATCTCGACGAGCATCTTCGGGTCCAGGAACGGGAGCACGTGGACCAGGGAGAGGGTGGGACGGATCTCGCCGAACACCTCGCCGTGGGCCCGGCCGGCCTCTTCCCACTTGCTGATGTCCGTCAGGTACAGCTTGGACTGCACCACGTCCCCATAGCCGAAGCCGGCCTCAGCCAGGACCTTGCCGAGTTTCTGCAGGATGTACTGGGTCTGGGTGTAGAAGTCATCCCCCACCACTCCTTCGTCGCCGCTGGCCGCGGTGGCAGAGATGTAGAGGGTGTTGTCCACCTGGACGGCGCGGGAATAGCCGAGGGTCTGTTCCCAGACGGATCCGCTGCCGAAGGTTTTGCGCATGGGTGGGCCTTTCAAAGCTGGGATGGGTCGCCACCACTGTAGGGCTGCTACAGGTCGCGCCGGTAAACCAGCAGTTTTATGTCGGTTCCCGGGACCAGCCAGTCCCGCTCAGGCACCCGCTGGAAGCCGGTCTTGCGGTACAGCCCGTGCGCGCTCTCCCAGGTTTGGCCGGTGGTGAGGGCCACCGCACGGATGCCGGGAAGGGTCCTGGCATGGCCGATGATGGCCTCCACCATGGCTTTGCCGGCCCCGCTGCGCTGCACGGCAGGGTCCACCACCAGCATCCGGAATTCCAGCTCATCCTGCAGGGCGATATCCGCGTACGGCTCCCCCGCCAGCGCCAGCGTGACGGAACCGATGACAGCTCCCTCGCGCTCCGCCACCCAGATGGTGGCCTGCTCCGCGCGCTCTGCCACATCCATGATCTTCACCATGTAGGGGTGCGCGGCGTCGTCGAAGTAGCCTGCCGAAAGATACGAAGCTCCGGTGATGCGGGCAATGGCGGCGAAGTCGGCCTCGACGGCGGGACGGATGGTTATCTGCGGCTGCACCCGTCAATGCTAGTGGCGGGCCGGGGCGCTCTACGGCAGGAAGGCACTTTCCGTGACAGAACTATCAGAACGGGTGGCCCCGCTCTTTCGATGAGGCCGGTTCCCATGCCCACTCAGAGCGGAAACTTCCCGGACAGCTCCAGGCTGGCGGCACAGGTCCAGGCGTCCAGGCGTTCCCCATCGGTGGGGCCGCCGTCGAGGGGGCTCGTCAGGCGCGGCCTGCGCACCCAGCAGCCGGCCTCCTCCGCGATCAGGGCGCCGGCTGAAAAGTCATGCTCGTTCAGACCCCGCTCGCCGTAGGCATCGTGGGTTCCGTCCGCCACCATGCACAGGTCCAGGGCGGCGGAACCAAGCCGGCGGACATCGGCAAAGCCGTCCATCAACGTGCCGAAGGCGGCCGCCTGCTGGGCGCGGACATCCGGCTCGTAGCTGAACCCGGTGGCCAGGATCTGCCCGGCGCGGCCCGGAACCGGCCCGTCCAGCCTGGTGACGGTGCCGCGTTCCTCCAGCCACGCTCCCTGGCCGCGGGCAGCGTAGTACACCCGCCCCAGGGCAGGGGCGTTGACGACGCCGGCCAGCCAGACGCCGTCGGCATCGGCAACAGCCACGGAGGTGGCGTAGTAGACGATGTTGCGGATGAAGTTGGTGGTGCCGTCCAGGGGGTCGATGGACCAGCGGTAACCCGTGGGGTCGGCGGCACGGGTGGTTCCCTGTTCCTCGCCGGTGATGCTGTCGCCCGGGCGGGCAGCGGTGATGACGCGGCGTACGGCGTTTTCCGCCGCCAGGTCAAAGGCCGTCACCCAGTCCCCGGCGGCTCCCTTGTTGCTTGCGTCCAGGGCGTTGCCGTCGCGGCCGGACAGGACTTTTGCGCCTGCGGCGGCGGCCTGTTTGGCGACCTCCAGCAGTTCCGTTGCGGACGTCATGCGTTCTCCTCCACGGTGCTCTCCCCGGCAGTGTTCTCCCCTGCAGAGGCGGGTACCGTCGCCTCTTCGTTGCCCCCGTCATCCCCGCCCGGTTCCACGGCATCTGCTGCCGGGGCATCCCCCACGGCTGCCGGGCCGCCGTCGAGCAGTTGCCGGAACCCGTCCTCGTCCAGGACGCGGACGCCCAGCTGCTCTGCCTTGTCCAGCTTGCTGCCGGCACTTTCGCCGGCCACCACGTAACTGGTGTTCTTGGAAACGGAGCCGGCTGCCTTGCCGCCGCGGAGCAGGATGGCTTCCTTGGCCTCGTCGCGGCTGAAGTTGGGCAGGGAACCCGTGACCACCACGGTCAGTCCCTCAAGGGTGCGCGGCATGGACTCGTCGCGTTCGTCCTCCATGCGGACCCCGGCGGCGGCCCAGCGGTCGATGATCTCGACGTGCCAGTCCTCGGCGAACCATTCCTTCAGCGCGGCGGCGATGGTGGGGCCAACGCCGTCCACATGCGCAAGTTCCTCTTCGGACGCGGCGCGGATGCGGTCCATGCTGCCGAACGCCTGCGCCAGGGCCCGGGATGCGCGGGGACCGACGTGGCGGATGGACAGGGCCACCAGGACGCGCCACAGCGGCTGGGTCTTGGCCTTTTCAAGTTCCTTGAACAGTTTCTGGGTGGTGGCGGTGGGCTTGGACGGCGACTTGGCCGTGCCCTTGCTGAAGAAGTACGGCACCAGCTCGTATTCGCCGGTGGGAACGCCTTTACTCTTCTTTTCACGCCGGATCCGGACACCGGCCAGGTCCTCGGGGGTGAGGTCGAACAAGCGGGCTTCGGAGGTCAGCGGAGGGGTGTCCGGTTCGGCAGGCTGGGTCAGCGCGATGGCCGCCTCCCAGCCCAGGGCCTCGATATCGAAGGCACCCCGGCCGGCAACGTGGAACACGCGCTCCCGGAGCTGGGACGGGCAGGACCTCGCGTTGGGGCACCGGACATCCACGTCCCCCTCCTTCGCAGGTGCCAGCGGGGTACCGCAGGAAGGGCACTCGGTGGGCATCACGAAGTCGCGTACGGGCGGGTCCTGCTGGTCCCGGAGGTTCAGGACCGGGCCCACGATTTCGGGGATGACGTCCCCCGCCTTCCGCAGGATGACGATGTCGCCGATCTTGACGCCCTTGGCCTTGACCACGTCCTGGTTGTGCAGGGTGGCCATTTCCACGGTGGATCCGGCAACCTTGACCGGCTCCATCACACCGTAGGGCGTGACGCGGCCGGTGCGGCCCACGTTGACCTGGATATCCAGCAGCTTGGTGTGGACTTCCTCCGGTGGGTACTTGTACGCCACGGCCCAGCGGGGAACACGGGTGGTGTTGCCCAGGGCGCGCTGGGTGGCGAAATCATCGACTTTGATGACGATGCCGTCGATTTCGTGAAGCAGCTTGTGGCGCTGGTCCCCGTACCGCTTGATGAATCCGAGGACGTCGTCCCGGGCTTCCAGCACCTCGAAGTACGGGCTCACCGGCAGGCCCCACTCCTTCAGCAGGCCGTAGGTCTCCGACTGGCTGCCGGCGGCAAGGCCCTCCCGGGCGCCGATGCCGTGGACAAACATTTTCAGTGGCCGCTTGGCCGTCTCCGCCGGATCCTTTTGCCGCAGCGAGCCGGCGGCGGCGTTGCGGGGATTGGCCAGCGGCGCCTTCCCGGCTTCGATCAGGGCCTCATTGAACTCGGCGAACGCCTTGGACGGGATGAAGACCTCGCCGCGCACTTCCATCTCTGCGGGGAAACCGCCGCCGCGCAGTTCCTGCGGGATTTCCTTGATGGTGAGCAGGTTGTGGGTAATGTCCTCACCTGTGGTGCCGTCGCCGCGGGTGGCAGCCCGCACCAGTTTGCCGTCGCGGTACAGGAGGTTGACCGCCAGGCCATCGATTTTCAGTTCGGTCAGCCACGCCGCCTTTGCGCCACCGTCCCCGATCTTTTCGATGCCGGCCTCGGCCCGGTTCAGCCATGCCTCAAGCTCCTGCAGGGAGAAGACATCCTCGAGGCTGTACATCCGCTGCAGGTGTTCCACCGGAGCAAACGCGGCGGACACCTCGCCGCCCACTTCCTGGGTGGGTGAATCGTTGGCCACCAGTTCCGGGTGCAGCGCCTCGATCTCCTCGAGGCGGCGGAAGAGGGAATCGAACTCGGCGTCCGATACCAGCGGCGCGTCCTCCTGGTAGTACGCAAACCGGTACTTCCGGACCAGGTCCGCGAGGTTGTCATATTCCTCGCGGATGGCCTCGGTGGGGATCGCTTCGGGCTCGTGCGGTGCCGTGGTCCGGGCGGCGGTCTGTTCTGCGGGTCCTGGTCCTGTGCTCACAGACCTATCTTGCCTTACACCTCCGACAGCCACCGGGCACGGCGGCGTGGCAGGCACCCAGGCTCAGTGCGACCGGAGCCGGTTGCGGTTCCGGTTCCACACGGCGAAGGCACCGGCGGAAGTGCCCACCAGCAGTGTTCCGATCGCGATGGGCCCCAGTGCCGGCCCGTCCGGGCCCCCGCCCCGGGCGGGAGCAACGGCGGCCAACTTGGTGGGGGCAGTGGTCCGGCTCACGGGACTGTTCCAGTCCTGTCCACTGGAGGGGCCGGTGGGCGGGCGGTAGCCGGCAGTCGCTGATGGGGTTTCGGGGGCGGAATCGTCGGGGACCGGTGCCACCGTTGCCGGAAGCCGGGCCGGGTCCGGGGGCGGGACGTCAGGCTGCGCCGGCTGGGGCTGGACAGTCGGGGCGGCCGGCTCCGCCGGGGGTGCCGGCTGGGCCGGCGGCGGCACGGGATCCTTTGATTTGCGTGGGCGCCCGGTTGGGCCGGCGTCGGGGCTGCTGGCAAGGATGGGAATGCACACCAATCCGCAGTCGGCTGGCGCCTGGGTGTCCGACGCCGGAACGGGCGTGGGGTCGGCAGTGGCAGCAAGTGCCGGGCCGGTTGGGAAGAAGCCAAAGGCCAGGGCCAGGACAGCTGCGGAAGCCGTCGTCGTAACAGCATGGCGGACCGGGGCGGACGGGGTCATTGCTACCTTTCGATGCGCGCAGCCCCCCCACCACGGCTTTCTGGTGTCCCCGGTAGTCTTCTACAGCGCCGGGCGGGGCCGCAAATCCGCCGCAGCAGCGGCCCCGCCTTTTTCGGGCCTGCTCAGTCCCGGTTTTCCGGTGGAAGCGCCACCTGGATTTTCCGCGCTTTGCCGCGTCCCACCACGTACCCGCGGCCCGGGATGAAGTCCGGACTCACCCGGCCCAGCGAGGTATTGAGCAGGCTGTCGCCTTCGATGTCCCCCGGGTTGAGGAGCAGGCCCCGCCGCCCGGATTTGAACGGCTGGGCAAGCTGCCAGGCACTGGACCAGGTGGAGGATTCGGACTCGCCCACCACCCATTGGTCCGCCTTCAGCGACGCGGTCACCAGCTGCGCCATGCCGGATTCGGCGATGGTGTCGGTGAATTCCGTCAGGCCCTCGATGAAGAAGGCCACCACTCCCGGATTCCCGGTGGAGTGCTCCACCAGGTCCTCCACCACCTCGGCGAGGTCGTCCGGTCCCACCACCGAGCGGTTCCAGATGGGAAGGGAGGCGACGGCGGACCGGCGCGACCCGAGGTAGATCAGCTCCGTGGCGGGGTTGGACCGGCGCAGTGCGTAGGCCAGGGTTACCAGGGCCACGGTCCGTCCGGCACCCGGCGGGCCTGCCAGCAGCAGCGGGCCGCGCGCCATGATCTCTGCGGGCTGCAGGGACTCGTCGTCCACGCCGATCACCGGCAGGTCCGGGCTGCCGGCGGGCAGGACATCCAGGTCCACCTGCTCGGGCAGCCGTTCGATGCCCGGCGCGGTGTCCAGGCCCTGGCGCAGCATGGCTTCGCTGAGCTTATGGACTTCCCGGGCCTGCAGGGCCAGGTTGGAGTTGCCGCCCAGGACGGCGAGCTGCACCTCAAGTCCGTCCAGCAGCCCGCGGCCCGGGGGCGACGTGGCGGTGAGCACATCCCTGGGGACGTCCATCGAGATGTAGTCGTCTTCGTTGGAGAGCCGCAGCACCAGCCGGCGCTGGATGGAGGCGAGCAGCGACGCGGGGACGGCGTTGGGCCGGTCCCCCGTCACCACCAGGTGGATGCCCAGGGTGCGGCCATCGGTGGCCAGTTGCAGGAAGATGTCCCAGAGCCCGGAAAGCTTGCTGTGCTCGTATGCTTCCCGGAACGCGGACATGCCGTCCACCAGCACGAAGATACGCTTCTCGTCCGGCCGGTTGGCCAGCTTCCGGTACTCCACGATGGTGGACGCCCGCACCTCTGCGAACTGTGCGGACCGCAGCTCGGCGATGTCCCGCAGGAGGCGCAGCAGGCGCCCAACGCGTTCCACGTCGTCGCCGTTGATGATCTCGCCCACGTGCGGAAGCTCCTCCAGCATCCGCAGCCCCGAAGAACCGCAATCGATGCCGTACACGTGGACCGGGCCGCCGCGCGGGGTAACCGCGGCGGCAATGGCAATGCCGCGCAGGGCTGCGGACTTGCCGGAGCCGCCCGTTCCGTAAATGGCCATGTTGCCGTCACGGTCCGGTTCGTAGAACACGGTGGGCTGGTCCTGGTGCACGGGATCGTCGGCAACGCCCAGGAGCAGCTGTTCGTCGGTGCGGGGGTTGGGCAGCTTCGAGAAATCGTAGGTCTTGGCCAGTTCATCCAGCCATGGCTTGCGCGGCGGCTGGATGGCCAGGGTGTCCGCGGCGTGCACGATGGTGGAAGTCATCCGGGCAATGTCGTTGGGGCCGGCCGGTTCCTGGGCGACGGGCTTGTCAGGGGCGGGCGCTTCCCAGCTGGGACCGGAACCGAAAGCCATTTCCACGATGTCGATCTGGGGCCGCTGTGGCTTGTCGGTGGTCCAGCCGCCGGCGTAGCCGGTCTGGAACCCCTGGATGCGGCCGGGCCCCGTCTTGGCGGCACCGCGCCCCGGAATGGCGGGGTCGAAGTAGGCGGCGTCCGGGACTCCCAGAATGTCCGTGGCATCGTCCTCATCGGCCATGCGCAACGCAACCCGGAGGTTGGTGTTGGCGCGGAGGTTGTCCTTGATGACGCCGGCGGGCCGCTGGGTGGCCAGGATCAGGTGCAGGCCCAGGGAGCGGCCACGGGCGGCCACATCCACCACCCCGTCCACGAACTCGGGAACATCGTTGGCCAGGGCGGCGAACTCGTCCACGATGATGATCAGGTACGGCGGGGCTTCCGGGTCTGCCTCGCGCTGCAGGGCCAGCAGGTCCTTGGCCTTCTTCCGGTTCAGCAGCTGCTCACGGTAATGCAGCTCCGCGCGCAGGGACGTCAGGGCGCGGCGTACCAGGTGCGGGGACAGGTCGGTGACCAGCCCGACGGTGTGCGGCAGGTTGATGCAGTCCGCGAATGCGGCGCCGCCCTTGTAATCCACGAACAGGAAGCTGACGCGGTCCGGGCTGTACGCCGCGGCCATGCCCATGACCCAGGACTGCAGGAACTCGGATTTGCCCGCGCCGGTGGTGCCGCCGACCAATGCGTGCGGCCCCTCGTTCTTCAGGTCCAGGTACAGCGGCTCGATGCCCTTGGACCCCACCAGGGCCCGGAGCGTGCCGTTGTCCTTGCGGTTCGCCACCGCGGTGGCGTGCACGGAGTTGTTTTCCGTCCAGCGCTCGGCCACGGACTGCGGGTTGTCCAGGAAGTCCTTGCCGATCAGGGTCGCGTAGGACACGGCGCGCGGCAGGTCGGAGTCGTCGTTGACGGGCTTGCCCACGTCTACCACGGGGGCCAGCATTCGGGCGAGCTGGGCGGCGAGTTCCGCGTCCACGCTCTCGCAGCTGACGGGATAGGTGTGGCGGCCCAGGCGCACCTGGCCGGTGGTGGTGCCGTGGTCGCCGTCCACCACCATGAAGTCGCGGCAGGCGGCGGGCAGGGCCTGGATGTCGGTGGCCACCCACAGGACGTGGACGCCGGCGTCGGGCCCGCGTTCCGCCAGCCGGGTGAGCCGGCCGCGGTCCACCGGAGCGTCGTCCTCCACGATGACCAGCACCGAGGGAAGGACGGGCTCTTCGAGTTCGTGTTTGGCGGGGTCGATGCCGGGGCGCAGTTCCGGGGCAGTCCGTTTGGCCGCCGCTTCGCGGGCGTCCACCAAGTCCTCAAGCCGGGCCAGCAGGGAGGAGCCGCCGGCAGACCCGGCTGCCAGGTGGTCCCCGCCCAGCGGGCTGTGCCCCGAGCCCACGTGCGGCAGCCATTGCAGCCAGTTCCACCGTTCGCGGGACTGCGCGGACGTGATGGCCGTCAGGACCACCTCGGCCGGGGAATGCAGGCCCACGAGCTGCAGCACCATGCCGCGGGCAACATCGTCCACCAGGCCGCGGGCGCCGGCGATGCCAAGGGCCCCGGAGGTGCGCAGCTGGGAGACCACGGGGACGCCTTCGATCTCGCTGAACTGCTTGATGCAGTCCTGGATCTCGCGGGCGTACTGGACTTCGGTGTCATTGTTGGAGGGTTCCTCCAGCGGGATGCGTGACGGCCCGGTCCCCAGCCCGAAGCGCAGGCCCAGGAACGAGGAGTGCTCGGGCCGGTGCGTCCACAGCAGTGGCCCGAGCTTGTAGATGGCATCCACGGTGTCGCTGACCGACGGCGCTTCCTGGAGCCGGACCGCCCGTTCCACCTGCTGCAGCTCGGTGAGGTCCTGCCGGAAGGCGGCCATGGACGCCCGGAACTGCTTGAGCTGTTCCTTCTGCTGCTTCCGCGTCCGCATCCTGGTGTCCACGTAGTGGCCCACGATGAACAGGGGCATCATCAGCATGAACACCATGGACAGCACGTTCTGCGTGACCGCGAAGATGACCGCGCCCATCATCAGGGGTGCCACCAGCATGATGTACGGGAACGGCTGGTCATCGGGCCGCTTGGGCCCGGCAGGAAGGACGCGCTTTGGCACGTCGAAGCGGGGCACCACGCGCGGGGAGCGGTTGAAGTCCACAAGGGGCGACGTCGGCGCTGCCGCGTGATTATGCCCCAGGGGCACCACGGTGACGGTGGTGTCCCCCAGGGTCACCGTGTCGGACGAGTTCAGGGTGGCGCGCGTGACCGGCAGCCCGTCCATCAGGAGGCCGTTGGCGGAGTTGGTGTCCACGATCTCGATGCTTTCGCCCACCGTGATCCGGGCATGCCGTTTGGACGTGAGCGGATCCGTCAGGCGGATATCCACGTCCCGGTCCCGGCCGATGTAACTGGTGCCGATGGGCAGCGAAAATTCGCGGCCGACGTCGGGCCCGGACAACACGCGCAAGGTGGCCGCAGCAGGCCCACGGCTGGCTCCGGGTTCGTGGAACTGCCCGCTGACCTGGGCCAGCGACACCACGGAGCCCGGGCGCAGGCCCGATTCGAGCAGGTTGTCTTCGCGGGCCAGGACGTTGCCGCTGATGCCGGCACCCACGAAGGCTTCGTCGATGCGCAGGGACAGGTTGTCCGGGGCCGGGGTGCCCTTCCGGTCAGGGTCGGCCGCCCAGAGCACGGTGGCAATATCGGCCACGGTGGCCAGGCCGTCCACCGTGACGGCCAGGTCCTTGGCGTCGGCGGGTTCGCGGCGGAGTGTCAGCCGGATCCTCATCCTTCGTCCACGCCCCTCATCTTTTCGAGCAGGTACAGGTCATCGGGTGTCACCAGGTGGGTGGTGACGGCGTGCTCCACCAGGCGGGCGCGACGGTTGGTGGCCAGTTTCCCGCCGCCTCCGCGCAGTCCCACCACGCCCACGCGGTCCAGCTTGTCGCAGACGTTGTCCAGTTTGCGGTTGAAACGAGTCAGCGCCCAGCCCAGGGTCTTGGCGGCGGCCGCCGAGGACGGGATGGTGCTGAACCCGGTGCCTTCGCGCCGGAGCACGGGCTCGGCGAGGGCCACGATCAGCGCCTTCTGGGCGTCGGTGAAGACCACGGGGCCGATGGTGGTGTCGCCGCTGCTGGCGCCTTCCCGGGCTTCCTGCCGGAAGGATGGCGTCTTCAGGTGCACGGCGAACTCGTAGGTGGTGGGGCCGGCCGTGAAGATGACGTTGGTGTGGCTGAACACCAGCGGAATCCGGGCGCCGGGCGACAGCCAGGCCTGCATGCCGCCGGACGCGTCAGCCACGGTGGCGGACAGCATGCTGCCCACGTTGCTCAGCCACCAAATGCCGTCGTAGCGGGCCACCTGCAGGAACTGCCGGTGCAGGTACGGGTTGTCGTCCACTTCAAGGTCGCCTTCGCGGCCGATATTGAAGATGTCCTCATCCGATGGCTCATACCATTCGCCACAGAAATCTATTGCTAGATCCCCCATGATCTGTGCCTCCTCAGTGGGCAATGTGTTTGCATCATCAGCTGGCTAGTCCTGCAGGCAGGCGATGGAGTCCTGGCCTTCCGGCGAGGCGCTGCCGTCGGCCCGCACCAGGATCACTTCCAGGCAAATGGGAGTGGGGCCGAACCCGGAAACAAAGGTCTTCGGTACCTTCGTGGTTTCGTAGGGACCGTCCGCCTTGGCGGATTTGGTGCGGTATTTGTAGGAGTCGCCCTCCCTGGGCTGCGGGTTGGTCCAGGAGAAGATGATGGTGTTTGGATCTTCGGGCTTTCGTGATGCCGTGAGGCCTTCAACACTGGGGACGGTGCCGCTGTCCACGGCGTCCGCCGGCGGCTTGCTGACCTGCTGGGTGTCCACTGCTTTGGGCGTTCCGGTCGCAGTGTTGGCCACCACGATGCCCACCACCGCCGCCAGGGCCAGGAGGGTTCCGCCGGCCAGCGCGAGCCAGAGGTTGCGCTTGCCATGGTCTGCCGCCGGCTCCGCCTGGGGCTGGTCCACGTTCACGGGCCGGTGCACGGTGGCGTCGGCGGTGTAGGTGTCCGGCCCGGCGTCGTCCCTTACCGGGGCACCATAGTTCGCCGCGCCTGTGCTGCCGCGCAGGACGGTGGACTGTGCCCACTCCCCCTGGCCGCCGCCGTCGGCCGCGCCTGCTCCGGGGCCAGCCGCTCCGGCGGGGCCCGCCGGGATGGAGGGCACGGCAGGGGCTTGCCGCCATTGGCCGGGGCCGGCGGGAGTGAAGGACGACGGCGGGAGGGCACCACCGCGGCGTCCCGTGGCGTCGGTTCCGGCGCCGGGTGAGCCGGGGCGGGTGCGGGCCGGGAAGGTGGGGGCGCTGCCGGTGCGCTCGGGATCGATGGCGGCGATGCTGCGGACGCGGGTTTCCTCGGTGCCGTCGTCCGGGTGGCTTTCCTCCTGCTGGGGTTCCTCGAGGACTTCGAAGGGAGTCACGGAGAGGTTGAGCTCAGCCTGGATCCGCTGGAGGGCCAGGGCGAAGGCGTGCGCGGAGGAATACCGTGACTGCGGCGACTTGGCCATGGCGGTGGCCAGGGCCAGTTCCAGCGATTCCGGCACGTCCGGACGGCCCAGCCGGGGCAGCGGCAAGTTGCTGATCCGGTTGATCAGTTCCCGCTGCGAGTTGTCCGCCCCCGGCATGACGAAGGGCGAGCGGCCGGCCAGCAGGGTGTACAGGGTAGCACCGAGGGCCCACACGTCCACCATGACGCCGTCGACACTGCCGTCGCGGAACTGCTCCGGCGGGGACCAGGGAATGGACATGCCCGAGTCGTCGTCGGAGTCCCCGGCAAGGGTGCCGGAGATCCCGAAGTCGGTCAGCGCGGGACGGTTGTAGTCCGTCACCAGGATGTTGGCGGGCTTGATGTCGCGGTGGGCGATGCCGGCACGGTGCGCGGTTTCGACGGCGGAGGCCACCTGGATGCCGACGGCCAGGACTTCATCAACGCTGAAGCGCTGCCGCCGGTACCGCACGTCCAGGCTGGGCCGGGAGCAATACTCCATGGCCAGGTAGGAATGCCCGTCGTCCGTCACTTCCGCCTCGAAAATGGTGACGATGTACGGGTGCGAGGACAGCTGGGCCATGAGGTTGGCCTCGGACTCGAAGCGCCGCCGGGCGCCTTCGGTCTTCAGGTCCGAGAGCAGCACCTTGACGGCGACTTTCCGACGCGGCCTGTCCTGTTCGTAGAGGTAGACGTCGGAAAAGCCGCCCGAACCGAGCAGGCTGATGTAGGTGAACCCCGGAATGCGGGGCGGCGGCGCAACAGGCCGTTTGGAACTCAAGGAATCTCCTCAAAACGCAATGAGATGTTGTCGCCCAGTTCAGCGATATCACCGTCGAGCAGGATGGCCATCTCGTTCTGGGCGAGACGGCGCGGCGGTTGGCCTTCGCGGACCAGGACGGTGCCGTTGGTGGCCTTAAGGTCGCAGAGCATCACGTGCCAGCCCTCAAGCCGCACCTCCACATGGGACCGCGAGATGTCACCGCCCGGGCTTGCCACCTGCACCAGGCGCGGCATCACGCCGCCCTGCACCCGGGACACCGACGGCTGGCGGCCGATCACCATGGACTGGTCGAGGTCCAGCAGGTCGCCGGTGGACAGCCGCATCCGTCCCAGCCTGGGACGCGCTACCTGCACCGCATCGGGCAACAGGGCCGCCCCGCAGACGCTGCACTGGGCGCGGGTGGGCGGATTGGCGTGGCCCTGGGCGCAGACGCGCGCCAGCACCAGCGGGCCGCCGCCCGCATCCTGCCGGGCCGCAGGTGCGTCCGCGGCAGGGCCGGCCGTTGATCCGGCGACGCTGCTCTTCATGACCGTCTGGCCATCATGGTCCGGATCGAAGCCGGCAGCGGGTTCCTGGCCCGTGTCCGGCTGCTGGACCTGTGGATTATGGACTGGCGGATTATGGGCTTGCGGTGCATCGGCAGGCAGCTCATGGACCGGGGCAGGCCCAAAGGCAGGCGGACCGGGCTCATAGGCAGCCGGAGGTCCCTGGAACGGCGCGAACTCCCGGGCGGGAGCGTCGCTGCCGGTGCCGGGTTCCGTCGGTGCGGGTGCCGTCCCTGCAGTGCGCCAGGGGACGGAATCGATGAGGACACCGGAGGAAGCGGGACGGGACGGAGTGGCAGCCGTGCCGTTCGAGCCGTCACCGTGTCCGGCGGAAGCATCTGAACGGGCATCTGCTGGTCCGGCATCTGCTGCTCCGGCCGGTCCTGCTCCGGATTCGGCCGACGAGCCACCCGGCGCCGCATCCTCCCCCGCGCCCAGGGCAGGGAGCGGTTCAGCTGCGGGCAGCGCCGGCTGTTGCTGCGGCACTACATGTCCGGAGTCGGCGTCGGGGTCCTCGCGGACGGCTGCGTCTTCGATGTTCCTCATGACGGTGCGGTCCCACAGGTGGTCGTAGGACGTGGTCATCTCCACCGCGGGACCCGCATCACCGTGGCCTGCCGCAGCGGTGGTTGAGTCCGCCCCGGCGGCACCGGAACCGGGCAGCTCCGATCCTGGGTCCCCAAGGCTGGTCGGGTCTTCGTTGCCGGTTGCTTCGAGGAGCTCTCCGTCGGCGTCGATGATCGCGCCGGGGGCAATGGTGGCTTCCGGATCAAGGTGGTGCGCGGAGGGTACCGGATCCGGCAGCGCGTCAGGTTGCTGCGGGTCTCCGGCGATTGCGGCCGGGATGCCACTAGGGGTCCCCACGGGGGAATCGTCGGCTGTTTCGCCCCCACCTGCTGGCGCTTCCGGGGTAAGGGCCTGGTCGAAGCCGGCTGGACCGTCCACCTCGCCGGAAGAACTGACGGCGAACGGGCCATCCACACTGGCCGGTTTCCCCGGGGATTCTTCGCGGTCCACTGCGGCAGGACCACCGACGGCGGCAGGGCCGGCCGGCGCGCACAGGGTCAGCGTCTGGAGCAGCACCACACCCTCCCCCAGCGGCAGTTCAGCCAGCGGCAGTTCAGGCAGCGGCTGTTCACCCAGCAGCTGTTCACCGAGCGGCCGGCCGGGGCGTCCCGCGGCCTTCCCCGCCGTGGCACCGCTGGCGATACCCAGCCGGCATGTCCCGGGCACGACGAACCTGCGCTCGTTCCAGGTGGTCACGTCTCGGCCGTCGAGCTCCACCGGGCCGCCGGGCTGCTCCACGGTGAGGTCGAGGTCACCGCGCAGGAAGACCCGCAAGGACCCGTTGAAATCCAGGATGCCGAAGGACGGGATGCGGGTCAGGGAGCCACCGGAACTGCTGGTGACGGCTGCCAGGACCTCGTGCGGCTCGGGCTGCGAAGCCAGGAGCTCCCAAATGGCCCCTGCGAGTCCGGCGGGTGTCTCCGGGCCCAGGAGGACTGCGGTCCCGGACCGGACGATGCCCAGCCAGGTGCCGGGAATGTAGCTGGCGCCGGTCATCGTCCGGGCTCTCCGTCCTGGTCGGTGCCGGCTTCGACGGGCGCCGGCAGGGGCTGCGTGACGGCTTCGGACGCAGCCGGCCGCGGCAGCGTCACTTCGTCCCCGTCCGCCGGGGTGTGGCGGGGTGCCGTGGTGCCGGTGCCGTCGTCGTTCGCTACGTTCCTGGCGTCCACCACGATGGCCGTCACGTTGTCCCGGCCGCCGCTGCGCAGGGCAGCCTGGATCAGGGCGTCCACTGCGTCCTGCGGCGCAGCCACGGTGCTGAGGATCCGGAGGATCTCCTCGTCCGGCAATTCCCCGGTGAGGCCGTCCGAACAGACCAGCACCCGGTCGCCTTCCTCCACGGGGAGGAGCCAGTAGTCCGCCTCCGTCTCGTCCCCGGTGCCCAGGGCCCGGGTGACCACGTGGCGGCGGGGATGGACGGTGGCTTCCTGTGCGGTGATCTCGCCGGCGTCCACGAGCTCCTGGACCTCGGAATGGTCCACGCTGATCTGCTCGAACCGGCCCTGGCTGAGCCGGTAGGTGCGGGAATCGCCAATGTTCATGACCAGCCAGTACGGCACGCCCATTTGCTCCACCACCACAGCGCCCGTCAGGGTGGTGCCGGCGCGGGCGCCTGTGGCTTCCCGGATGGAGGCGTCGGCACGGACCAGGTACTCCTGGAGGAGGGACGCGGTAATGTTCCGCTCCCCCGTGGTGACCTGGGGCATTTCTGCCAGGGCGCGCACGCACAGGCCGCTGGCGATTTCGCCGGCCTCGTGTCCGCCCATGCCGTCAGCCACGGCGAAGATCGGGTCGGCGGCGATGTAGGAATCCTCGTTCAGCTCCCGGCGGAGTCCCCTGTCCGTCCCGTAGCCGTAGGTAAGGCTGAGGCCCGGCCCCGGCTGGATGGTGGAGGAAACACTGGCGGGGTGCTGGTTCATGCCTGTCCTAGGTAAAAGGTACGGTCTCCAAAGTGCACGCTGGATCCCGGGGTAACAAACGTGGGGACGCCCGGCACCAGGGGGGTGCGCAGGCCGTCCGGGGTGGTGACGGCGCTTCCGTTGGTCGACTGCCGGTCCGTCACCCAGATGCCCGCACCGTCAGTGAGCAGGTGCAGGTGCGTCTTGGAGATGGAGCGCCCGGGGTCGTCTACAGCCAGCAGCTGGGCGTGCTGTTCGCCCGATTGCCCCACCGGGTTCCGGCCCACCAGGACGCTGCGGTCCAGCTGGAAGTCGCGGCCGTCGTCCAGGCGGATGCGGAGGACGGCCACCTGGGCTGGTCCTCCGGCGCCGGGACGCACCTGGGTGCGTTCGACGTCGTCGTCCACATGCTGCGAAGGCACCCGGTGCCCCGGGGGAACGCCCTGGGAACCGGCCGCGGGCGGCGCGAAGGACGCCGGCGAGGTGTACGGCATGGTCTGCGAAGGCATGGTGGCCGACGGCGCAGGTGCTTGGGGCGCGGACGCCTGCGGTCCGTTGACCTGCGGTGCCGGAGCCGCAGGGGCCGGGTTGTAGGGGGCTGGGTTGTACGGGGCCGGGACAGCAGGTGGCGGAGACTGCAGTACCGGAGCAGGTGGCTGGGAGCCGGCTTGGGGTGCGGCGGTTTGCGGTGCGGCGGTTTGCGGCGCTTTGGCCCCGGCCACCGGGGAGAGCACCTGCTGCACAGGCGGGAGGTCCAGGGGCGCGAAGCTGTAGGGACCCTGGATGCCGCCGGTGGTGATGGGGTCCCTGCCTGCCTTGACGTCGAACACGAGGGTCTTGGCAGCGGTGTCATTCCAGCCCCGGAGGCCGCCGTTCTTGTCCCAACGGTTGGAAACCACCACCAGCACAGCCCAGGCAGCACCCACCAGGAGCAGCGGGCCGAGGATGAACAGGGCGGCGTCGAACCATTTGAAGACCACTACCAGCACTGCCGCCAGCAGGGCCAGGAGGATGCCCGCCCCGGTGATGAGGCCGCGCAGGAACACAGCGCCCGCACCGGGTGCGTAGCCGTCCTGGTCCGCGCTGCGGATGCCCATGGCCAGGTTGCCGGGCGTTTTGCCGCTGCGGGCTTCCAGACCGAGCACGACGAACAGGTAGGCCAGGGTGAGGCCCAGGCCGATTCCGCCGAACAGCACCAGGGAAGAGGTGTCGTACACGATGAACCCGCCGCTCCTGGTGCGGGTGATCCCGGCAAATCCGATGGCGAACGTCACCACCAGCACTGCCACCCCGGGCAGCCAGTCGATGACGGCAGCGCCAAGCCGCTTGCCCGCCGCAGCCGGAACAAGCTGAAGGTTCACTGCCATTCCCGTTCCTCCCCCTGGAGCGGCTTCCACCCTTGTGGAACCGCCGGTCGTGCCCGGCCCGGTGCCCGTATGCAGGGTGCCCCTGCGCGCGTTGCCCGTATGTGCTGTGCCCGCCGGCTGACCTGCCGGGGGCCTTTCTACTACCGGGATAGTACCGGGAATCCCGGGCGCATGCGTGGGGCGCGCTTCCCTGGCGTCACTCCTGTCTTGGTGCTCCAGCGGGTCCGGGGTGCGGGTGCGGCGCGCTGCCCGGTTGGGCAGCGGCGCGCCGCAGGCGGTGCAGAAGGTGGCTCCCGCGCGGATCTGCTGTTGGCAGCGCGGGCAGCGTTCGGCGTCGGGCATCACTGCTGGTGGGGTCCTTGCTGGTCTGGCTCGTTCGTGTCCCGGGCCGGTGCGTCCGGCCGGGGCGATGAAGGTGCGTTGGGCGTTTCCGCCCGGCCCGTGGAAGGGTTCCCGCCGGCAATCCGGCGGCGGCGCGCAGCCAGGATTCCGCCCACCGCCGGGAGCGCCACACGGCCGCCGCGCAGCTTGAGGCCCTGGCCGGAGTTCATCGCGGTCCTGGCGTCGGCAAGGAGCGACCGCGGCGAGAACCGTGCCTGCTGGCGCCGCCAGAATCCGATGGAGGAGGTCATCTCCTTGAGGGACCCGTCAACGATGGTCCAGTACTCGCGGACCTCCTCCTCGGTGGGCTCCCCCGCTCCGAAGATCGAGGCGTCCGCCCGGCGCGCCAGCATGGTGGTGGTTCCCTGGGTGGCTGGGAACGCTTCGGCCAGGACGGCAGCACTCTCCCGCCGCGTCGAGCGCGTGTCGACCGCGGCGCCCAGGTCTGTCGCCAGGCTCACTACCTCGTTCCATCCTCCGCCCACGCGCTGGGCGGCGTGCCCGTCGCGGAAACGCGACTTCCGCCGTCGTGTCTTCAACAGGGCGATCAGCAGCAGCGGCAGGGCCAGGATCACCAGCGGGATCGCGACGACGCCCAGGGCGCCCAGGAGGGCACCCCAGAACAGCCACGGGTTGTTCTTCTTCTGGTCGGCATCCAGCGCGTCCGGTGAGGAGTCCGGCGGCAGGTCTGCCGGCTCCTGCGGCGGGGGCGGCGGCTGCAGCACCTGTGGCTTGGGCTTGGACTTGTTCTCGGGGTCAGGCGGGATGGGGATGTTGTCCTTGGGCGGGGTGGGATCGAAGCTGACCCAGCCAACCCGTTCAAAGGCGACCTCAACCCAGGCGTGGACGTCCTTGCCGGTGATCTTCACCTCGCCTGCACCGTTCTCCGGGCTGGTCGGCTCAGGGTAGAAACCCATCACTACCCGGGACGGGATGCCCAGGTGGCGGAGCATCAGGGACATGGCCACCGCGTACTGCTCATCGTCACCCAGCATCTGCTTGGCCGTCAGCAGGCTGCGGATGCGGGCCGAGCCGTGGCCGGAGACGCTGGGCAGCTGGCCTTCACTGACCAAACCGTTGCTGAACGCCCCGGTTTTTTGGAAGTGGGCTTCGATCTGGCGCACCCGGTCGATGGCGGTTGGCGCATCGGCGGACAGGTCGTTGGCCTGGGAGCCCACCACCGGCGGCACCTCCAGTGCATCCGGGAGGGAAATCTTTGCGAAGTCGTACTGCGTCAACTGCCCGTGCTCGAGCTTGACGGGATCGGAAACCTGGACGCTGTAGGAGTCGCCGCGGGACAGCCCGCTGGTGGTCACCGCAGTGTCGGAGCCGGGGTTGAAGTAGAGGCCCGCAGCGGCGGCGGAGCCGGACTGGTCAAAACTGATGCCGGTGGTCTTTCGTCCGCCGGGGACAAAGTAGCCCTGGTAGTCCTCGATCTTGATGCTGATCGAGTAGTCGTTGGTGGGCACCACACCGGATGAGTCGGCGAGGGTGTTGATGGATTTCGCATCGCCCACCTTGCTGAAGTTTCCGGAGCCATTGGGGTCCATGTTGTAGTTGGTCCCGTTGAAGGCATCCAGGGCGCCGAGCCGGACCCGGCCGTCCCTCGGGAGGCCCTTGACCACGAACAGGGTGTCGTCCTTCTTGTCCTTCACGTATGTCCGGAAGCTTGCCAGGGGCGTGATGTAGTCCTTGGGGTCGAACGGGGGCACCACCACGTTGCGGAGGACTTTCCGGTCCTCTCCTGCGCTGACCAGCGGTGCGGCCACTGCGGTGACTCCCACGCTGGCGGCAATGACTCCCGCAGCCATGCCCAGCCGGCGGATCCGGGCACGCCGTGCGGCGGCGGTATCCGTCTGCGGGTTGTTCACGGACACCCGCCGGGTGTTGTTCCGCCGGAGCGCGTCCCGGCGGAACGTTGCCCACGCGATGCCCAGCACGGTCAGGCCGATGCCGCGTTCCAGGGTCAGGAACGCCGCGTTGGTGCTGAAGGCGATGCCCGTGACGAACAGGACCAGCACGGGCAGGAGGGGCAGGTAGGGGCTTTTGGTGCGCCATGTCAGCAGCGCCGCGACGAGCGCCGTGATCAGGGAGCTCAGGAAGGGGACAATGAGCACGCCGCCGGCAGTTCCCACGGGCACGCCCACCGTGAGCATGTCCTTCCAGGCGAAGACGACGCCGAGGAGCAGGGTCCGCAGCGAATCCAGGGTGGGGACGAAGCCGGCGATGGCAGCATCAGGGACCGCCAGCCAGGTGCCAAAGAGCAGGTACGCGGCAAGGGCCAGCGCGGTGGTGATGAGCAGCCCCAGGCGCAGGTGGGCGTTGACCGCACCGATGGCCAGGCCCAGGATGATGCCGCCGAAACCCGACAGCAGGTAGTACGGGTCCCCGCCGAAGCTCAGGCCGAAGCCGAGCAGTCCCAGGCCCAGCAGGACCACCAGGGCTCCGGCGTCGAGCAGGAAGTGCCATAGCGGCTGGCCGTCCGCGAACGCCGACTCCTGGTTGGCCACCTTGCGGCGGCTGCGGGTCTGCGGGGCAGGGGTTTGTCGGGGGGCAGGGGTTTGTCGGGATCGGCCCGGTGCGGTGCTCATGCTGCCGCCTTTCTCAGCACGATGGCAAGGTCGGCCAGGTCGCCGAGGGTCAGGACAGTAAGGTCTGCGATGTTGGCCCGGGTGGGGGCCGCGCCGGCTTCCACCCTGACGGCCAGGCTGCGCACACCGGGCGGCACGGAGGCGGCGGCGGAGCGAAGCTGGGTTGCCGTGACGTTGCTGCCCACCACGAAGAAGACGACGGAGGCGTTGGGCACGGTGTCGGCCAGGGTCCGGGCGAGGTCGACGGCGGTGCGGCGCATGGGGGCGCCGACGATCCGGGTCATGTCGTCCAGCATGTTGCGGCCGGTTTCGCAGCGCAGGGGGCCCTTCTGGGTCAGGACATCCAGTTCACGCTGTTCGCGGATGGCCTGCCGGCCGATGGAGGCGGCCACGGAGATGGCCATCTCAAACTCGGTCTCGGAAGCGTATTCCTCGGTGTTGATGGACAGCGAAATGGCCAGGTGGGCGCGGCGCGTTTCCTCGAACTGGCGCACCATCAGCTTGTTGGTGCGGGCGGTGGTCTTCCAGTGGATGTGCCTGCGGTCATCGCCCGGCACGTAGTCGCGCAGGGCGTGGAAGGAGACGTCGGCGCTGGAGAGGTCCGTGGTGGGCATGCCCTCGAGGTCGCGGATGAAGCCTGCGGCGGAGCCGGCCAGGGCCACGGTCCGCGGGTGGACGAAGAGGTCCTCCGGCTCAGTCCAGAGGACCTGGCGGCGCAGCAGGTGCAGCGGGTCCGCCCGCACGGAGCGGACCGGTCCAACCACGATGACGGCGCGGCGCGCGGTGGGGATGGTGAACAGGTCCTCGTGCACCTGGCCGGGCTTCATCCGGGGCAGGTGGAACACGGCGGTGGTGCTGCCCACCGGGAGTTCCAGCGCGGCCGGCAGGAGGGGACGCGCGGAGGTGTTGGAGACGGCGATGCTGCCGACGGCACTGTCCCCCACCGCCACCCGGGTGCGGGCCAGGTCCAGGACCACCCCGTACGAGGACCGGCCCAGGATGAAGGCCACTGCGATGACGAACATGGCGAAGGCGGCTATGGCCGCCGCCGTGGCTTCCTGCCAGCCGAATGCCTGTCCTGTGGTCCAGAGCAGGATCGCGGCGGCGAGGACGGACCAGCCCAGGATGCTGACCACGGAAAGCACCGGCCACGCGTACTTCAGCCAGATGTCCCGGACGGACCGCCATGCGGGCGTCAGGGCCTGGAGTGCGGTACTGCTGGCCTCGGACCACACCGCGGCAGGGTGCAGCCGGGTGGGGCGGCCGTTCCGGTGGAAGAGTTGCTGGAAACGCTCCGCGAGCCGGGTCAACGGGGTACCGCTGGACGTGCCGTCGGACATAGGGGTGTGCCTTCGTTGTTGCGCTGGAATGGAATGACGGTGGCTGCGGCGGTCGGCCGCAGCCGGGCGGATCAGGCGTTGGTGCGCTGCTGCGGGGCGGCGACGTCGGCCAGGATCCGGGTCAGCACGGCCTCAGCGGTGGCGCCGGAGAACTCTGCTTCGGGGTCCATCACGAACCGGTGGGTCCACACCACGGATGCCAGTTCCTTGATGTCGTCCGGCAGGACGAAGTTCCGGCCCTGCGCGGCGGCCCAGACCTTGGCGGCACGCACCATGGCCAGGGCGCCACGCACTGACACGCCAAGGCGCGTCTCCGGGGCGTTGCGGGTTTCCTCGCACAGCCTGGAGATGTATTCCAGCACGGCAGTGTCCACGTGCGCCGTTGCGGCGAGATCGGCCATGTCCGCCACGGCCTGGGTGGTGATGACGGCGGAGAGCTCCTTGGAGCGGTCCTTCAGGTTGCTGCCGCCCAGGAGCCGGACCGTGGACGCGTGGTCCGGGTAGCCGATGGAGGTCTTGATCAGGAAGCGGTCAAGCTGCGCCTCGGGAAGGCGGTAGGTACCTGCCTGCTCGATCGGGTTCTGGGTGGCCATCACCATGAAGGGCCGCCCTGCCGAGTACGTGACGCCGTCCACGGTCACGCGGGATTCCTCCATGACCTCCAGCAGCGCCGACTGGGTCTTGGGCGAGGCACGGTTGATTTCGTCGGCCAGGACGATGTTGTTGAAGATCGGGCCCTTGTGGAACTCGAACTTCTGCGTCTTCTGGTCGTAGATGGTCACACCGGTGACGTCGGAGGGCAGCAGGTCCGGGGTGAACTGGATGCGGTTGTTGGAGCCCTGCACGGTGGCAGCCAGGGCGCGGGCAAGGGAGGTTTTGCCCGTACCCGGGGCGTCCTCGAACAGGACGTGGCCCTCGGCCAGCATGGCGGTGAAGGTCAGCCGGATGACGTGTTCCTTGCCCAGCACCGCCTGGCCCACGTTGGCAACCAGCTTTTCGAACGTGCCAGCAAACCACTCGGCCTGCTCAATGGTCATGGTCATGAGATGTGCTTCCTTCTGATGGATCGAATTTTCTGTGAGCCCCGGGTAGCCGGGCCCACAGTTGTGCTTCCGGAGATTGCTAGCGGTTTGGCATGCCGTTCGGCGGGTTGCAGCCCACATTGGAGGTGTCGCAGCGGAGCCAGTTGCCCGACGCCATCCCCGAATTTAGGTGGTACCAGATGCCGCTCGGGTTGTTGGAGGTCTTGTACCAGACCTGGTAGCGGTCCGCCGTGGATGGGGCACCGGCATCGAGCCACTTGCCGGCACCGGTGCACTGGGACGGATTGCCGGCAATGTAGCTGTCCGTCCCCTGGCGGGGCTCCGTGCAGCTGCGCACCGGGCTTGCCGTGACGTACCAGTCCGTGGGCGGGGGTGGGGTGTTGTCCGGACCGGAGGTAGAGGTGACCGGTCCGCCGATTGCCCCGTTGGTGACGGTGTAGGCGCGGACCCGCAGTTTGTGGCTCGCGCTCCACCCGCCGGCGCCCGTATCGAACTTGTTCGCCTTGCCGACGTTCTGCCAGCCGCCACCATCCATGCTCACCTCGTAGTAGCTGAGGGGCCTGCCGTTCGTCGCCGGGTCATTCCAGGTCCAGTGCACCTGGCCATCGCCCTTCGCCGAGGTGCCGCCGTTGATGCTGGGGGCATTGGCAGGACCGTAGGGGTTCCCGGTGCCGATGGCCTTGGCGTCACCGGACATATTGTTCTTGGTGGACGTGGCAATGATGGTCACGGTGATGTCCCGGCCGTTGGTCATGCCACCGATGGTTCCTCCCCCGGCCTTGATGGCACCGGTCTTTCCGTCGGCATTGTATGAGTAGGCAATCTCGGATGCCGTGGAGCCGTTGCGCTGCGCATCCGTCAGGGGCGTGAACGTAACGTCGAGCTGGCCGCTGGTCCCGTTCTCTTTGACGGTTCCAGCGTTGACAGTGCCAGGTTTGCCTGCTGCCCGGATTGCGGCGGACTGCGCGCTCGTGCCGCTCGTTCCGGCCTTGTTGGTTGCCGAGACCGTAAAGGTGTAGTTCGTTTCCGAGTTATCCACTTTGACGTTCTGCGAGGTGCCGGACACCTGCTGGCTGGAGACCGCGGCACCGCCCCGGAGCGTGGTCAGGGTGTAGGCCGAGACCGCGTCACCGTTGTTGTTGGGCGCGGTCCAAACCACCCTCAGCTGGCTCTGCGAACCTACCGGCGTCGCCTGGGCGACGCTCGGCGCCGCCGGAGTGGCGGGGACGCCGGCCGGCACCTCGGCCGCCGAATACGGGCTCCACTCGGAGGGGTCCTTGGCATCGTTGCGGGCCAGGACCCGGACCTTGTAGGAGACGCCGTTCTGGAGGCCCTTCCAGACGTAGCTGACTGATGTCAGTCCCTGGATCTGGGCGTTCTGCCCGGCCGGAGCCGGCGAGATTTCCAGGTCGTAGGACTTCACCGGCGAGCCCTTGCTCGCCGGGGCAGTCCAGTTCACCGTCAGCTGCTTGTCGCCGAACTTCAGCGACGGCGCCAGCGGCGTATCCGGTTTGACGTCCGGGCGCACATCCGCGGACGCCGGCGAGCGGTCGGAATCGCCGAACTCGTTGGTGGCCGTCACCTGGAAGTGGTAGGTGGTGTTGTTGGTCAGGCCGTTCAGGGTGCAGGTGTTGGCCGGGCACTCCTGCCGGAACCCGCCCTCACCGTAGACGGTGTACTTGGTGATGGCGGAGCCCCGGTCGGCCGGTGCGGACCAGGTGAGCAGTGCGGTCTGGTCGCCCACGCTCTGCGCCTGCGGCGTGGTGGGGGCTGCAGGCTTGTCCTTGACGGTCAGCCGGACACGCGCGGTGGCATGCCTGGAGTTGTCCTGCGTCTTGTCTTCCACCGTGTACGCCACCACCATGGTTCCGGTGAAACCGGGCGCCGGCGTGACGGTCACAGAGTCACCGTTGACGCCCACATTGCCGCTGCCCGTTTCGGTGTTCGCGGCAATGATCTTCAGCGGTGTTTCCGGGAACGGATTGGCGTCGTTGGCCAGCACATTGATGGTCACCGGCTTGCCGGCGGCGGCGTTGTCCTGCACGTCGTCGTTCGCCACCGGCTTGGGCCGGTTGGAGGCGGTCACGGCAAGCTGGTACGTGGCCGTGGCCTGGAGCCCGCGGGGGTCGGTTGCCTTGACCTGCACGGCGGCGCGGGTTCCGGTTGCCGTGGAATCAGCCGCCGAAACTTTCAGCGTTTTGCCTTCGATGCGTGCGTTGAAGCCGCCCGGGGAATCCCCCACCACTTCGTACTTCATCTTCTCGACGTCGTCCTGGTCCGGATCGGACGTGAGCTTGCCGAGGTCCGTGGTGGCCGAGTCGCCCTTGGGAACATCCACGTTGGCGCCCAGCAGTTCCGGCGGGTTGTTCTTGTTCGGGTCCGGGAGGACCTTGGTGCGGATGCTGAGGGTGGACTTGAGTCCGGCAGGATCGTCCGGTCCGGATCCGTCGGTCACCTCGAAGGTCAGTGAACCGGGGCCTACGTAATCCGCACCTGCCGTGTACTTCAGGCCGGTGCCGTCGCGCGTCACCGGATCGCCGCCGTCGGCACCGATGAGCTTGATCCGGTCCGCCTGGGTCAGCCGGGGTGAGCGTCCCTCCCGGACCTTGACCCATTCCTTCAGGTCGACGTCGACGGACTGGCCGGCGACCACCTCGATGACTTCGTCCTTGGCCAGGGTGGGAACCTGCTGGCCCAGGCCCGGCACCCAGATGATGGCTGTGGACTGCTGGCCGTCCACGTCTTCCACGGTGTACGGGATGAGCTGTGGCTGCTCGGTGAGGTCGACCAGGATGTTGCCGTTGCCGCCAGGCCGCGCCGTGGTGGCGTCCGTGCTGATCTTCAGGTTCTCGCCGACGCCGTCGGGATCCTCGTCGTTCTTGAGGACCGGAACGTCCACGGCGGTCTTCCCCATGGCCTGGGCGGACGTCACCCTGTCATCACGGGCGATCGGCGCCTTCAGCGGCACGTCATTGTCGACCACCAGGCGGATGGTGGCCTGGGCGGTGGCGTCCCGGTCGTCCGCGATGGTGTAGCGCACGTTGACGGTTCCGGCCTCGTTGGGGGCCAGGAGGATGATGCGGCCGCTGTTCTTGCTGACGGTGGCCTGCAGGGCCGGGTCGGCCTCGATGCCGTCGGTCAGGATACGGATGCGGTCGCCGTCGGGATCGGTGTCGTTGGCGAGGGCATCGACGGCGATCTGGCGGCCCGGGCGCACCCTGACCTCGTCGTCCACGGGAGTGGGCTTTTGGTTCATGTCACCGCGGGGTGCGATACCCACCGTGACGGTTCCCGTGTTCACGGCGCCCTGGCGGTCCACCACCTTGTAGCGGAACGTGTCGGTGCCGGCGCCGTCCCCGGCAGCAGTGAAGTCGATGAAGTTGCTGCCGACGGTGGCGGTTCCCATGGCGGGGGTGCTGTCGATGCCGGTCAGCTGCACGGAGTCGCCGTCCGGATCGATGCCGTCCAGGGGAACCGGAATACGGACGGTACCGGCAGCCACCACGCGGGCGGTGAGGTTCCGCGGCTGCGGCCGGGAGTTCTCCGCGCCTTCGAGCGGAAGGATGTGGATGGTCACGGCGGCGGCGCTCTTCTGGCCCTGCGGATCCACCGCGTTGTAGATGGCGCGCACGGTCTTGGGCTGGCTGCCCGCAATGAACCGGAGCGTGTTCTCGGAGACGAAGCTCTTGCCGTCGGCAGGATCAACCGCCTGCGGCAGGACCGGGTCCACGGTCAGTTCCTGCCCCTGCGGGTGGGTGTCGTTGTCCAGGACGGGGATGGTGACCACGTCATTGACGCGGACATTCACCTCGTCCGGCTTGGGCTGGGGTGCTTCCACCACGGCCGGTGCCGGGACCGGCACCACGGAGACTGAGCCGGTGGCCGACTTCTTTCCGTTGGACATGGTGTATTCGAACAGGATGGGGTCCTTGGTCCCCAGGATGTCCGTGATGCGCAGGACGCTGTGGTTGATCACGCTGACGGACACCGTCGCATTGTCCGGGAGCTTCACGGACTGCAGCACCAGGACACCGCCGGAGGGGTCGGAGTCATTGGCCAGCGGGTCCAGCAGCACGCTGCCGCCGGTGGGCATCAGGGCAACGTCATGGACTGCCACGGGGTCGCCGCCGTCGTTGCCGGATTCCACATCCACCCGGATGAGGCCCTGGCTGCTTTGGGGGCCGTTGCTGGCGATGTAGGTCAGGTAGACGGGGCCGGGGGTGCTGCTGCGGAACGTGAAGGTGCCGCCGTCGGTGACGGGGCCAAGTTCGGCCGGGCCGTTGGCTTCCACCTGGGCCAGGCGGAGGGCACCTCCGTTGGGGTCGACGTCGTTCTTCAACGGGGAAATGACCAGGTCCTGGCCCACCACGGCGGTGACGTGGTCAGCGTTGACCACGGGTGCCAGGGCTCCGGGCGGCTGGACATTAACCACCACCTTGCCCGTGACGGTGGCGCGGCCGTCCCAGATGGTGACCTGGACGTTCTTCTTGCCGGCGGTGGCGCCGGAATCCTGGAAGGTAAGCAGCCCGTCGCGCCGGACCTTCACCTGGTCCTGGTCGTTGTCGGCCTTGGCGTCCAGCAGGACCAGGTCGTCGCCGTCGGGATCGATCCAGTCGGTGAGGATGTTCTGGCTGACGGTCTTGCCCTGTTCCACCAGCATGGTGGTGTCTTCGCCGCGCTTGAACTTGGGCGGCTTGTTTTCGTCGGGTCCCACCACGCTGAGCGTGACCTGGCCCGTGGCGGACAGGCCGCGGCCGTCCGAGGCACTGTAGTTGAAGGTCTCGGTGCCCGGCTTGGCGTCTGCGGGGACGGTGATCTGGAAGGCGGTGCCGCCGTAGATGCTTTCCAGCGTTCCCGATTTGGGTCCGGCGTCCCCCACCGCTGCGGTGAGGACGTCGCCGTCGGGGTCGGAGTCGTTGTCCAGGACGCTGAGGATGGTGGTGCGGCCCGGGCGGACTCCGACGACGTCGGGCTTGGTTTCCGGCGGACGGTTGGGTTTGGTGCGGTCCGGCAGGATGTTGATGGTGTTGTTGTCCGCCGACTCCTGGTCCTGGTCGTCGGACTGGTTCTTGGGTGGGATGACGTCGTCCCAGTTGTTCACCAGCTGCATGTTCTGGTTGACCAACCACACGTTCCCCGAGTTCACATCATTGAGGACCACAAGGTCCCGGTTCACCCGGAAAACATACGACGGCGACGCACTCGCCTTCGGCACCGCAACATTCTTATCATCAGCATCATTGACGCAATCCCGCACGTACTTGTTCGCACCCGACCACGCCGCATGCACGCACCCGCCCAACTGCACCGGCGCAGCAGGGACGCCCTCGCCGTCGAACCCCACCGTCTTCGCCGTCCCACCATCAACAGGCTGCTTCAACAACGCCTTCCGCGTCGCCACCGCCACAACATCACTGCCCGGCCCAGGCTGCTGCAACTTCGCATCCCGGGCATCCTCCAACGCCAACCGCTTACCACCAGGCAGGAACAAGCTCCCCGCAGCAGCATCCAACACCACCGGCTGGTCCCCCACCACGGTCATCTGCAGATCCCCGGCACCCTTAAGACCATCCCAGGTACTGGACTCCGACGACGTCACACCACCATCAGCGTCAACACCCGTCACCGTCACAGCCCCGGTCTTCGGATCCGCCGAATAAATCCGGTCATCAGAACCCACCACAGACACAAGACCCGCCGAACCAACCATCACCGGCTCGGACGCTTCCTTATCAAAACCATTCACCGTGGACGGAGACACCGCCCACACCTTCCCCGACGCAGCATCCGTCACCGAAATCGTCCGCGCCCCAAAACTCACATCAGCCGCCCCCGGCAACTGCTTATCCCCACCCAAACGCATATTCGCCGGCGACACCTGGTTCAACGTCGAACCAGTCTCATCATCAACAAACACCTCACCGGCATGCTGCAACACATCAAACGTCGTCGACGCCGGCGTCACCGCACCATCCAACACCCGCGACGGATAATTCAACCGCCCCACAGCATTCCGGGACTTCGAAACAACCCACACACCACCGTCATTCAACTCCACCTCAGTGGTCTTGAACCCCGGATACAACACAGCACCCGTCACCACCACAGCAACCACAGCACCAAACGCAGTACCAGTGACGAGCTTCCTATGTCGCTTTTTCAGCCCAAGCTTCCCCAGCAGAGTTGTCACAGCGTTACTTTTCCCTCAGATTGTGTAGCCAGATGGCGGCCCGGTCGCAGGACAGGCAGCAGGCTTTCTTTCCCCGCGGCAAGCCTACCGAACCGCCGCAACCCCCGCGATGGGGACAACTGCCCGCCCACCCGGGCCCTGCCTGTCAGCAATGTGGGGCCCCCAGGCCGGCGGGATCCGCAAGCGTGGTGTGGCCGGCGATGACGTACCGGCCAACGTTGCGCGCGGAACCGGATTCAACCCGCCACCAGCGGACGATTCCGTTGCCGGACCAGTTGTCGCTCTGGTCGATGTAGCACGCCACCATGATGCGGTCCTGGTCCGCCTTGTAGAACCAGGGCGGGCTGTCCGCGTTGACGCCGTCACAGTCGAAGTAGGGACTGGGCCGGTAGTTCGAGCCGCCCAGGGTGAAGGTGCAACTCCTGACGAAGTTGGGGTCGGAGGTCTTGATCCGGGTTTCCCACAGTCCCTGCTTGCCGGCAGTGGCGCTGGCCGTGACCACCGCGCTGCCGGTGCCGACGGAGTTAAAGGTCTGGACCGCAATGGTGACGGTGTCACCGAAGTTTGCCGTGTTGACCGTCCTGCTGCCGGAGGGGGCAACGTTTTCCCAGCCGCCGTTGTTGATGCTGATCCTGGTTTGCGCCACGTCATTGGTGCTGGTGGACGGGGATGACCAGTTCAGGGTGGCGGACTTTTGGTTCACGCCGCCGTTTTGGCCGGACGCGGAGGGGGTGCCCGGGGATCCGTACGGTGTGGTGGTGGCAGGGGTGCTGGCGTCCGAACTGGGCGCCACCGTGGAGTTGGCGACGACGGTGATGCTGACCGCGCTGCCGTTGGTAAAGCCGCCGATGGTCTGGCCGGGCGTGATGGGGCCGCGGGCGCCGTTGCTGGCGTTGTAGCTGTAGCTGACCTCGTTTTCGGCAGAACCGTTGCGTTCCGCCGCGGTCAGTTTGCGGAAGTCCACGGTCACGGCGCGTCCTGCTCCGCCGGTGTTCGCCGGCGTGGCCGTGACGCCGGAGACCGTTGCGAGCTTGCCGGTGGCGCGGCGGGGCGCGGAGGGCGGGCTGACCGCGCCTTTGCCGGCCTTGTTCTCAGCCTGCACCGTGAACGTGTAGGCGGCCTCGGAGTTGTTGGCAGTGAAGTTCGCCGTGCGGACGTTGCCGGGGACGGTCTGCGTCTGGGCGGGGGCGTTGCCACCGCTCATGGTGACGTAATAGGTGCTGATCGGATCGCCGTTGGTGTTGGGTTCGGCCCACGTGACCCGAAGCTGGTTCTGGGTCCCCACGGATGATGCGACGGCGGACGAAGGTGCTGCAGGTGCCGCCGGGACACCGGCGGGATTGTCCTCCGCAGAATACGTCCCCCAGTCGGAGGCGCCAAGCTCGTTGACGGCCTGCGCACGCACCTTGTACTTCACGCCGTTGGTGAGGCCGGTCCAGGTGTAGTTCAGCCCGGCGACCTCGTTCTTCACGGCCACCCCGCTGGCCGGCGGCGGCGAAATTTCCAGGTTGTAGTGCTTCACCGGTGAGCCCTCGGTCTTCGCCGCGGGCCAGGTGACCGCCATCGTCTTGTCCCCGGCCTTCACCGTGGGGGCTTCAGGCGGTGACGGCTTTTCGTCAGGGCGGATTTCGTTGGACTGCGGCGAAGCCTGCGAGTCCCCCACCTCGTTGGTGGCGAGCACCGTGAAAACGTACTTTACGTTGTTGGTGAGCCCGCTCAATGTGCAGGTGGTGGTGGGGCACTTCTGTTCGAAGCCGTTGTTTGAGCGGACGGTGTACCCGGTGATGGGCGCTCCATTGTCCGACGGCGGGGCCCACTTGAGCACGGCGGTGCGGCTGCGGACGTCGGTAGCGCTGGGGGCGGACGGTGCGTCGGGTTTGCCCCGGACGGTGAGCCGCAGGCGGCCGTCCACCTGGCGGGACAGGTCGCCTGTCTTGTCGGCCACGGTGTAGCGGACCACCATGACTCCCTTGTACCCGTCAGCCGGGGTAACGGTGATGCTGTCTCCCGACACGGACGGCTGACCGGCTGCGGAGCCCGTCTCCACCGTGGCGCCAACGATCCGCAGGGGCGTGTCCGGGAAGGGGTTGAAGTCGTTGGCCAGGACGTTGACCTGTTCGGTCTTCCCGGCGTTGGCCTTGTCCACCGCATCATCGTTAGCCACCGGCAGGGGCCGGTTGGAGGCAACGTGGCGTGCGGTGATGGTGGCACTCACGGCGGGAGACCTGCCGTCGGTGACCTTCACCTGGATGTTTCCGGTGACGCCGATGCCCAGGGAACCGTCAGCGGTGATGGCGAGGGTGGCGCCGTCGACCTTTGCGTTGAATCCGGCGGGAAGGGTCCCATCCAGTTCGAAGCGGAGGTTGTCCTTGTCCCGTTCGTCCACGTCCTTGGCCAGCCCGGCGAGGTCCACCGTTGCCTGTTCGGCCTTGGGAACATCCACGGAGGTACCGCTGAAGGTGGGCGGATGGTTGGCGTTGGGGTCCGGGATCACCTTGGTCATGATCACCAGCGTGGATTTCAGGCCGTCGCCGTCGTCGGGTCCGGAGCCGTCCGTCACTTCGAAGGTGATGGAGCCGGGGCCCACGTAGTCCGGTTTCGCGGTGTAGCGCAGGGCCTTGCCGTCGGACTGGATGACGCCCTCCGGTGATCCGCCCTGGACGCGCACGGAGTCGGCCACGGTGATCCTCGCGGTGCGGCCGTTGCGGACGCGGACGTATTCGGACAGGTCCAGGGTGACGTCTTTGCCGGACATGACTTCAACCGGGTCGGTCTTGGCGAGGGTGGGATACTGCGCGCCTTGGCCGGGAATCCACATCAGGGCGGTGGAGGTGAGGCCGTCGACGTCCGTGACCGTGTAGGGAATCAGCTGGTCTTCAGGGGTGAGGGTCACCACCACGTTGCCCGAGTCGCCGGTCCGGGCGTTCGGGTTGCCGTCGGGGAGGCTGATCTTCAGCTCGGAGGCCACGCCGTCGGCATCGGAGTCGTTTTTCAGGACGGGGACGTCAACAGCGGTCTTGCCGAGGGTTTCGGCCACCGTCACCCGGTCGTCCTTGGCCACGGGGCGCTTGAGTTCGGCGTCCGGGCTGATCCGCACCCGGATCACGGCGCTGGCGGAAGCCTTCTTGTCGTCCTGGATGCGGTAGCTGATGCTTTCGTTGCCGGCGGTGCCGGGCGCAGTGAACAGTATCTTGGCGCCGTCCGTAGCCTCGACCTGCAGGTCCGGCTTGGCCTCGAACCCGTCGGAAACCAGGCTGAGCGGATCGCCGTCCGGGTCCGAATCGTTGGCCAGCGCCTCCACGGCCACCTTGCGGCCGGGCCGGACATCCACGGCGTCGTCCACCGCGATGGGCTTCTGGTTGTTGGCCTCCGGCGGGGCAATGCCCACAATGACGGTTCCGGTGTTCTCGGCACCGATCCTGTCCCGGACCCGGTAGGTGAAGCTGTCAGTGCCGGCTGCGTCGCCGGCGGCCGTGAACTCGAGGTAGCCGTCGCGTACCACGGCGGTTCCCATGGCCGGTGCCTTGTCGATGCCGATGAGCTGGACGGAGTCGCCGTCGGCGTCGATGCCGTCCAGGGGCACGGGCACCTTGACGGTCATCCCGGCCACCACGCGGGCGGTCAGGTTGCGGGGCTCGGGCCGCGTGTTGCGGTCATCGTCCCGGGCACGGATGCGAATGGTGACCTGTTGCGAGTCCACCTGCCCGGATTCGTTTTGGACCTTGTAAATGGCGTACACGGTCTTCGCTTCGGGGCCGGCCACGAACCGCAGCTGGTCGCCCGCCACGAACATGCGGCCGTCGGCGGCGTCAGGCTGCTGGGCGAGTTCCGGCAGCAGAGTGAGCTTGGAGCCGTTGGGGTCGGCGTCGTTGGCCAGGACGGGGATGGTGACGACGTCGTTCGCCCTGACCGTGGCCTCGTCCGGCTTGGCCTGGGGTGCCTGGAGCTTGGCGGGAGCGGGAACCATCAGCACGGCGATCTCGCCGGTGGCGGACGAGCGTCCGTTGGAGACGGTGTACCGGACCGTCAGCTGGCCTTCGGCGCGGATGTCGGTGATCCTCACCACCGAGTGGTCCAGCACTGCCACGCTGACCGGCAGGCCGGCGTCGGCGGTTACGGACTGCACCACCAGCACTCCTCCGGAGGGATCCGAGTCGTTGCCCAGGACGTCAACCAGGACATCCCCGCCGGTGGGAAGCAGCGCGGTGTCGCGGACGGCGACCGGCGCACCCTGGTCGGTGCCCGGCACCACGTCGACGCGGACCAGCTGTTGGGCGCTGGCCGGGCCGTTGGTCACCAGGTAGCTGACGTAGTGGGCGCCAAGGGTCCGGCAATTGAACGTGAACGTCTGCTGGTCCGGGTTCAGGGTGGCTGTGGACTCGGCATCCGGCGTGGCCTGCGCCAGCCGCAGTGCCCCGCCCTGCGGGTCCGAATCGTTCTTGAGCGGGGTGATGACGGTATCGGTGCCGGCCACGGCCACCACATGGTCGGCGTTGGCGATGGGCGGCAGGGCCCCGGGGCTCCTGACGTCCACGGTGACCTTGCCTTCGGCGGTGGACTGTCCGTCCGAGACTGTGACGGTGAGGACTTTCCGGCCCGGGGCGGTGCCGGAGTCCTGGAAGGTCAGCTGGCCGTCGGGGCGGATCCGGGCCTGGTCCAGCGGGTCGGTGCTGGTCACTGAGACGGCGAACAGGTCATCGCCGTCGGGATCAATCCAGTCCGGAAGGATGTTCTGGGTGACCGCTTTGCCTGACTGGACCACCAGCGTGGTGTTCCGGTTGGGCTTTTGCCGCGGCGGGGTGTTGGTGCCGGGCGGAATGATGTTGAGGGTGATGTCCGCTGACGCTGACAGCCCGCGGCCGTCGTCCACGGTGTACTTGAAGGTTTCGCTGCCGGTCTTGTCGGCGGGCACGGCCACCTGGAGGCCCGTGGATCCGTAGATGGGCGAGACGGCGCCGGTTTTCACGCCTTCGGGGGGACGGACGGTGAGGACGTCGCCGTCGGGGTCGGAGTCGTTGTCCAGGACGGGCAGGATGGTTGTCTTTCCGGCGCGGATGCCGAACTGGTCAGGTTTGGCCACGGGCGCGCTGTTGGGCTTGGTGCGGTCCGGCAGCACGGTCTGCTGGACTTCGTCGGCGGAGTCCTTGTCGGCGTCGTCCGAGGTCTGCTGCGGTGGGATGACGTCGTCCCAGTTGTTCACCAGCTGCATGTTCTGGTTGACCAACCACACGTTCCCCGAGTTCACATCATTGAGGACCACCAGGTCCCGGTTTACCCGGAAAACATACGACGGCGACGCACTCGCCTTGGGCACCGCAACATTCTTATCATCAGCATCATTGACGCAATCCCGGACGTACTTGTTCGCACCCGACCACGCCGCATGCACACACCCGCCCAACTGCACCGGCGCAGCAGGAGCCCCCTCGCCGTCGAACCCCACGGTCTTGGCCGTCCCACCATCCAACGGCTGCTTCAACAACGCCTTCCGCGTCGCCACCGCCACAACATCACTGCCCGGCCCGGCCTGCTGCAACTTCGCATCCCGCGCATCCTCCAACGCCAACCGCTTACCACCAGGCAGGAACAAGCTCCCCGCAGCAGCATCCAACACCACCGGCTGGTCCCCCACCACGGTCATCTGCAGATCCCCGGCACCCTTGAGCCCATCCCGAGTACTGGACTCCGACGACGTCACCGCACCATTGGCATCAACACCCGTCACCGTCACAACCCCGGTCTTCGGATCCGCCGAATAAATCCGGTCATCAGAACCAACCGCCGACACAATCCCCTCAGAACCCACCATCACCGGCTCCGACGCCTCCTGGTCAAAACCATTCACCGTCGACGGCGACACCGCCCACACCTTGCCCGAAGCAGCATCCGTCACCGAAATGGTCCGCGCCCCGAAACTCACATCAGCCGAGCCCGGCAACTGCTTATCCCCACCCAAGCGCATATTCGCCGGCGACACCTGGTTCAACGTCGACCCAGTCTCATCATCAACGAACACCTCGCCCGCATGCTGAAGGACATCAAAGGTGGTAGACGCAGGCGTCACCGCACCATCCAACACCCGCGACGGATAATTCAACCGCCCCACAGCATTCCGGGACTTCGAAACAACCCACACACCACCGTCATTCAACTCCACCTCAGTGGTCTTAAACCCCGGATACAACACAGCACCCGTCACCACCACAGCAACCACAGCACCAAACGCAGTACCGGAGAACCACCGGGAGCGCGCCAGGCGGCTCCACCGGGGCGTGCCGGAGACAGGGCTTTGGGCGCGCGTTTGTCCGCGACGTTTCATGAGTGAAAATCCCCCGGTAGATCTAGGCCCTTTGCCTGCAGCCGGCGTCACGGGACCCCGGGCACCACAACGATACCGCTATACGCCAACAAATGGACAAATTCTTTCAGCAGGCCTGGCGGCGGCCAAAACCTGGTTCCTAGTCGAGGACCAGGCCCTTGCCCCGGCCCCGCGTGAGGCGGACGGGATTGATCTCGCCGAAGCCGCGCACGTTTTCCGGCTCCTGGGGAATCAGGACGAACCGCTCGTCATGTTCCAGCGCCGAGGCGGTCATGGAATCCACCAGCACCGTTCCGGGATCGGCAAGCGTGGTGAGGCGCGCTGCGAGATTGACAGTGGGACCGTAGATGTCGCCCAGGCGGGACAGGATCCTGCCCCACACCATGGCCACCCGGGCTTCGGGGAGGATCTCGTCCTCGGTGAAGGCCTCGGCGAGCGCCAGGGAAATCTCGGCACCGGCCGCCGGGGTTTCGGCGATGTACAGGACTTCATCGCCCACGGTCTTGACCAGCCGGCCGCCGCCCACCGAAATGATCTCGGCGCACTTGTTCTCGAAGCGCTGGACCAGCCGGGCCAGTGTCTTTTCGTTCATCCGGCGGGACAGGCTGGTGTAGGAGACCAGGTCAGCGAAGCCAACCGCGCGCGCGAGGGGCAGCGGCGCGTCGTCCTCGTCGCCTTCCCGGCCTTCCTCGCTGGCCTGCAGTCCGGCCTCGGCGCGCACGGCCAGCCGCTGGACCCCGGCGTTGAGCTGGCGGCGCCAGGAGTACACCAGCACCTCTTCGAGCGCGTCCACCAGCGCGGGCAGTTCGTTGACCAGGCGCTTGCGGGCCACGGCATCCGTGACCCCCTGCTCGTGGACCATGTCCTCCACCAGGGCCTCGATCTGCCAGACCACCATGCGGTCCGTCATCTGCCCGATGGAGCGGGTCACCGAGATAGCGGCTTCCTCGGTAAGCTTGCCGGCGCGGACCAGATCCACAATGGTGGACAGGGCCGCCTGATCGCGTTCCGTGAACGCGACATCCTCGTCACCGAAATTCGGGAAGCCGAGGGCACGCCAGAGTTTACGGGCAGAAAGCAGCGAGACTCCCGCACCCGCGGCAACTTCACGACGGCGGAGCTTGCGTTCCCCGCCCAGGAGGCGGGCTTCGAGGGCCTTCATGGCCAGCCGTTCGGCGGACATGGCGCCGGTAGGCGGGTGCCGGTCGGTCCCCGGCGCTCCGTCAGCCGGGCCGGGTTCCGGTGTCGCCGCAGGGACGGCGTTCACGTCACCGCTTCCGGCGGCGGGGTCGAGTGCGGCGGTGGCTGCAGGTGCGATGCTGCCCACGCGTTCCTGCTGGTCCTCATCGGTCATCCCGTCCACCTTCTCTCATGTCCTCCGGAAAAGCCCCGGCGGGGTAATGCGCCGCGCCGCCCGGCCGGGCCACGCTGTCATCCGGCAGTTCCCCGATGGCGTCGAGGATAAAGTCGCGGAACCGGGCAACCTCGGGCACGTCGCGAAAGGTCACCACGCCCTGGTACCCGGTTTCCAAGGATATATTCCCTGAGCGCACCAGTCGCTGCAGCAGCGATTCATGGACCGTCAGGTTGCGCACCGACGCCAGGTTCACCTGCTGGTCCCGCCGGTTCAGCAGGCCATACCGGGCCACCATCCGCTGGCTGGTCAGGGTGTAGCGGGTGCCTTGCCAGCGCAGCAGGCGGGGCAGGCAGTAGCCCAGCCATACGGCTGCAGCGGCGAGGACGCAGGCGGTCACGAGCCAGGGCGTCCACTGCCGGCCCAGGGCGGGCGCCAGGCGGGCGGCCCCGCCGCGGATGACCCAGGCGCTGGCGAAGGCGGCAAGTGCCGGCGCCAGGACAAAGGCCACGGCGGCTCCGGCAAGCTTCCTCGGCTGCGGACGGGTAGTGACGATGACCTGCTCCCCTGGCACGAGGGTTTTACGCATACCCACCCTGGTTTGGCGCGTCCGGGGATGTCCAGGGCCGCAGGTGCACCACGTCCCCGGCGGTGACCACGTGCTCGTGCGAGTCCCGGTCCACCACCAGCAGGGAGCCGTAGTCATCCAGCCGGGAGGCATGCCCAATGATTTCGTGGTCGCCGGGCAGCTGCGCGCGTACCTGCTTTCCCAGGGTGACCATGACGGCCTCCACTCTTTTGTGCAGCGAAGGGCCCCCCGCCATGCCGGCCGTCGGGTCGCCGTCGGCGTTGCAGAAACTGCGGTACAGGACCGCGAAGTGGGACAGGTAGCTTTTCAGCAGCGCGGTGCGGTCGGTGGTGCGGGCACCTTCGATGGCCACGGACGTGGCAGTGGGAACCGGAAGTTCGCTTTCGCGCAGGGTGACGTTCAGCCCGGTCCCCAGGATCACGGGGGGCACGCTGCCGTCCACCATGGGGCCCAGCTGGGCCAGGATGCCGGCGATCTTCCTGCCGCGCACCAGGACATCGTTGGGCCATTTGAGCTCGGCCGGGAGGCCCGCCGTTTCCAGCAGCGTTTCACGCAGCGCCAGGGCTGCGATGAGGGACAGCCAGGAGTAGCTCTGGGTGGGGAGGGGCCTGCCCTCCGCATTGACCGGACGCAGCACCACCGAGACAGACACCGAGCTCAGCGGGGGCGCCTCCCACCGCCTGTCCAGGCGTCCCCGTGCGGCTGTCTGGTACTCGGCCGTCAGGACGGAGAGGTCCGGCCAGGCCCCAGGGTCCACCGTGACACCGCGCAGGAGGTCGGCGTTGGTGGAGCCGGTGGAGTCCACGACGTCGATCCGGGGGATCCCCGTGGCGGCGAGGAAACGCTGGTCGGCCAGGTCCCCTCGGTTCAGGGGGGAACCCGGTGCATGTGCGTCATCCATAGCTAGATCCTACCGAGCCGCGCCGGGTCCCTCCCAGCCACCTGCCGTCCCGGAACAGACCGTCCGGGCACCGCCGGGGGCCTGCTAGAGGAAGATGTCGGGAACCAGCCGGCCTTCCGGTGCCCCCAGGCTGTAGGGGCGGAAGTCGGTCACGCCCGCGGCGCCGAGGACCTGCTCATCCGTGTAGAAGTTGCCCGACGGCGGCGCGCCCGCGGCGAGGTTGCTTCCGGTCAGGACGGCGTGGGCGGCGTCGGCCATGATCTGCGGGCCGCGGGCGGCCAGCACCATGGTGTCGCCGTGGGGCATGTTGCGGATGGCCGCCGTGTCGATCAGGGTGCATGGCCACAGTGAGTTGACCCTGATCCCGTCAGCCTTCAGTTCCTCGGCCAGGCCCAGGGTGGTCAGGCTCATCCCGTATTTGGCCATGGTGTAGGCGAGGTGCTTTCCAGCCCAGGAGGGGTGGAGGTTCAGCGGCGGCGAGAGCGTCAGGATGTGCCCCTGTCCGGAGGCACGCAGCGCCGGGAGCGCCAACTTGGACAGCAGGAAAGTGCCGCGGACGTTGATGTCCTGCATGAGGTCGTACTTCTTCATGTCCACGGCGTCCGTGGTGGAGAGGTCAATGGCGGAAGCATTGTTGATGACGACGTCGATGCCGCCGAACCGGTCCACGGCAGCGGCCACGGCGCCTGCCACGTCCTCGTCCCTGCGCACGTCGCCCACCAGGGGCAACGCCTGGCCTCCGGCCGCCTCCAGCTCCCGGGCTGCGGTGTAGACCGTTCCGGCAAGCTTGGGGTGCGGCTCCCCCGTCTTGGCAAGGAGGACGATATTGGCGCCGTCCCGGGCCGCCCTCAGGGCGATGGCCAGGCCGATCCCGCGGCTGCCGCCGGACAGCAGGATGGTCCGGCCCGCCAGGGAGCCGGCGGCCCGGTACGGGCTTTCGGAGGCATGCAAAGCATCGTCGCTTGAAGTCATGGGAACACTGTAACCCAACTATGTTACCGGCGAGTAACATTGCGAAGGGGTTGCTCGACCCGCAGAAAATTGTAGGTTCCCTACAGCCGTCGGCGCCCAAACCGTCACTAGACTTGCCAGCAGGGTTGGTCTTTTGTGTGGATGCTACTTAAAGCGCCGGACAACACGGGCCGCCAGCCGACAGAACTGACCTGCTACAGAGCCGGAGACACTTGATGAGCCACGATCTGACAACGACAGCGGGAAAGATTGCCGATTTCCGCGACCGCCAGGCGCGCGCCGAACAGCCTTCCGGCCCCGAAGCCATCGAAAAGCAGCACGCCCGCGGCAAGAACACCGCCCGCGAGCGCATCGCGCTGCTGCTGGACGAGGACTCGTTTGTTGAGTTTGACGCCCTGGCCGTGCACCGCTCCACCGCCTTTGGCATGGAAAAGAAGAAGCCGCTGGGCGATGGCCTGGTCTCCGGCTACGGCACCGTGGACGGACGCCTGGTGGCGGTCTACAGCCAGGACTTCACCGTCTACGGCGGATCGCTGAGCCAGGTCAACGGCGAAAAGATCGTCAAGGTCCAGGAGTTCGCGCTCCGCAACGGCTGCCCCGTCGTCGGCATCCTGGACGGCGGCGGCGCCCGCATCCAGGAAGGCGTGGCCTCGCTGGCCATGTTCGCGGACATCTTCCGCAACAACGTCCACGCATCCGGCGTGGTGCCGCAGATTTCGCTCATCATGGGCCCGTCCGCCGGCGGCGCGGCCTACTCCCCCGCGCTCACCGACTACGTGGTGATGGTGGACAAGACCTCACACATGTTCATTACCGGCCCGGACGTCATCAAGACCGTCACCGGCGAGGACGTGGACATGGAAACCCTCGGCGGCGCCCGGCAGCACAACGCCACCACCGGAACCTCCACCTACCTGGCCTCGGACGAGACAGATGCCATCGAGTTCGTGCGCGAACTGCTGGACTTCCTCCCGTCGAACAACCTGGCAGAGGCACCCGTCCTGGGGCACCAGCAGGAGTTGGAGATCGACGACGACGACCTCGCCCTGGACACGCTGGTTCCGGATTCAGCCAACCAGCCCTACGACATGCGCGCAGTGGTGGAGCAGATCGTGGACGACGGGCACTTCCTGGAGATGCAGGCCCTGTACGCGCCCAACGTGATGATCGGCTATGGCCGGGTGGAGGGCCACACTGTAGGCATCGTGGCCAACCAGCCCCTCCAGTTCGCCGGCACCCTGGACATCGCCGCATCGGAAAAGGCGGCCCGCTTCGTGCGCCACTGCGACGCCTTCAACATCCCCATCATCACCCTGGTGGATGTCCCCGGCTTCCTGCCCGGCAAGGACCAGGAGTTCCAGGGCATCATCCGCCGCGGCGCGAAGCTTCTCTACGCCTACGCCGAGGCCACCGTCCCCAAGCTCACCGTCATCACCCGCAAGGCCTACGGGGGCGCCTACATCGTCATGGGCTCCAAGAAGCTCGGTGCCGACCTGAACCTGGCGTGGCCCACGGCGCAGATCGGCGTGATGGGTGCGCAGGGTGCGGTGAACATCCTCTACCGCCGCGACCTCGCAGCCGTTGCCGAGGACGGCGGCGACGTCGAGGCCCGCCGCGCCCAGGTGATCCAGCAGTACGAGGAAGAACTCCTCAACCCCTACCAGGCCGCCGAGCTGGGCTACGTGGACGCTGTCATCGCCCCCTCGGACACCCGTCTCCAGATCATCAAGGGACTGCGCGCCCTGCGGGACAAGAGGGCCAGCCTCCCCGCCAAGAAGCACGGGAACATCCCGCTGTGATCAGCACCCCAGGGGCGCCTGAACCCGCCGAAGCCCCGGACGCGGCAGTCGCCGCACCCCTGCTCTCTGTGGTCAAAGGGCAGCCGAACGCCGAGGAACTGGCCGCGCTGGCCGCCGTCGTCCTTTCCCTCAGCGGGGAAAGCCCGGCGCCGGCCAGGACCGCCAGCGTGCGGCACTGGGTGCGGAGGCAGCAGCTGCGGCTTGCCCCCACGCCCGGACCGGGAGCCTGGAAACGCAGCCAGGGCTGACAGCTTCCACATCCTGTCCATGCGGCCGGTAGGCTCGGGATGTGACTACCGACGCTGCACCCGCCACGCGCCCGCATACCCGGATCGACGATGTCGCGGACAACTACACCGACACCCTGATCAGGCTCAATCCGACCTTTGCCACCACCCTTGGCCTGCCGGGACATGAGACGGAATACCAGGACTTCTCCCCTGCCGGCATCGCCGGGTTCGCCGAGGCGGCACGGGACGCCCTCGTTGCGCTGGAAGGCCTGGAGCCGGAGGACGACGTGGACGCCGTCACCCTGGACGCCATGCAGGAGCGGTTGGGCCTGCAACTGCTGATCCATGCCTCCGGGTGGGAGTATGCGGACCTGAACAACATTGCCTCCCCGGCCCAGGACATCCGCGCCATCTTCGACCTCATGCCCACCGGAACCGAACAGGACTGGGAGCACATCGCCGGGCGCGCACACAACGTGCCGGCGGCCATCAGCGGCTACACCGAGTCCCTGCGCATGGCCAAAGATGCAGGCAAGGTCGCCGCTGCCCGCCAAGTGCGCATCGTCAGCGAACAGGTCAGCAAGTACGCCGCCGGGGACGGCTTCTTCGCAAAACTGGCCGCGGGTGCCGCCACGGATGCGGGGCCGCTTCCCACGGCCCTGCAGGAGAAGCTCGACGCCGGTGCTGCCGCCGCCCGCCGGGCCTACGCCGGCCTGGCGGAATTCCTGCGCACCGAACTGCTCCCCGCTGCTCCCGAAAAGGATGCCGTGGGCAGGGCCCGCTACGCACTGGCCTCCCGGTCCTTCCTCGGCGCAGAGGTGGACCTGGAGGAAACGTACGCGTGGGGCGTCCAGGAACTCGACCGCCTCATCGCGGAGCAGGAACAGGTCGCGGCCGCCATCAAGCCAGGCGCCACCATTGCCGAAGCCAAGGAAATCCTCAACAACGACCCCGCACGGCAACTGAAAGGCACGGAGGCGCTGCGGCAATGGATGCAGGGCCTCTCCGACAAAGCCGTGGCCGAACTGGCCGGGGTGCACTTCGACATTCCCGACGTCATGAAAACCCTTGAATGCCGCATCGCCCCCACCGACGAGGGCGGCATCTATTACACCGGCCCGTCCGACGACTTCAGCCGGCCCGGCCGCATGTGGTGGTCCGTTCCCGCAGGCGAGGACACCTTCACCACCTGGGCCGAAACCACCACCGTGTACCACGAGGGCGTCCCCGGCCACCACCTCCAGGTGGCCACCGCCACCTACCGGCGCGAACTGCTTAACAAGTGGCGCCGGAACGTCTGCTGGACCTCCGGCCACGGCGAGGGCTGGGCCCTCTACGCCGAGAAGCTCATGCAGGAACTGGGCTACCTGAACGATCCCGGCGACCACATGGGAATGCTGGACATGCAGCGCATGCGGGCAGCCCGCGTAGTCTTCGACATCGGCGTGCACCTCGAACTCGAGATGCCCGAACGCTGGGGAACCGGCACCTGGACCCCGGACAAGGGCTACGGATTCCTCAAGGAAAACCTCCCCATCAGCGAAGGCCAGCTCAACTTCGAGTTTACCCGCTACCTTGGCTGGCCGGGCCAGGCCCCCTCCTACAAAGTTGGCCAGCGGCTCTGGGAACAGATCCGTGCGGAGCTGGAGTCACGGCCCGGGTTCGACCTGAAGGAGTTCCACACCAGGGCCCTCAACATCGGCTCTGTTGGGCTCGATACCCTGCGCCGGGCGCTGCTGGGCTGACAGTCCATCCCCCGGCCGGATCCCTGGCCGGCGGACCGCGCCCCCGGCATTCGGTGGACAGCGCCCACGGCAATCCATAAGCTTACTTACTAAATTGCCGTGGCGCGCACCGCCGTATGGACAGGGAGACGACGTTGACCAACCTCCAAGGGACACCGGCCGGGACGGGGGTGCGTGGGGAACTGCGCCAGGACACGACCGTCGGCGGCAAGGACCTCACCAGATGGGACACCCGGACAGGCCGGCGCCTGGTGGAAGTGGTCCACCGCATCAGCCAGGTACTGGGCCCGCATGGCGCACTGATCCTGACGCTGCTGGTGGGGGCGGTCATTTCCGCCGCCCTGACCGCCGCGTTCAGCGAGGTCTATGAAGCGGTCGTGGCCGCCGACGGGGTGGCCGGACTTGACCATCCGGTATTGGCGGCCAGCAAGGACCTCCGTACCCCTGCCCTGGATGTGGCGGTCACGGCCTTCACCGATGTTGGCGGGACCATCGGGATGCCGGTCCTCGCCGTCGCCATCATGGCGGTGCTCGCGTTGCGGCGCCGCTCCTGGACCCCCGTCATCCTGATCGTCACCGCGGGCCTGGGTTCACTGCTGATGACCATCGCCGGCAAGCGCCTCGTGGGACGCACGCGGCCGGACCTCAGCGACGCCGTACCGCCCTACGAACACTCGGCATCGTTTCCCAGTGGACACTCACTGAACGCGGTGGTGATTGCAGGCATCGTGGCGTACCTCATCATCCTGCGGCTCCACTCGAACCGCGCCCGCATCCTCACCGCCGCGGCGGCAGCCCTCTTCGCCGTCGCGATCGGCCTGAGCAGGGTCTTCCTGGGCCATCACTGGCTCACCGATGTGCTGGCGGCCTGGGCACTGGGTGCCGCATGGCTGGCCATCGTGATCACCGCCCACCGGCTCTACCTGACGGTCAGGAAACACCACGAACCACGAGACGTTAAGCACACCCCTGCCGGGAATAAGTAACAAATGCCGTCGTTATCCCTGATTCTCCGGGGATTTCCGGCTGGGGCCCGCATCCCGGCCGCGTAATATTTCTCAATGTTGGTTCGACGTGATATTTAGCGGAGGTCTAGCTTGTTCTGGTGAGCACTCAGACAAGCACCCCCTCCCCCGCAGGGAAGACCGGATTCCAGCTCCCCAAGTGGGCGGGTTCCTTCGGCTTCCAGATCATCGCCGCCCTCATCGTGGGTCTTGGCCTCGGCCTGCTGGCAAAGTACACCGGCAGTACCAAGACCAACCCCAACGCCCTCGGCGCCACGCTGCAGACCATCGGCTCAAGCTATGTGTCACTGCTGCAGACCGCCGTTGTTCCGCTGATCTTCACCGCCGTCGTCAGTTCCATCTCCAACCTGCGGCAGGTATCCAATGCCGCCCGGCTGGCGTGGAACACGCTCCTGTGGTTCGCCATCACGTCCCTGATCGCCGTGCTGATCGGCATGGGACTGGGCGTGCTGCTGCAGCCCGGCGCCAACACCGGCATCGCCGGAGACGCCAAGTACACCGGCAAGTCCGGTGACTGGTGGGCCTTCCTCGTAGGCCTCTTCCCCAAGAACTTCCTCGGCCTGGGCGCCAGCTCCACCGTCGCCGATTCCGGCGCCGTCACCACGTCGGTCAGCTTCAACGTCCTGCAGATCCTGGTCATCGCCATCGCGGTGGGCGTCGCCGCGCTGAAGGTGGGCAAAGCCGCAGAGCCGTTCCTCACCCTTAACGCATCAGCCCTTGCCGTGATCCAGAAGGTGCTGTGGTGGATCATCCGCATCGCGCCGCTGGGCACCATCGGCCTCATCGGCAACGCCGTCGCCGTCTACGGCTGGGACACCATCGGCTCGCTGGGCAAGTTCACCGTTGCCATCTACGCGGGCCTGGTCCTGGTGCTGTTCGTGGTCTACCCCATCCTGATCCGCAGCCACGGCCTGTCCATCAAGCAGTACTTCTCCGGCGTATGGCCCGCCGTGCAGCTGGCCTTCGTGTCCCGTTCCTCGGTGGGAACGCTGCCGCTGACCCAGCGCGTGACCGAGCGCAGCCTGGGCGTCCCCCGCGCCTACGCCTCCTTCGCCGTGCCCCTGGGCGCCACCACCAAGATGGACGGCTGCGCAGCCATCTACCCCGCCGTCTCGGCGATCTTCGTGGCCCAGTTCTTCGGCATCCACCTGGACTTCAGCCAGTACCTGCTGATCGCCCTGGTCTCCGTCCTCGGCTCCGCTGCAACCGCCGGCACCACCGGCGCCGTGGTGATGCTCACGCTGACGCTCTCCACGCTGGGACTGCCGCTGGCCGGCGTCGGACTCCTCCTTGCCATCGACCCCATCCTGGACATGGGCCGCACCGCGGTCAACGTCGCGGGCCAGGCGCTGGTCCCCACCATCGTGGCCAAGCGCCAGGGCATCCTGGACGAGTCGCTGTACAACGCCCCCCGCAACGGCACGCCCTTTGTTGAGGAAGAAACAGGCAGCAATGCCGCCGCCGGTGGCCCCGCCACGGACGGCACCAGCGCCGACACCGCACCCCGCGAACTGCAGGATGCAAAGGCATAACGCGCAGCAGCAATGAAAGACGTCCCCGGGAAACCTCCCGGGGACGTCTTTTTTGTTTCATGGGCTGTGCCTCCGGCCATTCACCGGCCGGCAGCAGTCAGCGGCCGGCATCAGTCAGCGACCGCCCCCGCCAATCACCCCGCTCTGGACCGCCTTGGTCACGGCGTCGGCTTCCGCCTGCGTCAGCTTTCCATCGGCCACGGCCTTGTCCAGGCGCGTCTTGAGCGCGGCGGCGTGCTCGGACTGCTCCTCGCTGCGGATCTCCTGGAGGGCGGCCGTCACCTTCGCCTCATCGATGCCCAACGACTCAGCCAGGGACTTGGCGAGCGCGGCCTCGCGCGCGGCGGGGTCCGGCTTCTGGCCGTCGGCGGGCGGAGTGGCGGGCTTGTTGGCGTCGCGGAAGGCCTTCAGCGCGTCAGTCACCTTGGCTTCGTCCACACCGAGTTTCGCTGCCAGCGCGGAGGCCTGCTCCATGCCGTGGCCGCCGCGGCCGCCATGCCTGCCCATGCCGTCGTAGCCGGTGCCGGTGCCGCCGTCAGCGGAGGCGCTGGAACTTGCACTCGGCGTGGGAGCGGGAGTTGTGGTGGTGGCAGAGGCCATGCCGGCCACGCCGAGTCCTGCACCGAGCGCCAGCGCCGCGGCTGACAGGCCCAGGGTCATCTTCTTCGTGCGTGTCATTTCTTGTCTCCTGATTCGCCGTCGCCTGACGGCTGCTGGTGATACGCCTGGTGGCGGGACATTCCAAGCATCCGCGACCAGGTTCAGCAAAGGCTGTTGGGAACCTTTCGTTCTCCTGTGAATCCGGAGACACCCCCGCACCCGAGCCCCCGCGCAGATAACTTGCATGCAGTGCAAACTTGCACGTAGTGTAAGGCCGTGCCCAGCCCCTTTTCACCGCCCGACGCGTCGCAGGACGCCGGATCCGCCGCCCCTTCCCGGCGCGAGCTGAACAAGGCCGCCACCCGCCAGGCCATCACCGATGCCGCCCTGGGACTCCTTCGTTCCCAGGGCCCCGGCAACTTCACGGTGGAGGACATCGCCGACGCCGCAGGCATTTCGCGGCGCACTTTCTTCAACTACTTCAGCAGCACCGACGCCGCCCTGGCGTCCATCGTCCACGGCTTCCTGGACAACGCCATCCAGCAACTGCGCCTCCGCCCGGCGGACGAGCCCATGCTTGAGTCGGCCCAGGCCGCCCTGGTGGCCCTGGCCGACCCCAAGGCCATCGCGCCCCTGGCTGAACTGTTCACGCTGACCCAGCAGAGCCCGCTGATGTCCCACACGGAACTGGAGGCGTGGGACCACTGCCGGGCCCAGGTCTTCACCGTGGCCCGCGAACGCCTCGCCGGCACCCCCGGCGAGCGGGACGAGCTGTATGTCCACGCCCTCGCCGGCTCCATCATCTCCTGCGGAAAGGCCGCCATGGAGGTCTGGTTCAGCCGGCGCGGCCCGGACCTGTCACCCGCCTCCCTGGCGGAACTCCGCCAACTGCTGATCGATGCCATGGCCCTGCTGGGCGCCGGCTTCACCACCACTGCTTTCCCATCCGCCACCCGTTCCTCCTGATCAGATCGGTCCTCCCGCATGGCACTCCTCCTCTACCGCCTCGGCAAGTTCTCCTACCGCCGGCGCTGGCTTGTCATCTCCCTCTGGCTTGCCGTGCTGGTGGCCGTTGGCGGTTCCGCCGCGGCCTTCCATGGCACGCTGTCCAACAACTTCCAGATCCCGGGTACCGAGACCCAGCGGATCGCGGACAAGCTCAAGCAGGATTTGCCGGCAGCCTCGGGCGGAAGCGCCACGATCGTCTTCGAAGCCCCCGACGGCGGGTTCACGGCTGAGAGCCGCGCGGCCGTCACGGATGCGCTGAAGAAACTCCAGACCATCCCCGAGGTCCGCGGCACGGTGGATCCGTTCGCCACCCAGGCCCAGGTGGACCAGGCCGGCAAGGCCATCACCGACGGCGAAAAGCAACTGGCGGCCGGCCAGGCACAGCTGGACGCCTCCCGGGCGCAGCTGGAGGCCGGCAAGGCACAGCTGGCGGCAGCCGAGCAGCAACTCACCGCCGCCGGCGCGCCCGCAGCCGTGGTCGAGGCCCAGCTGGGCCAGCAAAAGGCAGCGCTGGCTGCCGGCCAGGCCAAGCTCGACGCCGGCGCCCAGGAACTGGAGGCCAACAAGGCGAAGCTGGAACTTGGCAAGCGCCAGGCCCAGGCGGCCTCCGCCATCCGCTTCGTCTCGGAGGACAACAAGGCCGCGGTGGCACAGGTGCAGTTCAACACCTCCATCAACGGGCTCGCCCCGGCGGTGCGCAAGCAGGTCCAGGAGATCGCCCACGAGACGTCCTCCGCCGGCGTCCAGGCCTTTGCCAGCAAGGAAATCACCGAGGACATCTCGGCCCTGTTCGGCACGGCGGAAATTGTCGGCATCGCCGTCGCGGCGCTGGTCCTGATCCTCATGCTGGGGACGCTGATCGCGGCCGGACTGCCGCTGCTGATGGCCATCATCGGCGTCGGCGTGGGCGTAGGCATCACCTTCGCCCTCTCCGGCCTGTTCGACATGAGCTCCATCTCCCCCATGCTGGCCCTCATGCTGGGCCTCGCCGTCGGCATCGACTATTCGCTGTTCATCGTCAACCGGCACCGGACGCAGCTCCTGGCCGGAATGGACCCTGAGGAGTCCGTGGCCCGGGCCAACGGAACCTCCGGCAACGCGGTAGTCTTCGCCGGCCTGACCGTGATCATCGCCCTTGCCGCCCTGGTGGTCCCGGGACTGCCGTTCCTCACCGTCATGGGCCTGGCCGCCGCGGGAACCGTCGCAGTGGCGGTACTGGTCGCCATCACCCTGACCCCCGCCATGCTGTCCCTGATTGGCCGCCGCATCATCTCCAGGCGGGCCTGGGCCAAGTCCGAGGCGCACAACGCCGAGCCGGGCCACGAAGCCGCAGATATCGCCGTCGACCGCGAACGAAGCACCCACGGGTGGGGCGGCCTGGTCACCAAGCACCCCTGGGTTGCCCTGACCGCCGGCATCGTCCTGCTGGGCACCCTGGCCCTGCCCGCCACCCAGCTCCAGCTGGCCCTGCCCGATGGTGGCTCCGAGCCTGTGGAGTCCGAGGCCTACCAGGCCTACGACCTGACCGCCCGCAGCTTCGGCGAAGGCGTCACCGGGCCGATCGTGGCCGTGGGCGAGTTCCCCGCGAACCTTGACGCGGCCCAGGCGCAGAAGCTGCAGTTCGACATCGCGGACAAGCTCCGGGCCGTGGACAATGTGGTGGCCGCTGTGCCGGTGGCGCTCAGCGAGGACCGCCGGACCGCCGTCTTCCAGGTCATCCCCAAGGAAGGCCCGGCCAGCGCCAGCACGGTCAAGGTGGTCTCCGAACTCCGGGGCCTGAACGCCGGGATCAAGGCCGACTACGACGTTGCCATGGGCCTGACCGGCCAAACCGCCGGCAACGTGGACGTCTCCACCAAGCTCGGTGACGCCCTGCCGCCCTACCTGGCGATCGTCGTCGGACTTTCCCTGATCCTGCTCCTGCTGGTGTTCCGCTCCATCGTGGTCCCGCTGCTGGCCACGGGCGGATTCCTGCTGTCCCTGTCGGCCGCCTTCGGCGCCGTGGTTGCCGTCTACCAGTGGGGCTGGCTGGGGAACGTCTTCGATGTTGCCAATCCGGGCGCCGTGCTGAGCTTCCTGCCCATCATCCTGATCGGCGTGCTGTTCGGCCTGGCCATGGATTACCAGGTGTTCATCGCCTCCGGCATGCGCGAGGCCTACATGCACGGATCGTCCGCCAAGGAAGCGGTGCGGGTGGGCTTCCGGCACGCGGCCGCCGTGGTCACCGCCGCCGCGATCATCATGGTCAGCGTGTTCTCCGGCTTCATCTTCAGCCACCTCACCATGGTCCGGCCGCTGGGCTTCGCGATGGCCTTCGGCGTCCTGTTCGACGCGTTCGTGGTCCGGATGACCATCGTCCCGGCTGTGATGTACCTGCTGGGCGCCAAGTCCTGGTGGCTGCCGCGCTGGCTGGACCGGATCCTGCCGGACGTGGACGTGGAGGGCGCCAAGCTCAACCGCGGCCAGGCCGCACCGGCTCCGGGCGAGCTGGTCCACTAGGCTGAAACCGTGCTCCATCTGATCCTCGCCTCCCAGTCCCCCGCCCGCACCAAGCTCCTGGCGGAGGCCGGCATCCGGCATACCGTGCTGGTCTCCGACGTCGACGAAGCGGCCGTCCAGGCGCAGTACGGCGTCACGGACCCGCACGACACCGCGCTGCTGCTGGCACGTGCCAAGGCCGAAGCCGTCGCCGCGCTGCCGGAAGCGGAGGGCGCGCTGGTCCTTGGCTGTGACTCCGTTTTCGAGTTCGACGGCGAGGCGCACGGCAAGCCGTACACCGCCGACGTCGCGCGGGAACGGATGCTCCGCATGAGCGGCAGCGCGGGGGTGCTGCACACGGGGCACTGGCTGGTGGACTGCAGGGACACGGACGACGACGACGGCGCCGCCCGCGGTTCGGGCGCCACGCTCGGGGCGGTCGCCTCCGCCGAGGTGTCCTTCCTGGACATGGCACCGGAGGAAATCGACGCCTATATCGCCACCGGCGAGCCGCTGCACTGCGCCGGCTCCTTCACGATCGACGGCCTGGGCGGGGCCTTCATCCGGAAGGTGGACGGCGACCCGCACGCCGTCGTCGGCCTCTCCATCTCCACCCTGCGCGGCCTGCTCGCGGCTGCCAACGTTCGCATCACGGACCTCTGGCCGCCGCGGTAAAGCACTCCCTTTTCTGCACCACTTGTAGCTTCCCTACAAAGGCGGGCCGGTTTACACGCGGATTCCGCAAGTAATATCGGCGGAACCTCCAAAACCGCGCTAGGCTCCCTGAAGGAAAGAAGGAGACGCCTTGTCAGCAAATTTGGAGCAGTCCGCAGGAACCACGCAGCCCAGCCTCACAAAGGTGCTGATCGCCAACCGCGGCGAAATCGCCGTGCGGATCATCCGGGCGGCCCGGGATGAAGGCATCGCCTCCGTGGCCGTCTACGCTGACCCGGACCGCGATGCGCTGCACGTCCGGCTCGCTGACGAGGCCTACGCCCTGGGCGGGACCACCGCTGCCGAGTCGTACCTGGTCATGGACAAGATCATTGACGCCGCCCGCCAGTCCGGCGCCGACGCCATCCACCCCGGCTACGGCTTCCTGGCCGAGAATGCCGAGTTCGCCGCCAAGGTGATTGCCGCGGGCATCACCTGGATCGGCCCTTCCCCCGAGGCCATCTCCGCCCTGGGCGACAAGGTCCGCGCCCGGCACATCGCCGAAAAGGTGGGCGCTCCCCTGGTCCCCGGCACCGCCGACCCCGTCGAATCCGCCGGGGAAGTCCTGGAGTTCGTGGACCGGCACGGCCTGCCGGTCGCCATCAAGGCGGCCTTCGGCGGCGGCGGCCGCGGCATCAAGGTAGCCCGCACCCGCGAGGAAATCCCCGAACTCTACGAATCCGCCGTCCGCGAAGCAACCGCCGCCTTCGGCCGCGGCGAATGCTTCATCGAGCGCTTCCTGGACGCTCCCCGGCACGTGGAAACCCAGTGCCTGGCCGACGCCCACGGCAACGTGGTGGTGGTGTCCACCCGCGACTGCTCCCTCCAGCGGCGCAACCAGAAACTCGTCGAGGAGGCTCCGGCACCCTTCCTCACCGAAGACCAGAACCGCCGTCTCTACGAATCCTCCAAGGCGATCCTGAAGGAGGCCGGCTACCTGGGCGCCGGCACCTGCGAATTCCTGGTGGGCCAGGACGGGACCATTTCCTTCCTCGAGGTCAACACCCGCCTGCAGGTGGAGCACTGCGTCTCCGAGGAAGTCACCGGGATCGACCTGGTCCGCGAGCAGTTCCGGCTGGCCCGCGGCGAGGAACTGGGCTACGGCGATCCCGAGGTGCGCGGACACTCCATCGAGTTCCGCATCACCGGCGAGGACCCGGGCCGCAACTTCCTGCCTGCCCCCGGCACGCTCCGCGTCCTGAAGAACCCCACCGGTCCCGGCGTCCGCGTCGATTCCGGCGTGGAACAGGGCGACGTCATCAGCGGGAACTTCGACTCCATGCTGTCCAAGCTCATCATCACCGGCGCCAGCCGCCCGCAGGCCCTGCAGCGCGCCCGCCGCGCGCTGGAGGAAATGGTGGTGGAGGGCATCCCCACCGTCATCCCGTTCGACCTCGCAGTGGTCACGGACCCAGCCTTCGCACCCGCAGAGGGGCCCTTCACGGTCCACACGCGCTGGATCGAAACCGAGTTCACCAACAACCTGCCGGCCTGGACCCCGGACACTGCCGTTGACGGCGAGGGCTCCGCCGAGGAGCGCCAGCGCGTGGTGGTGGAAGTGGGCGGCAAGCGCCTCGAGGTGGTCCTCCCCGCATCCCTGGGCACCCCGGGAACGGCCTCGGCCGCCACAGGCAAGCCGGGCAAGTCCAAGAAGCGCTCCCGCTCCGCCGGTCCGGCTGCGGCCACCGGCAACGCGCTGACCTCCCCCATGCAGGGCACCATCGTGAAGGTGGCCGTGGCGCACGGGGACGTGGTCACCGAAGGCGACCTGGTGGTGGTCCTCGAGGCCATGAAGATGGAACAGCCCCTCACCGCGCACCGGTCCGGCACCATCACGGGCCTGACGGCAACGGCGGGCGAAACGGTGTCCGCGGGCGCCATTATCGCCACCATCGAAGACTAGAAAGCGGCACACGCAGCCATGCTCGCACCAAGTTTCCAGGAAGAAGTGGACCGCTACCACCAGGCGGTCCCTGAAATCACCCGGGGAAACCCGGCGCCGATCAAGGACCTGTATTCCCGGCTGGATGACGTCACCCTGGCCAACCCGTTCGGCGGCATAGCCCGCGGCTGGGCGCATGTGGAGGCGCGGCTGGACCAGGCCGCGCGGCAGTTCCGCGACGGCGAGATGCTGGGCTTCGACACCGTCACCTCCTACACGGCCCGCGACACCGCATACCTGGTGGAGACCGAACACTTCCGGGCACGGCTGGACAGCGCCGCCGCCACGGAGGAGTTCGCGCTCCGCGTGACCAGCATCTTCCGCCGCGAGGAGGGCTACTGGAAGCTGGTGCACCGGCACGCGGACCCCGCCGCCCGGCCACAGTCCCGCCGCTCGCTCACGCAGCCTCCGACCTGAGCCGGCTGCCCCGCGGGCGCCTGCGGGTGCCCGGGGGCCCGTTGCCGGCACGGTGACCGCTGCTCGAATGCTGGCAGGCGGCGCCGGCAGGATGCAGACTTAGCACATGCTGCCTTTCCTGCTCCTGGCCTCCCGCGCGGAAGACGCCGCCGCTGAGGACGAGTACGCCGCATACCTAAGGTACGGCGGGCTGGAGGAGCGGGAGCTGCACCGGATCCGGCTCGAAGCCGCTCCCCTGCCCCCGCTGGACCTCTCCAGGTACTCCGGTGTCATCGTGGGCGGCAGCCCGTTCACGTCCAGCGACCCGCCGGAGCACAAGAGCACGGTCCAGCACCGGGTAGAGCAGGAGCTGGCCGCACTGCTGGACCAGCTGGTGGCCCGCGACTTCCCGTTCCTTGGCGCCTGTTACGGGGTGGGCACCCTCGGGAGCCACCAGGGCGCCGTGATCGACCGGACCTATGGCGAGCCCCTCGGCGCGGTGGAAGTGGAGCTGACCCGCGAAGGCCTGCAGGACCCCATCCTGCAGGGAATGCCCCAACGGTTCACGGCGCTGACCGGACACAAGGAGGCCGTCAGCTCGCTGCCCCCGCACGCCGTCCTCCTGGCACGGGCCGCCACCTGCCCGGTCCACATGTTCCGGATCAGGACCAACCTGTACGCCACCCAGTTCCACCCCGAACTGGACGCAGACGGGCTGGTGACGCGAATCGATATCTACCGGGACGCCGGGTACTTTCCACCGGAATCCGCCGAGGAGCTCATGGCTGCTGCACGGCGGTTCACCGTCACCGAGCCCATGGCCGTGCTGAAGAACTTCGTGGCCCGCTACGCGCGGTGAAAACGGCAATGCCCGGCGTGCCGAAAGGCAGCGCCGGGCATTGGGGCAAACGAAGCGTCAGGCGACGTTGTTCTCGTAGTCCAGGTCGCGGGTCTCACGGGTGAGGAACAGCGCGATCAGGGTCAGCACAGCCATGGATGTCAGGTAGATGCCTACCAGCAGCGGGCTGCCCTTGGCGGCTTCCCACAGGGCGACGGCGATGAACGGGGCCACCGCGGCACCCAGGATGCTGGAGAAGTTGTAGCTGATGGCTGAGCCGGTGTACCGGACGTTCGTGGGGAACAGTTCCGGCAGCAGCGCACCCATGGGGCCGAAGGTGAGGCCCATGAGGGAGAACCCGAGGATCAGCAGGCCCATGGTGCCCACGAAGCCGCCGCTGAACAGCGGGACAAACAGCAGGCCGAAGACGAAAATGCCGGCGGTGACGGCCATGAGCATCTTGCGGCGGCCGTACTTCTCGGCCAGCGGTCCGGAGACCAGGGTGAAAATGCCAAAGAATACGACGCCGGCAATCAGCATCCAGAGGAAATCGTTGCGGCTGTAGCCAAGGCCCGGAACGAACGCGGCGGCAGCGGCTTCGGACATGGGCTTGCCGGCCTTTTCGGCTGCGGCCTTGGCGCCCTCCAAAGTGGGCTTGGTGCCGTAGGTCAGCGTGAACGTGGTCATCAGGTAGAACAGCACATACGTGGCCAGCATGATGAAGGTGCCCAGGATCAGCTGGCGCCAGCTGGACTTGAAGACCCGGCCCAGCGGAAGCTTGGCTACCTCGTTCGATTCCACCACCTTGGTGAAGGCCGGGGTTTCGATCAGCTTGAGCCGGACGTAGAGGCCCAGGATCACCATGACGGCGCTGAGCAGGAACGGGACGCGCCAGCCCCAGGCCTGGAAAGCTTCCGGGGTCAGGGTGTAGCTGGCCACCAGGAAGATGACGTTGGCAATGATGAAGCCGATGGGGGCACCGAGCTGCGGGAAGGTGCCGTAGATGGCGCGCTTGTTGGCGGGGGCATTCTCCGTGGCCAGCAGTGCCGCGCCGCTCCACTCGCCGCCGAGGGCCAGGCCCTGGGCGAACCGCAGGACCACCAGCATGGCCGGCGCCCAGAACTCCCAGCCCGGAACCAGCGCCGTGGGCAGGCAGCCGATGAGGAAGGTTGCGATGCCCATGGTCAGCAGCGACGCCACAAGGGTTCCCTTGCGGCCGAACTTGTCGCCGAAGTGCCCGAAGACGATCGAGCCGAGGGGGCGGGCAACGAAGGCCACGCCGAAGACGGCGAAGGAGCTCAGCAGCTGGGTGGTTTCGTTCGCGCCCGGGAAGAAGAGCTTCGGGAACACGAGCACGGCGGCCGTGGCATAGACGTAGAAGTCGTAGAACTCCACAGTGGTGCCGATCAGGCTGGCCACGATAACGCGGCCGCGGGAGTTCACCGGCTGGTGCGAACCAGGCACCTTGGTGGTATCGGTGGATGACATGGGTAAACGCTTTCGTGAGATCGGCCGGGCGCAGGCAGTGCTGCCTCCCGGCGCGAATAGTTAGAGTTCGATCTTACTTCGCCGCGTCCAGTCAATGGACGAAACGTCCACAATGCGGACCTGTGTTGTGCATCTCATATTCCGGGCCCTGGCACCGCCTCACGCCGCATGGCGGGCCCGGATAGGCAAAAGTCACAGCGCGTTAACAAACATCGACTGTCCGCGAAACGCGCCGTCCCTACCTTGGAGGAACAACATCCCCCGAAGGAGGTAACCCGTGACTGTTGACCGCACCGTTGATGCCGTATCCGCCAGCGCACAGCCCGGCCCTACCCGCACTACTGACGCCCCCGCCCTTGAATTCCGCCCCGGCCGCTGGATCGCCAACTGGGATGCCGAGAACAAGGAACAGTGGGAGGCCGCAGGCCGGGCCATCGCCCGCCGCAACCTGAACTGGTCCATCTTCGCCGAGTTCCTCGGCTTCGTCGTCTGGCAGCTGTGGTCCATCGTCGTGGTCCAGCTTCCCGCCGCAGGCTTCACCTTCTCCACCTCGGAAATCTTCTGGCTCATCTCCATGCCAAGCCTGGTGGGTGCCACCCTCCGCATCCCCTACACCTTCATGGTCCCCCGCTTCGGCGGCCGCAACTGGACCATCGTCTCCGCCCTGCTGCTCCTGATCCCCTCCACCGGGCTGGCCCTCTGCGTCTCCAACCCGGACACACCGTTCGGTGTCATGCTCCTGGTGGCTGCCCTCGCCGGCTTCGGCGGCGGCAACTTCGCCAGCTCGATGGCCAACATCACGTTCTTCTACCCGGCCAGGGAAAAAGGCTGGGCGCTGGGACTGAACGCCGCGGGCGGAAACCTGGGGGCCGCCGTCGCACAGCTTGCCGTTCCCATCGTCATCACCCTGCTTGCCGCGGGCACCGTCAACCTTCCCCTGGCGGGCTGGATGTGGGTCCCCTTCATCCTGCTGGCCGCATTCGGCGCCTTCAAGTACATGAACAACCTCACCAGCGCCAAGGGTGACGTGGCCGGCTCGGTCGCTGCACTGAAGGAACCGCACCTGTGGATCATGGCGCTGCTGTACATCGGCACCTTCGGCTCCTTCATCGGCTTCGCCGGTGTATTCCCCAAGCTGATCAAGGACTACTTCCCCGCGTTCTCCTCCATTGGAGTGGGAACCGTGGCCCTGTCCCTGGCCTTCCTCGGCCCCCTGGTGGGTTCGCTGGCCCGTCCCTACGGCGGCCGCATGGCGGACCGCATGGGCGGGGCCCGGATGACCGTGTCCGCCTTCGCCGCGATGGCCGTGATCACGCTGACCATGATCTGGACCCTGCCGCTGAAGAACTTCCTGCTCTTCCTGGTCCTCTTCCTGATGCTGTTCACTGCCAGCGGCTTCGGCAACGGGGCCACGTACCGGATGATTCCGGTCATCTTCGCCACCTCCAGCCGGGCTGCCCGGAACGGTGCAAACCCGGTGGCCACCCAGCGGCTCGCGTCCTCGGCCCTCGGCCTGATCTCCGCGATCGGCGCTTACGGCGGCTTCGTGATCCCCCAGGTGCTCAATGCCTCCAGCACCGCCAGCGGCTCCTACACCCCGGCCTTCTACGGATTCGTCGGCGCCTACGTCCTGATGCTGGTGGTCTGCTGGACCTGCTACATCCGCAACGCCGGCCGGAACGCGATGGGAAACGTCTAACATGACCAAAAGCGCCGACACGCACTGCCCTTACTGCGCCCTGCAGTGCGCCATGACGCTCACGTCCCCGGCGGACCTGCCCCCGGCTTCGCAGCCGGGGCCAGGCCCCGCTCCTGCACCTGCCGGCTCCAAGGCATCCCCCGTCCTGGACGTGGCCGGCCGGGACTTCCCCACCAACCGCGGCGGCCTGTGCCGCAAGGGCTGGACCTCGGCCACGCTCCTGAACCACGCGGGCAGGATCACCGAGCCCCTGCTCAGAGGTGCTGACGGGATCCACCGTCCCATCGGCTGGGACCAGGCCCTGGACCTCGCCGCTGCGGCAGTCAAGGACGCCCGCGCCCGGTACGGTGCGGACGCCGTCGGCGTCTTCGGCGGCGGCGGCCTCACCAATGAAAAGGCCTACCAGCTGGGCAAGTTTGCCCGGCTGGCGCTGGGCACCTCCCGGATCGACTACAACGGCAGGTTCTGCATGTCCTCCGCGGCCGCAGCGGGGATGCGCGCCTTCGGCGTGGACCGCGGGCTGCCGTTCCCGCTCGAGGCCCTGGACACCGCCAGCACCATCCTGATGCTCGGATCCAACGTTGCCGAGACCATGCCGCCGTTCGTCCAGCACCTGCAGGGAGCCCGCGACGCCGGCGGGCTGGTTGTGGTGGATCCCCGCCGCTCCGCCACCGCGGCCTTCACGGCCGACGGCGCCGGCCTCCACCTCCAGCCCCTTCCCGGCACCGACCTCACCCTGCTGCTGGGCCTTTCGCACGTGGTCATCCACGAGGACCTGGTGGACACCGCCTACCTCCAGGAGCGCACCTCGGGCTACAACGCCGTCGTCCGCAGCGTGAACGCCTTCTGGCCTGAACGCGTCCAGTCCATCACCGGCGTCCCCGCGGACCTGATCCGCGAAACCGCCAGGATGCTTGCCGCAGGTGCCCGCAGGGGCGGCAGCTACATCCTCACCGGCCGCGGCGTGGAACAGCACGTGGACGGCACGGACACCGCCACCGCGGCCATCAACCTCAGCCTCATGCTGGGCCTGCCCGGCTCCGCCCGCAGCGGCTACGGCACCCTCACCGGCCAAGGCAACGGCCAGGGCGGCCGCGAGCACGGCCAGAAGGCCGACCAGCTGCCCGGCTACCGCAAGATCACCGACCCCGCCGCCCGCGCGCACGTCGCCGCGGTCTGGGGCATCCCCGAGGAACTCATCCCCGGCCCCGGCCTGCCCGCCGTCCAGCTGCTGAAGTCACTGGGACAGCCCGACGGCGTCCGGTGCCTTTTTGTCCACGCCTCCAACATCGCGGTGGCGGCACCTGACGCCAACGCCGTGATCGAGGGGCTGCGGAGCCTGGACTTCCTGGTGGTCTGCGACTTCTTCCTGTCCGAGACCGCTGCGGAGGCGGACCTGATCCTTCCCGTGCTCCAGTGGGCGGAGGAGGAAGGCACCCTGACCAACCTGGAAGGCCGCGTCCTGCGCCGCCGCCGTGCCATCTCCCCTCCCGCCGGCGCCCGCAGCGAACTCTGGATTATGGCCCGCCTGGCCGAGCGCCTGGACGCCCCGTCCACCTACAGCGACGATCCGGAAACCGTCTTCGAGGAACTCCGCCTGGCTTCCGCGGGCGGCCTGGCCGACTACTCCGGCATCGACTACGCCATGCTGGACCGCGGCGAGGCCGCCCACTGGCCGTACCCGGCCGGCAGCACCGGAACGCCCCGGCTGTTCCGGGACGGCTTCGCCCACCCCGACGGCAAGGCGGTCATGGTCCCGGTGGCGCCGCGCCGCCGCCGGACTCCCGCGGCTGAAGCCGCCGGGCACGCAACAGGCCCCGCCGGCACACCCATGACCCTCATCACCGGCCGCCTCCTGGAGCACTACCAGTCCGGCGCCCAGACCCGCCGGGTCGCCGAGCTCGCCGCCGCCCAGCCGGAGGCCAAGATGCAGATCCACCCGGCGGCGGCCGACGCCATGGGCATCGCCGCCGGAACGCTGGTATCGGTGTCCAACGGGCGCGGCGAAGTGGTGTGCCGGGCCGAGCACAGCACCGCCATCCGCCCGGAAACGGTGTTCCTGCCCTTCCACTTTCCCGGGGCTGAGAGCGCCAACCGGCTGACGGAAGCGGCGACGGATCCGGTCTCCGGGATGCCCGAGTTCAAGTTCAACACCGTTTGGGTCCGGCCCGTGGCCGCGCCCGAATCCGCCCGCATGCTTCAAACGACGGAGGCCTCATGAGCGAGCAGATTGTCATTGTGGGATTCGGCCCCGTGGCCGCCCGGCTGGTGGACGAGCTCCTGCCCGCCGTGCGCAGCGGACACGCCAGGCTCACAGTGGTGGGCCAGGAAGCCGAGGCCGCCTACAACCGCGTCCTGGTGGCCGATCTCGGCGTCGGCCGGACCACCGCTGACGCCCTTGCCCTCGCCGACAGCGCCGAGCTGGTTGCCGAGGGAGTGGATGTCCGGCTGGGCGTACGGGTTAAGCGCGTGGACCGGGCGCGGCAGCAGGTGGCCCTGTCCGACGGCGCGTCCGTGCACTACGACCGGCTGGTGTTTGCCACGGGATCCCGGCCGGTGATTCCCAACCTCACCGGCATCAATCCGGACCCGTCTTCCCCCGTGCTGCCTGCCGGAGTCACGGCATTGCGGGACCTGCGCGACGCGGAAGTCCTGCGGCAGGCGGTGGACGGCGGCAAGCGCGTGGTGGTCCTGGGCGGCGGCGTCCTGGGCCTGGAGACGGCGCTGGCGGCCGCGGAGGAAGGCGCCACGGTCACCGTGGTCCACAACGGCCCGCACCCGCTGGGCCGCAGCATCGACCGCGGCGGCGGGGCGGTCCTGGCTGCCGGACTGCGCCGCTGCGGCGTCCGGGTGGCCGGCAACGCCCGGTCCACCGGCGTTGAGCACAACGCGCCCGACGGCGGGTTTTCGGCTTTGCTGCTGGACGACGGATCAGCGATCGACGGCGACCTCCTGGTCATCTCCTGCGGCGTGCGTCCCCGGACGGAGCTGGCCGAAGGCTGCGGCCTCTCCACCGGCACCGGCATCCTGGTGGACCACCGGCTGCGGGCGCACCACGAGCCGCACATCTTTGCCATTGGCGACTGCGCCGAAGTCCGCTGCCCGGACCCGGGCTGCGCCACGTGCCGGAACGCCTCCGGACCGTCCGGGCTGGTGGGTCCGGGCTGGCGGCAGGCCGAATGGCTGGCCGGTTACCTCACCCTGTTAGCTGAAGGGGCAGAAGCGGACGCCGAAGTGCTGCCCGCGCTGCCGCCGGAACAGCCCGGCGTCGTGGTCCTGAAAGCCCGGGGCATGAACATGGCCGTGGCCGGGGACAACGCTGCCGAGCCGTGGGACGAGGAAGCCCTCACGGCCGGGGCCGTCAACGGAAGGCCGCGCCTGCAGGTGTCGCAGTGGGCCGATCCCGAGCACGGCCGGTACGTCAAGATGACCACCCGGGGCGGTGTGCTGGAAGGCCTGGTGGCGGTGGGCATGCCCCGGACCGCGGCCGAACTCGTGGGACTTTTTGAACGGGGGGCCGAGCTGCCCGCCGACCGGTCGCTGCTCCTGCGCCTGGATGGACCGGACCAGCTGCCCGGGGCCGGGGCTGCCGACCCCGCGGGCACCGTGTGCCGGTGTGCGGGGGTCAGCGGGGCGGCCATCACGGCGGCGGCCTCTGACGGCTGCTCCACGGTGGCCGAGGTTTCCAGGGCCACCCGCGCCGGAACCGGGTGCGGCGGCTGCCATGAGGACATCAAGGGTCTCATCGAACGGCACTTCCAGGCAGCCGCCGCATAGCAGCTGCGGGGCTTTGGCCCCTTGGCACCGGGATTCCCCAGGGCTTGAATGGTCACAGGATTCCACTGGCCGCAGGAGGCACCCATGTCCTTCCCTCTCGTACTGGCCTTCGCCGCGGTGGTGCTCGCCGCCGTGGCCGGAGTACTCCTTGTCCGGGAGAAGGATCCGCAGCGCCGGGCCCGTGCACTGGTGAAGATGGGCGCGGTGGTCATGACGGTCTTCACTGCGGCGGCCGTGACCTTCATTGGCGGCTACGCCATGGATCAGCCCGGCGGCATGACGGGGCTGATGATGACCTTGTCCTGGTTTGCTCCCATGGTGGTCCTTGCGGCCCTCGCCTGGTTCCGGCCGGCCGGAGCATCTCCCCTCCTGGCGGCGCTGGCCGTGCTACTCGTCGCGGTCTGCGTGTGGTTCGCCCTCGATCCCGCGACGGCCCGCAGCCTCCAGGATTCGAACGGGCCGGTGGTGGCCATCGGCGTCGTCGCCCTGGCGTTCCCGGCCGCTGTCCTGGGACTTAAACGGTCAGGCGCGGCCGGCTGGCTGCTGTTTGCCATTGGCACGCTGCCGCTGCTGATCACGGTTCTTGGCCGGTCGGGGCCTGCGGCCTCCTTGGCCTCCGCCAGCGCGGTTCCGCTGATAACCGGCATTACCTACCTGGTGGCCTCGCGGCTGGCACGGCGGGACCCGGCCGCCCGGAATAGGCTCCCGGCCTCGACATAAGCTTCCGCACGGATACCGCTGCCTTTTCCTGTCCATGCCCTTGACGGCGGCGTCCGCACAGCATGTGATGGACGGGACTGACCCGCGCTCCCATCTTCCGGGCCGGACGCCTGATGTCCGGACCAACGAAAGGACCACCCTATGTCCCTGCTCGACTCCGCCCTCTGGGAAGGCAAGATCTACCTCAACGGCTGGCGGGCGGGCGGCGGCGGTACCGGCACCAGCATGGAACCGGCCACCGGTGAGCAGCTGGGCAGCTACGGCGTGGCTTCCGTGACGGACGTCCGCGAAGCAGCAACCGCCGCCGCGAAGGCACAGAAGGAATGGGCCGCCCGCAACCCCGAGGACAGGGCCGCGGTACTGCGCCGCGCCGGGCAGCTCTGGGAGGAGCACGCAGCCGAGGTCCAGGACTGGATCGTGCGCGAATCAGGTGGAATTCCGCCCAAGGCAGGGCTGGAAACGCATATCGCCGCCAACGAATGCTACGACGCCTCGGCGCTGCCCTCACTCCCAGCCGGGGACGTCCTCACGTCCAACGAAAACCGCTGGTCCTTTGCCCGGCGCCGTCCTGTGGGCGTCGTCTCCGTCATCGCGCCGTTCAACTTCCCGCTGATCCTTTCCATCCGCGCCGTGGCCCCTGCCCTGGCATTGGGTAACGCCGTGCTGCTCAAGCCGGACCCGCGGACCGCGGTCTGCGGCGGCGTGACCGTGGTGCGCATCTTCGAGGAGGCCGGGCTTCCGCAGGGCCTGCTCTCCCTGCTGCCCGGCGGCGCGGACATCGGAGCCGCCGTCGTCGAAGCCCCCGAGGTCCGCGTGATCGCCTTCACGGGATCGACGGCGGCCGGCCGGAAGATCGGTGAAACGGCGGGCCGGCTGCTCAAGCGCGCCCACCTTGAACTCGGCGGCAACAATGCGCTCATCGTGCTCCCCGGCGCCGACCTGGCCAAGGCGGCCTCCGCGGCGGCGTTCGGCTCGTTCATGCACCAGGGCCAGATCTGCATGGCTGCCGGACGCCACATCGTGCATGAGGACATCTACGACGACTACGTTGCCGCCTTGTCGGAGAAGGCGGCCCACCTGCCCGTTGGCGATCCCAAGAGCGGCACCGTGGCGCTGGGTCCAGTGATCGACGAGCGCCAGCTGCAGCGGGTGGACGGGATCGTCCAGGACGCGGTCCAGGCGGGCGCCCGGCTCGCCGCCGGGGGAACCCACGACGGCCGCTTCTACCAGCCCGCCGTGCTGGTTGACCTGAACACTGACAGTCCTGCCTGGAAGGACGAAATCTTCGGCCCGGTGGCCCCGGTGATGAAGTTCTCCACCGTGGATGAGGCTGTGGCGCTGGCCAACGACAATGAGTACGGCCTGTCCATCGGGATCCTGGGCGACGTCGGGCTGGCCATGACCATCGCCGACCGGCTCGACTCCGGGAAGGTCCACATCAACGAACAGACCGTCTCCGATGAAGCGAACTCCCCGTTCGGCGGAACGAAGAACTCCGGCAACGGCTCGCGGATCGGCGGCCACCACGCCAACATGGAGTCGTTCACCGAGATCCAGTGGCTCACGATGCGCCCGGACATCGCCCCGTACCCGTTCTAGGAACCCAACCGACCCTGGCCAGGGCTTTCACACCGCACGTGGGAAAGCAGGACGCTGCCGGCCCCGCAACGTAAGCAGGGCCGGCAGCGGCTTCTACGCCGTTGCCGCTGAATCAAACTCCCCGCCGGCTACGGCCTCGGCATACTTGGTAAGGTCCGGGCCGGGCTGGAAGTCCACGAACTGGTCCTTCAGCTTCTCAAACAGGAACTCGTACACCTTGTCCTTCCCCGAGCCGGACAGGGACGACGCCGCCTCGCGGACCGCCTCCTGCAGTGCCTTGTCAGCATCCAGCAGGATCTTTTCCCGCGCCTGCTCGTTCCACTTGATGTCCTGCAGTTCCATAAGCTTCTCCTTGCGTCGACGCTGGTACAGGAACGGCCGGGAACTTCAAGGAAATTCCCGGCCGCGCCTGGTTCGAGTCTAAGCAGGGGCCCCGGAGGGGTCCAGCCCGCGCTTGCCCGGGGAAAGCCTTACATGTGGACGTGCAGGCGGCGGGCTGCCTCGGAGATGGATCCGGTGAGCGACGGGTACACCGTAAACGTGCTGGCGACGTCGTCCACGTGCAGCTTCTGCTTGACCGCGATGGAAATGGGGAAGATCAGCTCCGAGGCATTGGGTCCGACCACCACGCCGCCGATCACCGTGCCGGAGCCCTTCCGGGCGAAGATCTTCACGAACCCGTCCTTGGCGTTGCGCATCTTGGCGCGGGCGTTGCTGCGCAGGGAGAGCTTGATGACGTCGGCCTGGTACTTGCCGGACTCGATCTCGGCTTCGGAGACGCCCACGTTCGCGATTTCCGGTGAGGTGAAGATGTTGGAGGCCACCTGGTGGAGCTTGAGCGGGGTGACGCCGTCGCCCATGAAGTGCGCCACCGCGATCCGGCCCTGCATGGCGGCCACGGAGGCCAGCGGCAGGACGCCGGTGCAGTCACCGGCGGCGTAAATGTTCGGGGCCGTGGTCCGGGAGACGCCGTCGACCTTGATGTGGCCGCTTTCGCTCACGGCCACGCCGGCCTCCTCAAGGCCAATCCCCGCAGTGTTGGGGATGGAGCCAAGGCACAGGAGGCAGTGGCTGCCGGTCACCTTGGTGCCGTCGGAGAGGGTGACCACCACGCCATCGTCCGTGCGTTCCACGGTCTGGGCACGGGAGCGGGACAGGACCCGCACACCGCGGCGTTCAAAGACTTCCTCCAGGACCACTGCGGCGTCAACGTCTGAGCCGGGCAGCACGCGGTCACGGCTGGAGACCAGGGTGACCTTGGAGCCCAGGCCGTTGTAGGCGGACGCGAATTCGGCGCCGGTGACGCCGGACCCCACCACAATGAGCTCCTCGGGCAACTCGTCGAGGTTGTAGATCTGCGTCCAGTTCAGGATCCGTTCGCCGTCCGGGCGGGCCGTTTCCAGCTCGCGGGGGTGCGCGCCTACCGCCAGCAGGATGGTGTCGGCTTCGACGGTTTCGGTGCCGTCCACGGTCAGGACTTCGATCCGGTGGCTGTCCAGGAGCCGGCCGGAGCCTTCGATGATGCGCACGCCCTGTTTCTCCAGGCCGTCGCGGATGTCCCGGGACTGGTTGCGGGCCAGGTTAAGGAGGCGGTCGTTGATGTGCTTGAGGTCGGCGCGCATGACCGGGACGAAGTCGCCGCCGTCGACGTCGAACTTCACTCCCAGCTCGCCGGCTTCCGCGACGCGGGTCATGAGGTCGGCCGTGGCAATGAGGGTCTTGGAGGGGACTACGTCGGTCAGCACCGCGGATCCACCGAGCCCGGCACGTTCGATGACGGTAACGGTCGCCCCCAAAGAGGCGGCCACCATGGCAGCTTCGTATCCGCCGGGACCACCTCCCAGGATTGCGATCCGGGGGGAACTGAAATCTGGATGCGTAGTCACAGTCATCCATTCTCTCCCATTTACGGCCCGACCACCAAGAAATCAGGGTGCTTTCCGGGCCTGCCGTGACCGGGGCAACATGGGCGGCAGGATAACTTGTACTGGTGAGTACAACAGACTTCCTGAACACGGACCCGTTCGCCGCCGCCCGCGCCGCCGCGGACTACATTGCGGAAGAAACCGGAGTGGACCGCCATGACACGGCCCTGGTTCTCGGTTCCGGGTGGGGCGAGGCCGCAGACCTGATCGGCGAGACCACTGCCACGCTGTCCGCCGAGGAGGTTCCCGGCTTCCACGCCCCCGCCGTGGAGGGCCACGTTGGCACCATCCGCTCCGTGCTGACCACGTCCGGCAAGCGCGCCCTGGTCCTGGGAGCACGGACCCACTACTACGAGGGCAGGGGCGTCCGCGCCGTGGTGCACGGCATCCGGACCGCTGCGGCTGCCGGATGCAGCACCCTCGTCCTCACCAACGGCTGCGGCGGCCTCAACGAGGACTGGGCCCCCGGCACCCCGGTACTGATCCGGGACCACATCAACCTCACCGCCGCCTCCCCGCTGGAAGGCGCTACGTTCGTGGACCTGACGGACCTGTATTCGCCGCGGATCCGCGGGCTGGCCCGGGAAGTGGACCCCACCCTGGACGAGGGCGTGTACGCACAGTTCCCCGGCCCGCACTATGAGACCCCGGCGGAGGTGCAGTATGCCAAGCGGATCGGTGCGGACCTCATCGGGATGTCGACGGCGCTTGAGGCCATCGCAGGGCGTCATGCCGGCATGGAGGTGTTCGGCATTTCGCTGGTCACCAACCTTGCGGCAGGCATCAGCCCCCAGCCGCTCAGCCACCAGGAAGTCATCGAGTCCGGCCAGGCAGCGGGCCCGCGCATTTCCAGGCTGCTGGCTGACATCATCGCCCGGCTCTAACGGGTCAGGCGCCCGGGGTGCGCCACGTGGGCGGGCAATGACGATAGCGTTATGCCCATGACGTCTTCCGATGCCGAACTTCGCCTGCTCACCGAAGCCCGCGAATGGGCTGCCCAAGACCCGGATCCCGCAACGAAGGCGTCGCTCCTCGAGCTGGTCCGCCTCGTGGAGGATGGCGATCCCGCGGCCCGGCAGGAACTGGAAGACAGCTTCCGCGGCACACTGCAGTTCGGCACTGCGGGACTGCGGGCCGCGCTGGGCCCCGGCCCAAACCGGATGAACCGGGTGGTGGTCCGCCGGGCTGCAGCGGGACTCGCGGCGTTCCTGGTGGAGGCCGTGGCCAAGGCGGCGGCCGGCACCCGGCCGCGCGCCGTCGTCGGCTATGACGCCCGCTACAACTCGGATATTTTCGCCGCGGAAACGGCGGCGATCTTCACCGCGGCCGGCATCGAGACCTTCCTGCTGCCGGCAGCCCTCCCCACTCCCCTGCTGGCCTACGCTGTCCGCGCCCTGGAGTGCGACGGCGGCGTCATGGTCACCGCCAGCCACAACCCGCCGCAGGACAACGGGTACAAGGTGTACCTGGGGCGGCACGCGGTAACGGCAGAGGGCGACGGCGCCCAGATCGTGGCGCCGTACGATGCCGAAATCGCCGCGCGCATCAGCGCCGTGGGGCCGCTGGAGTCCATAGCGCTGGCAGGGGACGGATGGACCGTCCTGGACGGCTCCATCGCCGCCGAGTACCAGCGGGCGACGGCGGCACTCGCCATGCCGGAGCGCTTTCCGGCCCGCGATCTCCGGATTGTCCTGACCCCGCTGCACGGCGTCGGCGGCGGGACGGCGCTGGAAGTACTCAAGACGGCAGGTTTCACGGATGTCACCGTGGTGGCCGAGCAGGCCGATCCGGACCCCGATTTCCCCACCGTCAGTTTCCCCAACCCGGAGGAACCCGGCGCACTGGACCTTGCCCTGGAGGCAGCGGCGCGGCTGGACGCCGACCTGGTCATCGCCAATGACCCCGACGCCGATAGGGCTGCCGTAGCGGCCAAGGACCCCGACACCGGCGCGTGGCGCATGCTCCGCGGGGACGAAGTGGGGTCCCTGCTGGGCGCCCACATGGTGGCCCGGCTCGCGGACGGCGACTCCCTTGCGGAGGCTGACGGCCGCCGTGTGTTCGCCAATTCGATTGTGTCCTCCCGCCTGCTGGCCCGCATCGCCGCGGCCGCCGGACTCGACCATGTGGAAACGCTGACCGGATTCAAGTGGATTTCCCGGGTCCCGGGGCTGGTCTACGGGTACGAGGAGGCGCTGGGATACTGCGTCGCGCCGGATCAGGTGAAGGACAAGGACGGCATTTCCGCCGCGGTCCTGATCGCCGAACTCGCGGCCACCGCCAAAGCCGCAGGCAAGACGGTCTTCGACACCCTGGACGAGCTGTACCTCCAGCACGGCCTGCATGCCAGCGACCAGCTGAGCATCAGGGTTGCGGACCTGGGACTGCTGGACGCCATGATGAACCGCCTCAGGGTTTCGCCGCCGGAGTCGTTCGGGCAGTCAGCGGTGGAGGTATTCACGGACCTGGCCGAAGGCAGCGCGCAGTTGCCGCCCACGGAGGGCCTGCTCTACATCACCCGGAACCTGACCCGCGTGATCATCCGGCCCAGCGGCACCGAGCCCAAACTCAAGTGCTACCTGGAAGTCATCCACCAGGTGGGCTCCGCCGCGGAACTGCCGGCGGCACGCCAGGCGGCACGCGCCTCGCTGGATGAAGTCCTCCACGACGTGAGCGAGGCGCTGGGACTTTAACCACGGAAGGGGCGCGCCTCTTCGGCGCGCCCCTACCCTGCGGAAAATCCTAGAGCTCCACCTCGACGAAGCCGTCCCTGACACGGGTGCTGAACGCTGCCAGCCGCAGGCCCGGAGTGGTGAAGCATTCACCGGTCTCCAGATCGTAGACCTCCTTGTGCAGCGGCGAGGCGATCGTGGGGCGGGTGCCCTTGGAGCCGAGGATGCCGCGGGCCATGACGTGGGCTCCGGTGGCGGGGTCCTCATGCGCCACGGCGAAGACTTCGCTGGGGCCGGTGCGGAACAGTGCCACCTGGCGGCCTGCCACCAGGGCGGCCTCGCCCCATGCCGGTTCGAGGTCATCCACCATGCAGACACGGTGCCAGCCGGTCCCGAACCCGGCGGTGTCTGATTCGGCGGCGAGCGCCCCAAGTTCAAGTGTTGCCGTCATGTCCGGCTCCTTTCCCTGTGCCTGTTGTCCCTTGCATTGGCAGCTTTTGCGGCCGTGTCCCACGCTAGGGTCCGGGTGTTTCAAAGGGGTGCGGTGAATGTGTCCGGCGCGTAAAAGAGACCTAACGCGGGCGGAAATGCGTTCGTGATGCAGAAGTTAAGTTGACGAAACAATTGGGAAACTGAGGCGAAACTGCCCCTTCCTAGGCTGGATGCACAAGCTGCAGAGCACCGTCTGCGGCCCATGCGAAAGGCCCACAGTGACCGAACAGACTTCAAGCACAGAGACTCCGCGCCGCATCGTCGTCGCCGGCGGCGGCCCAGCGGCCCACCGTTTTGCGGACGCCATGCATGCCCGCGGCCTCGACGGCTGGCATGTCACGGTCCTCACCGAGGAAGCCCACCTCCCCTACGACCGGGTGGCACTTTCCAAGGCCCTCACCGATGCCGGGGTGGACCTCACCCTGGGCACCGCCTCCATGTGGGACCACGGCTCGCTGGTCCTGAAGACCGGCGAGCGCGTGGTGAAGATCAACCCGGAAACAAAGAGCGTGGAAACCGCCGCCGGCCACAGCTACGAGTACGACCAGCTGGTGGTGGCCACGGGCTCGGACGCTGTGCGCCTGCCCATCCCCGGTGCCGAGCACGCCCACGTGTACCGGACGCTTGAGGACGTGTGGGCCATCAACAAGGCCATCGCCAAACTCACCGCAAAGCTCGGCCGCAAGATCAACGCGGTGACCATCGGCGGCGGACTCCTGGGCCTTGAGTCGGCCGCCGGCACCGAGCAGCTCGGCGCCACCCCCGTCGTCATCAACGGGGCTCCCTGGCTGATGAACACCCAGCTGGACGAGGGTGCGGGCCAGGCCCTGGGCCGGCTCATCGAGGCGAAAGGCTTCGAGGTCCACGGCGGTGTGTTCCCTTCCGAGATTTTGGCGGACGACGACGGCCAGGTCACCGGAGTGCTCATGGCTGACGAACGCGTCATCCCGGCAGACCTGGTGATTGTCGCCGTCGGCGTCAAACCCCGCGACGAACTCTTCCGCGCCGCCGAGGGCGAAGACCAGCTCTTCAGCCTGGGCCCCCGCGGCGGGGTGGTCATCAACGATTACTGCGCCACCGAAGTACCGGGCATCTGGGCCATCGGCGAAGTGGCCAACTTCGGCGGCATGTGCCTGGGCCTGGTGGCCCCCGCCAACACCATGGCCGAGATTGTGGCCGACCGGCTCCACGGCGGAGACGCCACCTTCCCGGGTTTCGACACCGCCACCAAACTCAAGCTCTCAGGCGTGGACGTTGCCAGCTTCGGCGATGCCTTCGCCCGCACCGAACATGCCCTCGAAATCGTCTACGCCGACCCCGCCCGCGGCGTGTACCAGAAGATCGTGACCACCGACGACGCGAAGACCCTCCTGGGCGGCATCTTCGTGGGCGACGCCTCCCCGTACATGAGCCTGCGCCCGCTCCTGGGCCGCGAACTTCCCGCCGAGCCCGGCGCGTTCCTCAGCGCGGCCGGCGGCGGGGACGCTCCGGAAACCGAACTGCCGGACGACGCCACCCTCTGCTCCTGCAACAACGTCACCGCGGGAACCATCAGGGACACCATCAACGGCTGCGGCGCCTGCGAGGGCAACGCCCCCGTCCAGGAGCTGGGCGAGCTGAAGGGCTGCACCCGTGCCGGCACCCAGTGCGGTTCCTGCGTGCCGATGTTGAAGAAGCTGCTGGAAACTGAGCTGACCAAGTCCGGCGTCGAGGTCTCCAAGGCCCTGTGCGAGCACATCGAACTGTCCCGGCAGGAACTCTTCGACGCCATCCGTGTCCTGGGGCTGACCTCCTTCGAGGAGATCATGGCCAAGTACGGCACCGGCGCGGGCTGCGACATCTGCAAGCCCACCATTGCCAACATCCTGGCCAGCCAGAACAGCGCCTACGTGCTGGACGCCGGCCGCGGAACCCTGCAGGACACCAACGACCGCGCCCTGGCCAACATGCAAAAGGACGGCACCTACTCGGTGGTCCCCCGCATCGCCGGTGGCGAGATCACCCCGAAGAAGCTCGGAGTGATCGCCGCCGTCGCCGAAAAGTACGGCCTGTACACCAAGATCACTGGCGGCCAGCGGATCGACATGTTCGGCGCCCGGCTCGAACAGCTCCCGGAGATCTGGAAGGAACTGGTGGACGCCGGCTTTGAGTCCGGCCAGGCGTACGGCAAGAGCCTGCGCACGGTGAAGTCCTGCGTCGGTTCCACCTGGTGCCGGTTCGGCGTCCAGGACTCCGTGGCCATGGCCATCCAGCTGGAGCTGCGGTACCGCGGCCTCCGGAGCCCGCACAAGCTCAAGATGGGCGTCTCCGGCTGCGCCCGCGAATGCGCCGAGGCGCGCGGCAAGGACGTGGGCGTGATCGCCACCGCCGACGGCTGGAACCTCTACGTGGGCGGCAATGGCGGAGCCACGCCGGCGCACGCACAGCTGCTGGCCAAGGACCTGGACGACGAGACCCTGATCAAGTACATCGACCGCTACTTCATGTACTACATCCGCACCGCCGACCGCCTGCAGCGCACCGCCCGGTGGCAGGAAGAGCTCGACGGCGGCATCAAGCACGTGGAGGACGTGGTGGTCAAGGACACGCTGGGCATCGCCGCGGAGCTCGAGGCTGCCATGGCCAAGCACGTGGACACCTACGTCGACGAATGGGCCGACACCCTGAAGGACCCCGAGCGCCTGCGCCGGTTCCGCTCCTTCGTCAACGCCCCCGACCAAAAGGACGATTCCATCACCTTCGTCCCGGACGAGCGCGGCCAGATGCGCCCCGCCACTCCCGAAGAAAAGGGAAAGGTCCTGATAGGGTCCTCCATCCCGGTCCGCACCGCCACGACCACCCCTGGAAACGAAGCATAACCATGCAGCTCAGTATCGACCTCACCGGCCGGGACGTCCTGGTGACCGGCACCCCTGCTGCCGCGCGGCAGGCGGTGCGGCGGTACAAAGCCGCGGGCGCCGTCGTCCACCGCCTCACCAGCCCGCATGCCGCCCAGGGCGCCCCGCTGCCGAAAGGACTGTTCCTGGTGGCCGCCGTCGAGGACGGGCAGCCCGGCTGGGCCGGCCTCCTGGACCGCTGCCGGGACGCAGGCATCCCGGTCGCTGCCGAACCTGCCGCCGGTGCCGCCGGGCACGTCACCCTGGTAGGGGGCGGGCCGGGCACCAGCGACCTCCTCACCGTGGCCGCCGTCAGGGCGCTGCGCGATGCGGACGTGGTGTTTTATGACCGCCTCGCTCCGTACCAGGAACTGCCGCTGCTGACGTCCGCGGAACTCGTGGATGTGGGGAAGAAGCCGGGGCACCACAAGGTCAGCCAGTCGGATATCGAAAAGCTGATGGTGGAAAGTGCACTGGCCGGGAACAATGTGGTCCGCCTCAAGGGCGGGGACCCCTACGTATTCGGCCGCGGAGGCGAGGAAGTAGCCGCATGCGTGGCCGCTGGCGTCCAGGTCCAGGTGGTGTCCGGCGTGACCAGCGCCATCTCGGTGCCCGCCGCTGCTGGCATCCCGGTCACCCACCGGGAAGTCAGCCATATGTTCACGGTGGTTTCCGGGCACGCCCCGCTGACCGAAAAAGAGCACCACCACCTGGCCGGCCTGGGCGGCACCATCGTGGTGCTCATGGGCATCGGCACCCTCCACCAGCTCGCCGCCGGCCTCCGCCGTGCCGGGATGCGCCCGGACATGCCCATGGCCGTGGTGGAACGCGGATACCGGCCGGGCCAGCGCACCACCATCGCCGATCTGGGCACCATCACCTCTGCCGCGGCCGGCTGCAGCAACCCGGCCGTGCTGGTGATCGGTGAGGTGGTGCGGGTGGCTGAAGCCAACCAGCAGCACGCCGCTGCCGCCGCCGACCTGGACCGGCTGGCGGCCTCGCTGCTGGGATCATGAAAGGATTGACCCCCATGACTGCACTTGCACCGGCCGAATCACCGCAGGCTGAAGAATCCACAGACGCCGCGGAGTCGCCGCTGGAGGGATTCCGCATCGGCGTCACCTCGGACCGGCGGTCCCGCGACCTGATCGAGGCCCTGGAACGGCGCGGCGCCGAAGTGCTGCACGCCCCCGCACTGAAGATCGCCCCCGTCCAGGAGGACATGCGCCTCATCGAGGACACCCGGGCCATCATCGCGGCCAAACCCGATCTCTGCATCGCCACCACCGCGTATGGCATGCGCCGCTGGTGCGAGGCAGCGGATTCCTTCGGGATCGGCGACGAGCTGCTGGAGACGCTGGGCAGCTGCCGCATGTTCGTCCGGGGACCGAAAGCCCGCGGTGCGGTGCGCGCGGCGGGCCTTGCCGACGTCGGCATCAGCAGCGACGAAACCACCTCCACCCTGGTGGACATGCTGCTCACCGAGGGCGTCCGCGGCAAAACCGTTGCCATGCAGCTGCACGGCTACACCGATGTGCGGCAAATCGAGCGCCTGCGCATGTCCGGCGCCACGGTCCTGACAGTCACGCCCTACCGCTGGGTCAAGCCCGACGGCGAGGACAGGCTTCCGCGGCTGATCGACGCCGCCTGCACCGGCAACCTGGACGTCCTGACCTTCACCAGCGCCCCCGCCGTGGACGCCATGTGGAGCACGGCCCATGAGATGGGGCTCTACAAGCAGCTGGTGGAGAGCCTGAAACTGAACGTCACCACGGCCGTGGTGGGTCCCGTCACGGCCCAGCCCCTCCTCGACGCCGGGATCACGCCGCTCATCCCGGAGCGGTTCCGGATGGGCGCCCTCATCCGGCTGGTGTGCGAGCACCTGGCACTGAACCACGTCCGGCGGCTGGAGACCCGCTCCGGGAGCATCGAGCTTCGGGGCCGGAGCCTGCGCATCGACGGCCAGCAGGTGGAACTGGCACCGGCTCCCCTGCTGCTCCTGCGTGCCCTGCTCGGCGCCGGCGGAGCGGTCCTGTCCCGCGAATCGCTGTCCGACCTGCTGGAACTGCGCGGCTCCGTCCACGCGCTGGACATGACCGTGAGCCGCCTGCGGTCCTCGCTGCCGGACGGCAAGCTGATCGAAACCGTAGTCAAGCGCGGATACCGGATCCGCGTCTAGGTGGTCGCGGCCGGGCGCCCAGCGCCCGGCGCGGCGGCTTTTGTGTCGGCGGACGGACGAATGAGAGGTGCGTCACGGGTTCTGTTACCGGCCGGTAAATACTGGCGAACACGGGCCCGTTAAACAGCAACTGAGGGGAAACACCCCGGAAAAGACGCGCGCCTACGCTGTTTTCCATCACGAAGTTCCGGCCGCTTACCGGCCGCCAGCGAAAGGGCCAGCACATGTCCGCTCCGGCACCCTCACCGTCCACCTCCACCGCAACCCGCATCGTCATTGCCGGCGCCGGCCCCGCTGCGCAGGCCCTGGTGGCGCAACTGGACCGTGCCCGGTTCGCCGGCACCATCACCGTGCTGAGCAACCGCGATGACACCCCCGGCGAACTGCTGGAGCTGGCTCTGCTCCCCCAGGTTTCCGTACGCTTTGGCCAGCCTGCCAGCCACATCGACGCGGTCAACCGCACGGTGGCAACGGCTGACGGCATGGAGTTCGCCTACGACCAGCTGGTCATCGCCACCGGCTCCGCCCCCGTGGCGAACCCGGTCGACGGGGCCGCGCAGTGCCTGAGCTATGCCACCATCGATGACGCACCGCGCATCGCGAAGGGCGTGCAGAAGGTGGCGCGGGAGCTGGGGCGGCGCCCGGTGGGGATCCTGGTCGGCACCGGAGCAGCGGCGGGACAGGCCGAAGCGGTTCTGCGGGCCAAGGGTGTGCGGCCCATCCGCACCACTGCCCGCCCTGCGGCCGTCATCCCTGCGGTCGTATCCGGTGCCTCCGCCTCCCGGGTGGCCGCGTCCGCCGTGGTCTTCGAGGATGGCAGCAGCATGACCGGTGACCTGGTTGTCCTGGCTGAGGAACGGGTCTCCCGCGATGGCCTGGCCGCCAGCGCGGGCCTGCAGACCGCAGCCGGGGGTGGCATCGTGATCAGCCGGGACTACCGCACGTCTGTTCCGGGGATCTGGGCCATCGGGGACGCGGCAGCGTTCGACGGCGTGCGGCTGGGGCTGCTGGTGGCAGCGGCTTCGGCGGCAGGCGCCTGCGCCACCCAGCTGCTGACGGCGGCAGCGGAAGCGCCGGCCCTGCAGGCGGCCTGAGCGGCCGTGCCCCGCTGCGGGCGTCCCGGGCGCTTCCGGTGCTCCCGGTGCCTCCGCGTGGGGCCTGCTGCGGTGCGGCCCGCTGTGACAAGATGGTTCCCGAAACCGAGTCAACGCCGGGCCCACAAGGCCCTCCGAGAGGACCATCATGAGCAACGAAGCCACCGTTCACGCAGGCACCGCCCACCCGGCCGGCCCCGCGGACATCGCCTCCTACATTGACCACACGCTGCTCAAGCCCGAGGCCTCGGAAGCTGACGTGCTGAAGGTCTGCGCCGAGGCGGCCGAGTACCGGTTCAAGTCGGTCTGCGTCAATCCCCTCTGGGTCAAGACCGTCACCACCGCCCTCAGGGGCTCGGGCGTCCTCACGTGCTCCGTGGTGGGCTTCCCCCTGGGGGCCACTCCCACGGACGTGAAGTCGTTCGAAGCCCGCGGCGCGGTCCTGGACGGCGCGGCGGAGGTGGATATGGTGATCAACATTGCTGCCGCCCGGGCCAACGACAAGGGCGCCCTCGTCGAGGACATCGCCGCGGTAGCCGAGACCGTGCACGCGGGCGGCGCCATCCTGAAAGTCATCATCGAAACAGCCCTCCTGACGGATGAGCAGAAGGTGCTGGCGTGCCAGGCTGCCGTGGAGGCCGGAGCCGACTTCGTGAAGACTTCCACGGGGTTCAACGGCGGGGGCGCCACCGTTGAGGACGTGGCCCTGATGCGCAGGACCGTGGGCCCGGAGGTGGGGGTCAAGGCCTCCGGTGGCGTACGGTCCCTTGCCGATGCGCAGGCTATGATTGCAGCAGGTGCAACACGAATTGGTGCCAGCTCCGGAATTGCCATCGTCAAGGGTGAACAGGGTTCAGCCGCTTACTGACCCTGGCCGGAAGCCGCCACAGATCACGCCCCGCGGGGCCGAGGAGGAACACATGTCCAGCCAGATCAACGCGTCCAGCAGGGACACGGCGTCCAACAAGGAAACCGTCCGGACCCCGCAGAACGAAAACAACCTCGCCACCAGCGTGGTCCTGTTCGTGATCTGCTTCGCCTTGTTCCTGGGCGCCATCTACTCGCTGTCCTTCCTCACCCTGGGCAACCCGTGGCCCATGGCCGTCTGCCTGGGCCTCTTCGCCCTGGCGTTCTGGCTTCCGCAGACCATCTTTGGCCGCTCCGACTCGGCCGGCGAGCACTAAAGGCCTGAACAGCAGCACAAGAAGGGACCCCGGACATTGTCCGGGGTCCCTTCTTCGTCTGTTGATAATGGTGCCCCCGGCTAGAACCAGAGCCTGATCCACGCGCCTGCGGCTGCCGCCACGCGGCCCCAGTGGTGCTGGGCAATGGCCCAGCCGGCCATGGTCATCCCCACCATGGCGTAGGCGCTCACCGGGATCAGCACCAGCCATTCCCGCTTGGAACCGGCCCGGCCCAGCAGGGGCACGGACAGGGCGCCGTTGGAGCGCCAGATGTTCCGCAGCAGGGGCAGCCGGCGGAGGATTTTCGGCGGCCGGACCACCAGCGGCCACAGCAGCGGCACTCCCCCGGTGGTGATGAGGTCTCCGACGATGTGCACCACCACCCCGATCAGCATCGACGTGGGCAGCCAGGTCCACTGTTCCGGCGCGTAGGCCGTGACCAGGCCGGCCATGACCAGCGCGAAGATCCAGTTGGAGATGAAACCGCTCTTGGGAAAGAGTTTCAGTGCCTTCGCCGCGATGTTGATCAGGAACATGCACAACAGCCCGGCGCCCACGGAGAGGCGCCCCCATCCCGTGTCCATGTGGACCTGCGATGCCAGGCCGGCCAGGAACACGAAGAACGCCGCCCCGAGGATGGAGTGCGTGCCCTGCCGGTGGCCGCCGCTGGCATTCTCAATGCCGCGCGCAATCACGTTGGACAGCGGCGGCAGCGAATGGGCCACCGTGCTGGACCGGTGGTCCCAGTCGCACACCAGTGCGGTGCCCGCGGTGGCCATGCCGCCGATCAAGATGCCGGTGGGATCCAGCGGGTACCAGCCCAGCGTGTACGGGCCGGTGGACGCAACAGCTACCCACGCCGCGGCTCCCGACGCGGCGTGGTGTCCTCCCATCAAGTGCTAACTCACCGCCAGTGGGGCATCGGAAAAGATGTTCCGGATGACGCCGTTGGCCCATTCCAGGATCTCGGCGTCCTGAAGGTCCCGGCCGCCGATCCGTGCCGTCTTGGGCTTGGGAATGAGGATGGCGTCCAGGGCCGGCTTGGACTGCGACCCGGGGTACATCCGGTTCAGCCGCATGGTCTTGGACTCCGGGAGCGATGCCGGGGAGAACTTGATGAAGTTGCCCTGCAGCGCCACGTCGGACAGGCCGGCCTCACGGGCGGCGACACGGAACCGCGCCACCCCCACCAGGTTCTGCGCGGGCAGCGGCAGCTCGCCATAGCGGTCCACCAGCTCGGCCTGGACCTCGTCGATGGCCTCGTTGGTGAGGGCTGCGGCGAGCTTGCGGTAGGCCTCCAGGCGCAGCCGTTCGCCGGGAACGTAGTCGTGCGGCAGGTGCGCGTTGACCGGCAGCTCGATCTTCATCTCCGCGGCCTTCTCTTCGGCTTCGCCGCGGAAGTCCGCCACGGCCTCACCCACCAGGCGGATGTACAGGTCGAAACCCACCCCCTGGATGTGGCCGGACTGTTCCCCGCCCAGCAGGTTGCCGGCACCGCGGATCTCCAGGTCCTTCATGGCCAGCTGCATGCCGGCACCGAGCTCGTTGTGTGCGGCGACGGCTTTGAGCCGTTCCAGCGCCACCTCGCCCAGGGGTTTCTCTGAGGGGTACAGGAAGTACGCGTAGGCTCGTTCACGGCCTCGGCCTACACGGCCGCGGAGCTGGTGCAGCTGGGACAGGCCGTACTTGTCCGCCCCGTCCACGATCAGCGTGTTTGCATTGGAGATGTCCAGGCCGGTCTCGATGATGGTGGTGCACACCAGGACGTCGAAGCGCCGTTCCCAGAAGTCCACGATGATCTGTTCCAGGCGGCTTTCGGACATCTTGCCGTGTGCCACCTCAACCCGTGCTTCCGGGACCAGTTCACGGATCTTCGCCGCGGTCCGTTCGATGGTGGACACCCGGTTGTGGACCAGGAACACCTGCCCTTCGCGCATCAGCTCGCGGCGGATGGCGGCAGAGGTCTGCTTGTCCGTGTACGGGCCAACGTAGGTCAGCACCGGGTGCCGCTCCTCCGGCGGGGTGGCCAGGGTAGAGGTTTCCCGGATGCCGGTGAGGGACATTTCCAGGGTGCGGGGAATCGGGGTGGCGCTCATGGCCAGGACGTCCACGTTGGTGCGCATCTTCTTCAGCGCTTCCTTGTGTTCCACGCCGAACCGCTGTTCCTCATCAACGATCACCAGGCCGAGGTCCTTGAACTCGAAGTCCTTGGACAGCAGCCGGTGGGTGCCGATCACCACGTCCACGGCGCCGCTCTTGACGCCCTCGGCGGTTTCCTTGGACTCCTTGGCGGACTGGAACCGGGACAGCGGCTTGACGCGCAGGGGGAAACCGGAGAACCGCTCCGTGAAGGTCTCGTAGTGCTGCTGGGCCAGCAGGGTGGTGGGCACCAGCACCGCCACCTGCTTGCCGTCCTGCACGGCTTTGAACGCAGCACGCACCGCAATTTCGGTCTTTCCGTAGCCCACGTCGCCGGACACCAGCCGGTCCATGGGGATTTCCCGCTCCATGTCCGCCTTGACCTCGTTGATGGTGGTCAGCTGGTCCGGCGTCTCCACGTACGGGAAGGCTTCCTCGAGCTCGCGCTGCCAGGGGGTGTCGGGGGCGAAGGCGTGCCCACGGGAGGCCATGCGGGCCGAGTACAGCCGGATCAGTTCACCGGCGATCTCCTTGACGGCCTTGCGGGCCTTGGACTTGGTGCTGGCCCAGTCCGCGCCGCCCATCTTGCTCAGGACCGGGGCGTCGCCGCCAACGTAGCGGGTCACCTGGTCCAGCTGGTCCGTGGGGACGAACAAGCGGTCGCCGGGGGCGCCGCGCTTGGCGGGCGCGTATTCGAGCACCAGGTATTCCCGGACGCCGTCGCCGCCGCCGGCCACCTTGCGCTGGATGAGTTCCACGAACCGGCCGATGCCGTGCTGTTCGTGGACCACGTGGTCCCCTGCCACCAGCTGCAGGGGGTCGACGGCGTTGCGCCGCTTGGAGGGCATCCGCCGCATGTCCTTGGTGGACCCGGCAGAGGTACGGCCCAGCAGGTCGGCCTCGGTGAGCAGGCCAAGTTTGAGCCCGTCCAGGACAAAGCCGCGGCCGACGGCGGCGGTGGTCACTTCGATGATGCCGGCCTGGGGCTCGTGGTCCAGGCTGTCCACCCGGGCGCAGGGGATGTCGTTTTCGTGGAAGAGTTCCGCCAGGCGCTGCGCGGGCCCCGGGCCCTCGGTAGCCACCACGATCCGCCACTGGTCGCGGACGTGGGAGCCGATGAAGTCCATCATCTCCGCAACGTCGCCCTGGTAGCCGCGGGGTTCCCGGGCGTGCAGGTTCAGGACGTCGATCTCAGGCAGCAGCTCCGCATCCTGGGCCAGCGAGGTGATGGACCACCAGGAGACCCCGTGCGCCAGGGCTGAGCCGCGGGTTTCGGCCAGCGACCGGAAGCTCGCCGAATGCAGCGCGGCCGACGCCTGTGAGCTGAGATCCAGGGGTGCGGCCCCGCCGTCGGACGCGGTGGACCACGCCGCCTCAAGGAACTCCTCGTTGGTGGCAGCGAGGTCGTGCGCACGGGTCCGCACCTTCTCGGGTTCGATCACCACGGCGATGGAATCGGCCGGCAACTGGTCCACGAAGGGAACCATCGCGTCCACCAGGACAGGTGCCAGCGATTCCATGCCTTCCACCGCGATGCCGCCGGCGATCTTCTCCAGCATGTCGGCGGCGGCCGGAAGCTGGGATTTCAGCGTAGCCGCGCGGGACATCACCGAGGGGGTGATCAGGATTTCACGGCACGGCGGGGCGTGCAGTTCGGTGGGGTGGTGGATGCCGGGGGCGGACAGCGAGCGCTGGTCAGCCACCGCGAACCAGCGCATCTGGTCCACCTCGTCGCCGAAGAACTCCACCCGGATGGGGTGGTCCTCCGTGGGCGGGAAGACGTCGATGATGCCGCCGCGGACAGCGAACTCGCCGCGGTGCGTCACCATGTCCACCCTGGCGTAGGCGGCGTCCGCCAGGCTCTTCACCACGCTGCTGAACGGAACGTCCTGGCCAACCTTGAGGGTGACGGGGACCAGGTCGCCGAGGCCGGCCACCACGGGCTGGACCACGGCGCGGACGGGCGCGACGACGACGCGCAGCCGGGCCGCCGTCGAGCTTTCCGGGTGTGCCAGGCGGCGCAGCACGGACAGCCGGCGGCCCACCGTGTCCGAACGCGGCGAAAGCCGCTCGTGCGGCAGGGTCTCCCAGCTGGGAAACTCGGCCACCGAATCGGCAGGCAGGTAGGCGCGCAGGGCTGCGGACAGATCCTCCGCCTCACGGCCGGTGGCGGTGACGGCAAGCACGACGCCCGGCTCCACGGACTGTGCTGCTGCGGCCGCGGCGAGGCCGTCCGCCATCTCCGCCAGCAGCACGGGGCGCAGGCCCGCGGGCGCACTGATCTGGTAATCCTGGCCGCGGACGGCAAAGCCACGGGCGGCCTCGGCCTGGACCCGGGCGAACGTCTGGTCCGGTTCAAGGGCGCGGCGGAGTCCGTCCAGCGTCGGGAGCGCGGCGGAGTTGCCTGTGCTGGATGTGCCGGCGGCGGACTGGCCGGGAAGACTCATGGCGGAAGCTCCTGTGGTGTTCATCGAAGACAAGCAGGCAACGCGAAAACCCGAAATTCGCTGCGAATCCCGGGTTCTCCCAGCCTACCGCGCAGGAACGACATGGCGGCACGGCGCCTATCACCGCGGGAATGGATCTAGGCTGGCAATGCCGATCCATTTCCGCAGCCTTTTCGCCGGGCAGCCGTCCTCATGGGCGGCCGCTGCGAATTGCTTGGGACGAACAGGAGCCAGCATGACCGCAATGAGTGCCCAGCCAACACCGAAGACCGTCCTCGTGACCGGTGCTACCGGCTACATCGGCGGGCGGCTGGTGCCCAGGCTGCTCGAGGCAGGCCACACCGTGAAGGTGCTGGTCCGCTCCCCCGAGAAAATCGCCGGGGTCCCGTGGCGGGACAACGTGGACGTCGTGCAAAGCAGCCTCGACGATGGCGATGCCCTCCGCGAAGCCCTGGCCGGCGTCGACGTCTTCTACTACCTGGTCCATTCCATGGCTGCCGGGGCCGGGTTCGAAGCGAAGGAAAAGGCCATGGCCAGGACCGCCGCGGACGCTGCCGCCGCCGCGGGAGTGCACAGGATCGTGTACCTGGGCGGCCTGCACCCGCAAGGGGTCGAGCTGTCCACCCACATGCGGTCCCGGGAGGCGGTGGGCAAGGTGTTCCTGGACAGCCCCGTGGACGCCGTGGTGTTCCAGGCAGGCGTGGTGATCGGTTCCGGCTCCGCGTCCTTCGAAATGATCCGCCATCTCTCCGAAACACTGCCGCTGATGCCGGCGCCCAGCTGGGTGCGCAACCGGATCGAAGCCATCGCCGTCCGCGACGTCCTGTACTACCTGGTGGCTGCCGCGTCCTTGGAGGGCACCATCAACAGGACGTTCGATATCGGCTGCCGGCAGGTGCTGACCTACGCCAGGATGATGCAGGAATACTCTGCGGAAGCAGGCCTGCCCTACCGGGTGGTGCTGGCGCTGCCCATCCCTGCGCCTAAGCTGGCAGGCATCTGGGTGGCGCTGACCACGCCCATCCCGTGGTCCATGGCGGTCCCGCTGGTCCAGTCGTTGCAGCATGACGCGGTGTCCAACGAGCACGACGTCGACGAGTACATCCCGCAGCCCGACGGCGGCCTGACCCCTTACCGGACAGCGGTGGCGCTGGCACTGGGCAAAGAGCGGGACGGCCAGGTGGAAACCACGTGGGCCAATGCCGGCGCCGACTCCGATCCGTTGCCCAGCGACCCCGACTGGGCCGGGCACAAGGTGTACATCGACGAGCGGACGTTCCACGGCGACGTGGATCCCGCCCATGTCTGGACCATCATCGAAGGCATCGGCGGACGCAACGGCTGGTATTCGCTGCCCCTGGCCTGGCAGGTCCGCGGCTGGCTGGACAAACTCACCGGCGGCGCAGGCCTGCTCCGCGGCCGCCGGCACCCGCACACGCTGGTGGCGGGGGAAGTAGTGGACTGGTGGCGGGTGGAGAAGATCGAACACGGCAGCCTCCTGCGGCTGCGGGCGGAGATGCGCGCGCCGGGACGGGCCTGGCTGGAACTGTCCGTTGAGCCCGACGGCGGTGGCAGCCGCTACCGGCAGCGCGCCATTTTCTTTCCCAAGGGCCTGAGCGGACGGCTCTACTGGCTCGCCGTCCTCCCCTTCCACAGCCTGATCTTCCCGGCCATGGCACGGAACATCACCACGGCCGCGCAGAAACTGGCCGATGCGGACCGCGCCCAGCTGACCCCGTAGGATGTTGGAGGCGTAAATCCTTTCCCGACGTCCCAGGAGGACCCATGGCGCTGAGCGCAACCACCACCCTTCCGCACTCCGTTGACAGCGTTGCCGCTGTGCTGGTGAACGAGGATTTCCAGCGCCACGTCAGCCAGCTGGTGGGCGGCACCCTGGAATCATTCACCGTGGACGGCGACATCGCAGGGGCCTTCAACGCCACCTCCGTACGCACCCTCCCCACCACCCGGCTGCCCGAAATCGCCCGCAAATTCGTGGGTGAGCACCTCAAGGTGACCCAGGTGGAGAACTGGGAAGCCCCCGCGGCGGACGGCTCCCGCCAGAGCAACATCTCGCTGAAGATTGCCGGCGCCCCGGTGGACGTCACCGCTGTCCAGCGCCTGGTGGCAGACGCCGGCGGAACCCGCGTTGAGCTGGAAGGCGCCGTGAAGTCTTCCGTACCCTTCCTCGGCGGAAAGATCGCCGACGCCGCCGAGCCCATGGTGGCCAAGGCACTGAACCTGCAGGCTGCCCAGGCGCAGGCCTGGCTGGAAAGCCACTAGCCCCATGCAGCTTCCCGTCTTCGCCGCGCTGGTCCTGATCATCGCCGGCGTCTGGTCCCTGGTGGTCTGGCCGCAGTTCCTTCGCCGGGTCATGAAGGATCCGCGCGCCAGGGATGCCGCCGGCAAGGCAACCAGGTTCCTGACCGTGCACGTGGTGCTGGTAAGCATCTCCATGGTGCTCGGACTGGCCACCGCCGTAATCGGCGTCCTCGGCCTGCTCGGCTAGGCTGCCGGACCACGCCAGGCGCCGTCTGCGCGAAACAGCCCAGGCCTTCCTCCTGCTGGAGGAAGGCCCGGGCTGTTTGCTGTCCGGCTCAGGCCGCCTGGTTGAGCGCGTCCTCGGCCGCCACCCAGGAAATCATGGCGCACTTCACCCGGGCTGCGTAGCGGGCCACTCCTTCGAACGCAGCGGCGTCCCCCAGCAGTTCGGGATCGGCGTGGACCTTGCCCCGGGAGCGCAGCACCTCCCGGAAGCTGTCGATGACTTCATGCAGCTCGGCCACTGTCATGCCTTCGGCGAGGTCGGTGAGGACGGATGCGGAGGCCATGGAGATGGAGCACCCGGCCCCGTCCCACGCAATCTGGGCCACCTTTCCCTCCTGGACGGCGAGCCGAAGGGTCACTTCGTCTCCGCACACCGGGTTGAGCTGGTGGGACTGCCCCGTGGACGTGCCTTCGGGCGCTTCCGTGGCGGCCAGCCCGCTGCCGTGGCGGGCCTTGGAATGATCCAGGATGATTTGCTGGTACAGCTGGTCAAGGCTCATGGTGTCACCTTTCGTCTTCTCCGCTAGGCGCGGAAGTAGGCCCGGACGCCCGCGACGGCTTCGAGGAAGCGGTCCACGTCGTCAGTGGTGTTGTAGAGGTAGGCGCTGGCGCGGGTGGTGGCTGTCAGGCCAAGCCTTCGGTGCAGCGGCTGGGCGCAGTGGTGCCCCACGCGGACGGCAATTCCCCGTGAGTCCAGGAACTGGCCGACGTCGTGGGCGTGGACACCTTCGACGTCGAACGCGGCAAGGCCGATCCGCTCCTGCCCGGCGGCCGGACCCAAGACCCTGATACCGGGAATGCCCTCCAGTCCCACCACCATGCGCTGGCCCAGCTCTGCCTCCCACCGGTGGATGCGGTCCAGCCCCGTCTCGGTGAGGTAGTTGGCGGCGGCGGCCAGGGCAACTGCCTGGGAGATGCGCTGCGTCCCGGCCTCGAAACGCTGCGGCGCCGGAAGGTACTCGGCCCGTTCCATGGTGACAGTGGTGATCATGGATCCGCCCGTCAGGAACGGCGGCAGGATGTCCAGGAGCTCCTGGCGCCCGTAGAGCACTCCGATCCCGGTGGGGGCAAGCATCTTGTGGCCGGAGAAGACCGCGAAATCCACGTCCAGCTCCTTGACATCCAAGGGCAGGTGCGGCGCGGACTGGCAGGCATCCAGGACAACCAAGGCGCCCACGGCATGTCCCAGGGCCGTCAGTTCCCGTACGGGGTTGATGATTCCCAGGACGTTCGACGCGTGGGTGAAAGCCAGGACTTTGGTGCGCGGGCCGATGATGCTTTCCGCCTGCTCCATGCGGAGGCTGCCGTCATCCCCAATGGGGATGTAGCGGAGCGTGGCCCCCGTGCGGAATGCCAGCTCCTGCCACGGAATCAGGTTGGCGTGGTGCTCCATTTCCGTCACCACGATTTCGTCTCCGGGCTTCAGGGCCAGCCCCCTGAGGGCTTGGTCGCCGCGCCCCTGGGCAGCCCACAGCCCGGCATTGGAGAGCGCATAGGACAGGAGGTTCAGTCCTTCTGTGGCGTTGGACGTCCAGATGGTTTCGGCGTAGTCGGCACCAATGAAGTCGGCAATGGTCTGCCGGGCGTCTTCGAAGACCTCCGTGGCCTCCACCGCAAGATGGTGGGCCCCGCGGTGCACCGCAGCATTGCGCTGCTCGTAGAACTCCTGCTCCGCTTCGATGACGCTCAAGGGATTCTGCGACGTGGCCCCGGAGTCGAGGTAGACCAGCGGCTGCCCGTTGACCAGCTGGTTAAGGACCGGGAAGTCATTGCGGATGCGCAGCACCTCGGCGTTGTCCATGACAGGGACGGCATGTTCCAGTGTGGCTGGCGTTGATACTACGGCCAAAACGAACTCCTTGGGCTGCCAATGTCTGACACCCAATTGTCCCACACACGGCTGTGGCGGCCGCCCGGGAGGGGCAGCCGCCACCGCTGCCCCGGGCTTCAGCCGAGGGAGCAGAGGGCCGGCGACGGCTGGGGGGAGAGTCTCGGTCTCAGAAGACTCTGACGTCGCCGGCCCCGTCTATGCCCGGCCCCGTGGGGACCGGAAGTTGAGAGGGCCTCAATGTCCTGTTCGGCCTGCTCCGCGGCTTCCAGCCGGCCGCTTTGCTTTGCCTCCTTAAGTAAAGCCTGCGGCGGCCTCCCGTACACGAGTAGGAAGTACTCGAATCCCCCGGGGAGAACTACCGGGGCGCGGCCCTCCTACGCGGCCGGCGACCCGTGGGCAGCGGGAACCTGCGTCCGGCGGGCAGCGGCTACCCGCACGAGGGCGCACAGGACCTGGGAACGGACAGCTATGCGGAAAACAGCGCGCGCGGCGGCCGGGACCTACTTGGGGAGGGCGGACTCCAGCTCATCGCGGCTTCGGACCCCAAGCTTGACGTAGGTGCGGTACAGGTGGCCCTCCACCGTCCGTACGGAGACCATCAGCCGCTGCGCAATCTCCCGGTCGGTCAGCCCCTGCACTGCCAGCTCCACGATGTCCTGTTCCCGCCGGGTGAGGCGGACGGCCGGCGCCGCTGCAATGAAGCGGCCTTCCCGGAACCGTTCCCCGAGTTCGTGGTCGCACTTCTCGCGCTGGGCAACGGCTTGCCGGGACCGGCGGCGTTCGCCGGCCTGTTCCAGTACCGTGCTGGCGCGGGCATACGCTTCCCGGGCCAGGTTGACAAAGCCTGCCTCCTCCAGCGAGCCAGCCGTTGCCATGAGGGTATCGCCGTCGGCGTTTTCCCAAGCGGTGGCCAGGGTCAGCAGGGCTTCCGCCCAGCGGCCTTCCACCCCGCGGGCGGCCGTCTGCACCATGGGGACAACCGAGGGGTCACCGAGGTCCCAGCACATGGCGAAGACTTCAAGGAGGTTTCCGGTCCGGGCGGACGCCTCCGTGGTGGTCATCAGCGTCTGTAAGGCGGCCAGGCCCTTGCCGTCCCGGGCAAGGTATTCGGCAGCCGCGGACACGTAGGCTTCAGCAAGGAGATCATGCGCGGGCCAGCCGGCACCGGCATCTTTGTGATCCTGTTCCAGGCGCTTTGCCTGTTCCGAGTCCCCCAGCCTGGCGGCAGCGTAGAAGCCCAGTGCGGTGCCGAACCGGTACAGCTGCAGCGGGTCATTGAGCCTCAGCGCCTCGACGGCGGGCAGCAGCACCTGGTAGGCGCGCTCCATTCTCCCCTGCCGCAGCAGCGAGTAGCCCTGGAGCAGCTCAAGGCTTCCGTTGAAGGTGGCGGCCCCGGGTGCATTTCCGGCGGCGTAGTGGTTGAGTTCCCGCTCAGCCGACTCCCATTCACCCATGGCCAGGTAGTCGGAGACCAGCCGCCCCAGCACGAACTCCGGGAAGAAAAAAAGGCTGCCCTGCAACGGGGGAAGCTCCGAGGCTGCCAGCAGGGCAGCCTCCAGGCCCTGTACGGGGCGTCCGGCGGAAGCCAGGGCATGGGCCAGCAGCCCCTCGGCCATGGCACGGAGGGGTTCGCCGCCGGAGCCTGCGCGGCGCTTCCGCATGGCGTCCACGTAGTCGTTCAACGCCTGGACGTTGACCTCGGCAGCCAGCTGCAGCAGGTGCAGGAGTTCTTCCTGCCAGCTCTTTTCGCCGCCGGAAGGTGCGGCGTGCTTTTCGACGTCCTCCGCCACCACGCCAAGGGGGTGGCCGAGGGCCTGGTGTGCCGAAACCCGGAGCAGCAGAACCGCCGGACCCTCGGTGTCCCCCGCCAGCGGGAGCCAGCAGGCGTCCAGGAGGGCCGCGGCCTCCGAATAGGAGCCTTCGTTGTACAGTGCCCGCGCCTGGATGGCCTGGGCCATCGGAACCAGCGGAGGATGGTGGATGCGTGCCGCGATGGAACGCGCACTGTGGTTGCGGAACCTCAGCAGGGCCTCTTTGGCTGCCGACAGCAGCTCGTCGTCACTGACCCGGAGTCCGCACTCCAGGGCCCACTCCACGGATCGCAGCCGGCCCTCCCCCTGCAGCAGGGTGGGGTCCTGGTGGGCCTTGACCTTCTCCAGCAGCTGGAGGCTGCGGGAGACGGAGACAGTATTCCTGATGGCGCCGGCAAAGAGCCCGTTCCAGATGGCAAGCTCGGCCGGGATGCCGGGCGCTTCAACGATCATTTGCTGGTCCAGCAGTGAACGGACCACCGCAGCCCCGCTGATGTCTTCGATGACTTTCCTGCCCACCGGCCCTGCGAGGGCGATGAGCTTCAGGGCTTCCTGTTCCTCGGGCCCGCGCCGGAGGTGGTCCTTGGCCACCACCGCTGCGAGGCGTGGCCCGTCCGCGGGCAGGGAGCCCAGCAGCATCCAGATTCCGTTGCGTTTAGCGAGGACGCCGGCCTCAGCAGAGTCATGGAGCAGGGCATCGAGTATCCGGGGGTTGCCTCCCGACGCATTCCAAATGGCGTCCACAGTCGCTCCAGGGACTGTCCCGTCAAGGGCGTGGGCCAGGACCTCTTCAATCTGTTCGCGGTTGAGGGGACGGAGGTCCACGCGCTCGGCAAGACCGTCGTACCACAGCTGGTCCAACGGCTGCGGCAGGCCGGGCCGGGGACGGGCGGCCGCCACCACGGTGGCCCAGCCGGCCGAGATCACCTCGGCCAGCACGCCTGCCGATGCGTCGTCCAGGTGGTGGGCATCGTCCACGGCAAGCAGGACAGGAGCTCCGTTGCCGCCCTTCAGCTTCTCGAAGTATGACCACATGGAACGGAGCACCGCGACGGGTGAGACGGACTCCTCCGCCGTGAGCTCCCCCGTATAGGGAGTCAGGACCCCGAACGGCACCCCTGCCAGGGCCGAGCTGGCGTGGATGCGCAGGATACTCATGCTCCCGGCGAGGCGCTCCGTCACGGCGTCAGTCACTGCCGACTTTCCAATGCCCGCGCCGGCCATGATGAAGACGGCCTGGTGGGTGCCGTTCCGCACCATGTTGCAGATCCGGTCCACCGGCTCCCGGCGGCCGGTCAGGAGCCGGTGCGCAGCCGGCGGCTTGTGGCCATTAGACGAGTCCAGTCAGATCACCCCTTGAAGTCACGCCCAGCTTAGTGAAGACCTGGTACAGATGGCCTTCAACGGTGCGGACTGACACACCCATTTCCATGGCGATGTCACGGTTTGAGGCGCCGCGGCCGGCCATGCGGGCAATTTGCCGTTCCCGGCTGGTCAGCAGCGGGCTCCCGCTGCTGGGCACGATCGGCAGGTTGGAGACTGTGGCGGCCAGGATGTCCAGCCGTGCCTGCGCCGTCCGTGCAGAGAGGGCGTCCCCCTCCTGGCGGGCGAAATCCACCGCAAGTGCCATGCATCGGGCTTCCACGGCGTCGAGTTCGAGCGTGGCCGCGAGTTCGCCGCCAGCGAGCAGGGCCTTGGCATCCTTTGTCCTGCTTCCGACGGCGATCAGCCGTGACACTTCCGCCAGCGGGCCCTGCCTGTGACCGGCGATGTCCTCCAGAAGACGGAAGTCGGTATCGCTGCCGTTCACGGTTGCTGCCAGCAGGTAGAGGCCGGCGATGGTGTGCCTGCCCGCCTCCAGGTTACGGCGGGCACCCTGCTTGAGGCCGGCCACCGCTTCCGAGTCTCCCAGCCACCGGCCGGCGACCAGCGCACAGAACTCGATGATGCTCTCCGTGGCAAATCCTGCCTTGCCGGAAGTCCGTTGCAGCTTGGTGAGGTACTTGCGGGCGAACGCAGCGTTGCCGGTCTGCGCATAAGCCAGCGCCGTGGCCGCGTACGCGGTTCGCAGCGCCGCCTGGACCGGTTGCAGCTCCAGCTGGGCTGCAGCGGAGATCAGGGGCTCCAGGGCGGCTTCGCCGCGGCCGGAAAAAGCAAAGGCCACCCCGGCAGCGAGCTCGGTGGCGGCGCTGCGGTACGGCAGCCGGTGGGGCTGGCCGGCGCTGAAGGGCGTGAGGAGATCGATGCAGCGCCGCCACTGCCCCGCCACCAGCAGGACGAAGTAGGCCTCCCTGATGTAGCGCTCACGGAGGCCGACGATGTGCGAGGCGTCGGTGAGCTGGCCGCCAAGCTGCCGCATAAGGCCCAGTGCGTCCATCTCGCGACCGGTCAGCGCGAGGGCGCCCATCAGGGTGATCGAGGACTGGAGCCGGAACTCGGTGTCCGGGTTGACGGCGGGATCGGCCGCACGTTCGAGCGCGGGGATCATGGCAGCGTACTCACCGGCATGGGCCTGGTATTCGAATTCACTCAAGGAGATGCGGTTCGCCGCCACTGCTGCCGGCGCGGGCCAGGAAGACCCCTGGGCCGTCCGGTCCAGCCGTTCCCGGGCGGAGGCGAGCAATTCCGGGACCTTGGCCGCCTGCTCCGGAAGGGAGCGCATGACCCGCGCTTTGGCGGCAACTACCTGGGCATATTCCTCAAAGTCCAGGGCCTCAAGTTCTGGCTGGGAAATATCCTCCAGGGCGGAGAGGGCCTGGACCGGCAGGTCCAACTGAAGATACGCCGCGGCCTTTTGCCGCTGCGCGGACGCCCACCCGGCGTCGGTCCTCTGCACCATATCCGCGTAGGTCAAAGCAAAACGGGGATCGAAGAGCTGGACCGCGGCCTGGGCCGCCGCCAGCGCCAGCGCCGGAGCCAGCTCGGCCTCGCACTCGTGGGTCCAGGCGGCAAAGGACATCAGTTCCTCCACCGTCATGGCTGCCGGATCCGGCTCCCGGCCGCCCAGCAAAACGTTGCGAAGCTCCCGCCGCCGGGAAATGCTCAGCCAGGTCCTCACGACGTCCCCGATGTATTTCTCCCGCAGCGACACCCAGCGGTGCTCGGAGTCATCAATCTCCAGCAGGCCGCCGTCTTCCATGTCAGCGACCACGTCCGCGCCGTAAATGGCGGTGAGGCTGGAGAGCTCCACCCGCCGGGCGCAGGAGAGCATCTCGATGACCTCGCGGGTTCCGGGTGTTTCCCGCGACCACCGGGAACGGACGATGTCATCAAGGCTGGCAGCGCCGTCGAGAACCACCTTGTCCCGCAGCGTCCAGACGGAATCAGACAGGACAAGGTTTCCGGAGAGCTGCTGTTCGGTGACCAGGGCTTTGAGCAGCAAGGGATTTCCACCCACCATCTGGTGGTAGGTGCTGACCAGTGAGGAAGCGACGCGGTGGCCCAGCAGGGACAGCAGGACCTGCCTGGTCTGCAGCTCGTTGAGGTTGCTGAGCCGTACTTCGGTCAGCTTCCGTTCCGTGAGCAGCCAGTGGAAATCCGCCGGCAAGTCACTGGAATTGGGGGCAACTGCAACAATTTTCGCCGTACCGGTCAGCAGGACGTTCAGCAGCACGCCGGCGCTCATGTCGTCGATGCTGGTGGAGGTGTCCAGCGTGATGACGCAGGGCCTTCCGGCGGCGTCGCTGCGGATAAGCGAGGTGATGCCGCGCAGGATGGCGGTGGGCGACCCCATGTAGGCCTGCGGCAGCCGGGCCAGCAGGAACGACAGGCAGCCGTACGGGGTGGTGGAGCCCGAAGGCCCGCTCCGGAGCTGCAATGACCAGACGTCCGGACCGAGGTCCGCAACTGCTGCGCGGGCCAAGGAGGACTTACCCACTCCCCTGGCACCGGTGATCACAACACCCAGGGAGTTTTCGCTGGTCAGGGCGGTGCGGACGGCGTCGAGGTTGGCGCTTCGTGCAGGCATGGACCATTGCTGGCCCTCCGGGGCCCCGGAGGTCGGCGTGGGCAGCCCGTCACCTTGCGGCGTTGACCCACGTCCCCAGCTGAGTGGCTCGATCGACATGAACTTTTCCCCTACATCCTGCAATAGCGGGATGTAGCCCCATTGCTCCCCCGCATAGGAAGAAGAGTACCCTGTGCCACAGACACGGAAACAGGGCCGGAGGGAACTTTTACGTTTCTGTCTGTGGTGAGGCCGCTTTGGCAGGGTGGAATTTCTGCTGGGCGGCAGTGAGCCCGTCACGGAGGAGGGACTCTACGGCATCGGCTGCGTCGTCCAGCAGGAAGGGCAGTTCCTTGAGCTCCGCGGTGCCAAAGTCTCGCAATACGTAGTCGGCGGTGTCCATCCTGCCGGGCGGACGGCCCACCCCTACACGGACCCGCAGGTAGTCCTTGGTGCCGAGCGCCTTGGAGATGTCCCGCAAACCGTTGTGGCCGCCTTCCCCGCCGCCGAGCTTGAGTTTGACCGTGTTGAACGGGATGTCGATCTCGTCGTGTACCGCGACCACATGGTCTGCGGCGATGCCATAGAAGTTGGCGAGGGCGGAGACCGGCCCACCGGAAACGTTCATGTAGCTCATCGGCTTCGCCAGGACCACCCTGGGCCCACCAATGCCCAGCCGGCCTTCAAGGACCTGGGCCCGGGCCTTATGGGTCTTGAAGCCGGCCCCGATGCGGCCCGCAATTTCATCGAGCACCATCTGGCCTACGTTGTGCCTGTTGCCTTGGTACTGCGCGCCGGGGTTGCCGAGGCCGACGATCAGCCAGGTGTCTGTCATGGGTTCAATCCTAGGGGGACGGCGTGGACAGGATGGCAGCGCATAGAAGGACGCCGGCCTGCGGACATGGCAGTGGCCGGACCCCTGGAGGTCCGGCCACTGCGGGAAACGGCGGAGTGGTTACTCGGCTGCTTCTTCTTCGGCTGCGGGAGCTTCCTCTGCTGCGCCTTCTGCGGCAGCTTCGGTTTCTTCGCCTTCCTCGGCGATTTCGACGGCCTCGGAGATGTTCACCACGAGTGCCTCGGCGTCGGTCAGGAGGACGGTGCCCTTGGGCAGGACCAGGTCGGAGGCGTGGATGTGCTCGCCGGCGGCGCGGCCTTCGATGCTGACCTCGATGGCGGTGGGCAGGTGGGTGGCCTCGGCCTCGAGGGAGACGACCGTCAGTTCCAGGTTGTGGACGGTGCCGGGGGCCGATTCGCCTTCAACGTGGACCGGAACGTCAACCGTGACCTTCTCGCCCTGGCGGACGGTCAGGAGGTCGATGTGCTCGATGATCTGCTTTACGGGATCGCGCTGGACGTCCTTGACCAGGGCCAGGTGGCCTTCGCCGTTGATGTCCAGGGACAGCAGGGCGTTGGGGGTGCGGACGGCCAGGGTGGTGGCCTTTGCCGGCAGGGTCACGTGGATGGGGTCTGCGCCGTGGCCGTAGATGACGGCGGGGATCAGGTTGGCCATCCGGGCGCGGCGGGCGTAGCCCTTGCCGAATTCGGTGCGCAGTTCTGCTGCGAGCTTCTGCTCAGACATGGAAATCTCCTTGAAGACTAAACGGGGTTCAGCAAGGGCGGAGGTCTGGTGTGACCTTCAACGCCGGGCGGCCGGAAGGCGGCCCTTCAAGAAGGCAGTCCCCGTAGGAGGGACGCAGACCCAGTCGATAACGGAGGTTATGCCCTCCCTCGCCAAGGTATCGCCTAAAAGCCTACCAGTGCGGGGACCATTTCCTTTAATCCGCACCGCCCCCTGAGCTCGCAAGCTCAGGGGGCGGTGTAGGCCCAGACCCCGCCGGCTCCTGCCGGCAGGGTTTCGTCAAGTACTGTCCTAGGCCTTGCCGTCGAAGAGGCTGGTGACCGATCCGTCGTCGAACACCTCGCGGATGGCCCGGGCGATCAGTGGCGCGATCGAAAGGACCGTGAGCTGCGGGAAGCGCTGGGACGAACCGAGCGGGAGCGTGTTGGTGACCACCACTTCGCGCGCGCCGGACTCCGAGAGGCGGCGGGCGGCGGGGTCGGAGAAGACGGCGTGGGTGGCGGCGATGATGACATCCTTGGCGCCGGCGTTCTTCAGGACGGTGACGGCGCCGGAGATGGTTCCGCCGGTATCGATCATGTCGTCGATCAGGACGCAGGTGCGCCCCTCGATCTGGCCCACGACGGTCTTGGAGACGGCCTGGTTGGGGACGGTGAGGTCGCGGCTCTTGTGGACGAAGGCAAGGGGTGCCCCGCCCAGGCGTTCGGCCCACTGTTCGGCGACGCGGACGCGGCCGGTGTCCGGGGACACAACGGTGATGTTGTCCGAGCCCACGCGGGTCCGGATGTAGTCGGCCAGCAGCGGAATGGCCATCAGGTGGTCAACCGGGCCGTCGAAGAAGCCCTGGATCTGGGAGGTGTGCAGGTCCACGCTCATGATGCGGTCGGCGCCGGCGGTCTTGTAGAGATCCGCCACCAGCCGGGCGGAGATGGGTTCGCGGCCGCGGCCCTTCTTGTCCTGGCGGGCATAGGGATAGAACGGCGAAACCACGGTGATCCGCTTGGCAGAGGCCCGCTTCAGCGAATCGATCATGATCAGCTGTTCCATCAGGTGGTTGTTCAGCGGGGCGGGGTGCGCCTGGATCACGAAGGCGTCGGTGCCGCGGACACTCTCGCCGGCGCGGACGTAGATCTCGCCGTTCGCGAAGTCGTAGGCATCCAGCGGGAGGAGTTCGGTGCCGAGCTCCTTGGCGATTTCCCGGGCCAGCTCCGGATGGGCCCGCCCGGAGGCAAGCACCAGCTTCTTCTCGCCGTGCGCCGTAATTTCGCTCATTGTTACTTGCCCTCTTCTGTAGATGCCGGGGTACTTGAGGAGTCATTGGTGGCCGCCTGGGCCAGTTCGGCGGAGCGGGTTCCGGGGCGGTGCGCCGGAACCCAGCCTTCGGTGTTGCGCTGTGCAGCGATGCTCAGCGCCAGGGCACCGGCCGGTACGTCTTTGCGGATCACCGCGCCGGCGCCGCTGTAGGCGCCGTCCCCCACGGTGACCGGGGCAACAAAGACCGTGTTGGAGCCTGTCCGGACGCCCGAGCCGATCACCGTGCGGTGCTTCTTCTCGCCGTCGTAATTGGCCGTGATGTTGCCACAGCCGATGTTGGTGTCCTCGCCGATTTCGGCGTCCCCGGCATACCCCAGGTGGGACAGCTTGGAGCCACGGCCGATGGTGACGTTCTTGGTTTCGTAAAAGGCGCCGATCTTTCCCTTTTCGCCCAGGACGGTGCCGGGGCGAAGGTAGGTGAAGGGGCCGACGGCGGCGCGCGGGCCGATCACCGAGCCGGAGCCATGGGTGCGGACCACCGTGGCGCCCTCGCCGACCTCGACGTCGGTCAGGGTGGTGTCGGGGCCCACGACGGCGTCCCTGGCCACCGTGGTGGTGCCGTGCAGCTGGGTGTTGGGCAGGAGCCGGACGTCCTCGTCCAGGGTGACGGAGGAATCGATCCAGGTGGTGGAGGGGTCCACGACAGTGACGCCGGCACGCATCCAGGCTTCCACCGTGCGGCGGTTCAGCTCGGCGCCGAGGGCGGCGAGCTGGACGCGGTCATTGGCGCCCTCCACCTGCCAGCGGTCAGCCGTGACGACGGCGGCAACGCGGCCGCCTGCCTCGCGTGCGAGTCCCAGCACGTCGGTGAGGTATTTCTCCCCCTGGGCGTTGTCGGTGGTCACCTTGGCCAGCGCCTCGCGGAGCACGGCGGCGTCGAAGGCGTAGATCCCGGAATTGACTTCCCGGATCAGCTTTTCGGCCTCGGAGGCGTCCTTGTGTTCGCGGATGCCGGTGACGGAGCCGTCCTCACCGCGAAGGATGCGGCCGTAGCCGGCGGCGTCGTCCAGGACCGCCGTGAGGACCGTGACGGCGTTGCCTTCGCGTTCGTGGGTGGCAACGAGTTCCTTCAGCAGGTCGCCGGACAGCAGGGGCACGTCACCGTAGGTGACCACTACGGTTCCAGCCAGGTCCTCATCCGCGTGCAGGGCATGCAGGGCGGCTTCCACGGCGCGGCCGGTGCCGGGCACGTCGTCCTGGTCCACAATGACGGCGTCGGGGTCGAGGGCCGATACGTGGCCGGCCACCAGGTCGCGTTCGTGGCGCACCACAACCGCAAGCCTTTGCGGGGCGATGCCGCGGGCCGCACGGAGGGCGTGGCCCACCATGGAGAGGCCGCCGATCTCATGCAGGATCTTGGGGGTACGCGACTTCATCCGGGTACCGGCGCCTGCTGCCAGAACGATTACAGCGGCCGGGCCGGCATTCTCGGGGATCACGTACGGGCTCTCCTTGCTTGATTGTGCTGGCGCTTGACGGCGTCCGGCGGGCCAGGCCGCCGGGCACCGGGTGCCATCCTCATGATCGCGCCCCGCGCAGCAGTTCCGCCCATAGGATTCGAACCTATACTCCACGGCTCCAAAGGCCGGGGTGCTGCCGTTACACCAGAGCGGACCGTGCCGGAGGACTCAAGGCCCGGGGCACAAGTCCCTATTTTGCCACGTGTTCAGGGCCCCGCGCGACACGGGGCGCTCAGCTCCCGCCCGCCCCGCTGAATACCGCCGCCGGCGGTGGGGCATGATGGGAAGGTGAGCAACAACCTTCCGCGGATGCGGATGACCGGCCTGCAGCGCCGGAGCCAGCTGATCGACGTCGGCCGCGGCCTTTTCGCCGTCCGCGGGCTGGACGGGACCACCATCGAGGAGATTGCAGCCTGCGCGGGAGTGTCCAAACCGGTCATCTATGAACACTTCGGTTCCAAAGAAGGCCTCTACACCGAAGTAGTGGACTGCGAATTCCACATCCTGCTGGACGCGGTCAACGCTGCCCTCACCGAGGAAGCCAAGCCCCGCGTCCTCGTGGAACGCGCCGCCCTGGCCCTGCTTACCTACATCGAGGAACGCACGGAGGGCTTCCGGATCCTGATGCGCGACGCTCCGCCCTCACAGCCCGAGGGCGCCTTCTCCACCCTGCTGTCCCACGTCACCGCCCGGGTGGAACACATCCTCTCCGACGAATTCTCCCGCCGCGGCCTCAGCGGCGAAGACGGCGCCATGTACGCCCAGATGCTCGTGGGCATGGTGGCGATGACGGGGCAATGGTGGCAGGACAGCCGCCAGCCCGACAAGCAGACCGTTGCCGCGCACCTGGTCAACCTCGCCTGGAACGGCCTGACCGGCCTCAAGAAGGACCCTGAGCTGCAGTCTGAACCCTAAGCCTTGCCGTGGTTCCGTCCGCGGCGAAGGGGGTCAGTCGCCCAGGAGTTCCGAGGACTCCAGCCACTCCAGTTCCAGGGCGTCCTTTTCGTCCGTGAGGTCTTTAAGCTGCTTGTTCTGGTCGGCGAGCTTGTCGAAGTCGCCGGCCTCGGTGGTCTTCACCATGGCGTCGTGAAGCTTCTTTTCCTCCTGGTCGAGCTTCTTGAGTTGGCGCTCGATCCTGTTGAGGGCTTTGCGGGCGTCGCGCTTCTCGGCCTCGGAGGGACCCGCACCGGTCCCCCCGGCAGCCTGCGCCTGCCCGGCGCTGGTGACGGGGTTTCCGCCGCCGGTCACGGTTGAGCCGGCCAAGGCTGACTCGCGCAGTTCAAGGTACTGGTCCACGCCCCCCGGCAGGCCGCGCAGCTTGCCGTCGCCGAGCAGTGCCATCTGGTGGTCGGTCACCCGTTCAAGCAGGTAGCGGTCGTGGCTGACCACCACCAGGGTGCCCGGCCAGCCGTCCAGGACGTCCTCGACGGCGGCGAGGGTATCGGTGTCGAGGTCGTTGGTGGGCTCGTCGAGCATCAGCACGTTGGGTTCGCCCACCAGCAGCCGGAGGAGCTGCAGGCGGCGGCGCTCACCGCCGGAGAGGTCCTTCACCGGCGTCCACTGCTTCTGGTTGGTGAACCCGAGCTGCTCCACCAGCTGGCCGGCCGTGAATTCCTTGCCGCCCACGTTGAAGGAACGCTTTTCCCGCTCAATGACCTCAATGACACGCAGGTCAGCGACGTCGTCGAGCTCCTTGACCTCCTGGGTGAGGACCGCGGTGACCACTGTTTTGCCGCGCTTCAGCTTCCCGGCGTCGGGCGCGATCTCGCCGTTGAGCAGTTTCAGGAGGGTGGTCTTGCCGGCGCCGTTGACGCCCACCAGGCCCAGCCGCTCCCCCGGGGCCAGCCGGAGGGTGATGTTGTCGAAGAGCTTCCTGCCGTCGTCGCCGCCCTGGAAGTTCAGGGACACGTTCTCAAGGTCCAGGACGTCCTTGCCCTGGCGGGCGGTGGCCATCTTGCTCAGCGCCATGGAGTCACGCGGAGCCGGCACGTCGGCGATGAGCGCGTTGGCTGCCTCGATCCGGAACTTCGGCTTGGCGGTCCGGGCAGGGGCACCCCGGCGCAGCCAGGCGAGTTCTTTCTTGACCAGTTGCTGGCGCTTGCCCTCCACCACGGATGCCATCCGGTCCCGTTCGGCCCGGGCCAGGACGTAGGCGGCGTAACCGCCTTCAAAGGGGTCCACGATCCCGTCGTGGACCTCCCAGGTCTTGGTGCAGACTTCGTCGAGGAACCAACGGTCGTGGGTAACCACCAGGAAGGCGCCCTGGTTGGGCCGCCAGCGCGTCTTCAGGTGCCGGGCCAGCCAGGCAACGCCCTCGACGTCGAGGTGGTTGGTGGGTTCGTCGAGCATGATGACGTCGTGGTCCTCGATGAGCAGCTTGGCCAGGGCCACCCGCCGCTTCTGGCCGCCGGAGAGGGCGTGGACATTGGCGTGCCAGTCGACGTCGGACACCAGGCCGCCCATGATTTCCCGGATGCGGGGGTTGCGGGCCCATTCGTAGTCCGCCTGGTCCCCTACGATCGCAGCACCCACCGTGAGGTCGCCGTCGAGTACGTCGCTCTGGTCCAGGTATCCCACGTTGACGTCGCCGCGTTTGGTGACACGGCCGGAGTCCGGGGTGGAGCGCAGGGACAGCAGGCGCATCAGGGTGGACTTGCCGTCACCGTTGCGGCCCACCATGCCGATCCGGTCCCCCTCCTCCAGTCCCAGGGTGATGCCGTCCAGGACGGTGCGGGTTGCGTAGGAAACCGTGAGGTTTTCGCCGCCAAGAAGGTGTGCCAAAGGGAACTGCTTTCTGCTGCCGGACTGGAAGTATTAAAGGAGGGTGTCGGAGATGATGCGCGCGCCCGGGACCGGGCCGTGGACGGCGAGTGCTGTCAGGCCGTAGCGCTGCAGGTCCTCTGCGAGGGCAGCGGCTGCCACGGAATCCTCGGCCAGCAAAGCCACGGTGGGGCCGGATCCGGAGACCATGCCCGCCATGGCGCCGTGGGACTCGCCGATTCCCAGCGTATCGCGCAGCGCAGGCGAGAGTTCAATGGACGCCCTTTGCAGGTCGTTGACCAGCACGCGGCTCAGGGATTCCGCGTCGCCGCCCCGCAGCGCCGCCAGGATCTTCGGGTCAACACCGGTGGGTTCCCCGGCGTCGATTCCCTCGGCGTCGCGCAACCGGTCCAGCGTCCGGTAGACCTCGGGAGTGGAGAGGCCGTAGTCGGCCACCACCAGGACCCAGTGGGTCTGCGCCTTGGCCAGGGCCGGAGAGAGTTCGTCGCCCAGGCCAAGTCCGACGGCGGTTCCACCCAGGAGAGAGAAGGGGACGTCGGCACCCAGTTCCGCTGCAAGGTGTGCCAGTTCCTCGCGGGACAGCCCGCTGTTCCAGAGGGCGTCGCAGGCCAGGAGCGTGGCAGCGGCGTCGGCCGATCCGCCGCCCATGCCGCCGGCCACCGGGACCCGCTTGGTGATCTCCAGGTGCACGCCGGTGGCGTGTTCGGAGACGTCGGCCATGATGGCGGCCGCCTTGTAGGCCAGGTTGCTGCTGTCCAGGGGGATGTCGACGGCGTCGAGGTCCAGGGTGCTTTCGGGGCTGAGGCTGATGGTGATTCCCGGGGCGGCGGTGCTGGTCGCTGCCACT